>QKCP01000109.1 GCA_003246855.1 Ilyobacter polytropus
CTACGCCAAATCTATGCTGTTCATCTATTACTATGAGACCTAGGTTTTTAAATTCCACACTATCCTCTATAAGGGCGTGGGTCCCAACGACTATATCCACTACACCCTCTCTTATTTCCGCTAGAAGCTTCTCCCTTTTTTTACCCTTCACACTGCCAGTGAGTATCTCCACCCTCACTCCGAGGGCATTTAGCACATCCACAACAACCAAATAGTGCTGTGCGGCCAGGATCTCTGTCGGCGCCATGATTACCCCCTGATAGGAATTTTCCACCATATAGAGCAGCAAGATTATGGCCACCACGGTTTTACCGGAACCCACGTCGCCCTGTATCAGCCTATTAACCATCTTACCGCCAACCAGTTCCTTGTATATCTCTGTCACGACCTTCTTTTGGGCCTTTGTCAGGTTAAACCCTAGTTCGTCTAGAAAGTTTTTTACCAGATCTTTTTTGTCTTTCAGCTTGTATTTTCTGCTCTCTTTAAACTCATTTTCAAACCTCTTAGAGAGTATGCCGAACTCCAGTATCAATAGTTCCTCCACGGCAAACCTTCTCTTTGCTTCTTCCAGCGACCTTCTTGATTTTGGAAAGTGTATCGCCCTAAGTGCCTCTCTCCTGCCTATAAGCTTATACTCACCAAGTATATCTTCGGGGATGTTTTCATTTAGCTCTTCGCCATACTTTTCAATCCCCTTGTACATAAGCTTTCTCATCCAGTTCTGATTCATCCCTTTAGCAACGGAATATACCGGCAATATGGACCCGTCCACGGTTTTATCATGTTCTATTTCTCTGTACTCGGCGTTTACCATTTGAAAGGTATACGCCCTCTTTACCTTGCCTATAAACACATACTCCTTGCCAACTTCTAGAACCTTTTTTAGGTACGGCATTTGGAACCATACCAGTTCTAAAAACCCGGTATCGTCGC
The DNA here is from genome assembly GCA_003246855.1 of Ilyobacter polytropus. Lineage (GTDB taxonomy): Bacteria > Fusobacteriota > Fusobacteriia > Fusobacteriales > Fusobacteriaceae > Ilyobacter_A > Ilyobacter_A polytropus_A. The sequence continues at coordinate 934 of QKCP01000109.1, forward strand.
CAACTCTTGCACGAAACATTGTCTTTCTAGTCCTGGTACGTATGTTTTCCATCTTAAAAATCTTGGCCTTTACCAGAACGTACTCCCCTTCTCTAAGATCCCTTATTTTTTTTATATTCGTCCTGTCTTCATAGGTTCTGGGAAAATTATACAGTACATCAAAAACAGTCTCCAACCCAAGATTTCTAAACCTTTTTAGGTTTTTCTCCCCCAGCCCATAAATATTTGCTTTTTCTATCTCCTCATACAGACTGTCGTAACTCATAGCGCCACTTCCTCCAAAATAGAATTTTAAAAAAGGCGTTTTTCCATAACCGGTTAAACGCCTTTAAAAAACTATTCCATTATTTCTTCCATCAACTCATCAGAGATATCAAAGTTGGAGTATACTTCTTGAACATCCTCAAGATCCTCCAAGGCCTCATAAAGTCCCATGATTTTTTTAGCCATATCGGCATCTGTGATTTCCACTTTATTTTCAGGTATGAATGTTATCTCAGCTTCCTCATATTTATATCCAGCTTCTGTTAATTGGTCTACCACTAATTGAAAATCGTTTGGCTCGGATATCACGTTGAAGGTTTCACCTTCAAGTTTTACGTCTTCTGCACCGGCTTCAAGGGCTGTCATCATTAGCTCGTCTTCATCTATACCCTCTGCCACTATGGATATTAATCCCTTTCTGTTAAACATCCAAGCAACTGCACCGTCTGCTCCTAAGTTACCTCCCCTTTTCGAGAAAGTAGACCTTACATCCGAAGCTGATCTGTTCTTGTTGTCAGTTACTACATCAACAATGAAGGCCACCCCAGCTGGACCGTAACCTTCGTATCTGATCTCTAGATATTCTACACCCTCCAGTTCACCAGTACCTTTTTTAACGGCTCTTTCTATATTATCTTTAGGCATATTTCCAGCTTTAGCCTTGTCAAGCGCTAGTCTTAATCTAGGATTGAAGTTTGGGTCCCCCCCGCCTTCTCTGGCTGCAATTGTAAGCTCTTTACCCAGTTTGGTGAAAAGTTTTGCCCTTAGTTTATCCTGTCTACCTTTTCTGTGTTTTATATTAGCCCACTTACTGTGTCCTGCCACAACTCTACCTCCTAAGTTCTTATATGAATATCACTTTTAATTTTATCATATGAAAAATTTTTTTTCAACAGCTTATCCCTTGAAAAAAGGCCTCAGCCCTATCGTACAACAAAAATTTTATCGACTTTTTCATCATGTACCTCAACTTCTATGCACTCCACCAGCTGAAACGGATAGACCACCGCAACCCGCTTTGCACTGCATCCCTTTAAAAAACGATCGTAGTACCCCTTTCCAAAACCTATACGGTTGCCTGACATATCAAAAGCTACCCCAGGTACTACTACAAGATCTATTCCTTCTTTTGGATAAACCCTGCCTTCCAAAACCTCAGGTATGCTGTATTTATTGTCATCTACAAGCTGAATCCCAGACTCTAGCTCCACAGCTTCCACTTCGTCACCGTCGTTTATCCTGGGTATAAGCAGTGTCTTTCCGTCCTTAAGCACCCTAGAATTTATGGCGGTGGTGTCAACCTCATTTTTTATGCTCATGTACGACATCACCACACGGCTTTCTCTATATTCGTCGCTTTTCAAAAGTAGTTCCGATACTCTACGGGAATACTCTTTTACATACTCCAGTGGCAGAGCTTCTCTCTCCTGCCTTACCTTTCTCCTCAAATCTTTTTTATCCATTTGTATTACCGCCTAAAACATCCAGCTCTCTCTTGATGTTTTCCATATCCTTCCAGGTGAACCATCTCGGGCTCTTCTTTTCCCTGCTAGTTTCCCTTAGGAGATAAGCAGGATCGTGTATTACCATTAGCTTTATATTTCCGTCCCAATTGTATATCTTACCCCTTATATCATTTATTTTCAGCCCTTCGTCCCTCAGCAGGAACTTGGCGGTCTCCTGCCCCATTGCCACAACTATTTTTGGTTTTATAAGGGCAATCTGCATATCCAAGTATTCTCTAAATTTTTCCCTGTCTTTTTCCTGGAGGTCGTTTAATTTACACTTGCACTTGGCTAAGTTGGTGACGTATATATCCTCTTTTTTTAAATAGACCAGCTTGCATAATTTATAAAAGAACTCCCCTGAGCTCCCAGGGAGAGTTGTGCCGTGTTCATCCTCATAAAGATTAGGGTCGTCACCTATAAAAATGATGTCACTCTGCCTGCTTCCGGCTCCGAGTACCACCTTATCTTTTTTATTATCAAGCACCTCGACTTTATACGTGTCTACCTCAAATTTCAGTTCCTCCCATAAATCGTCTAAGTTCATGCTCCCCCCTATTTTCAGTCATTTTTATAAAGTTCGAAAAGCGAGCTTATCTTCTCCTGCTCGACTAGTTCTAGGTCAACACATATCTCATTCCTGGCAAGTTCCTCTGATACAGTTTTATGGGCAAGCTCATAAGAATTGCTGTCCTGGCTTATGTGCACCAAAAAAACTTTTTTCAGATCATCATGGTATATTTCCCTTATAAACTTTGCCGCCTCATTATTGGATAGGTGACCGTTTCTCCCCTTGACCCTTGCTTTTAGGTCCCAAGGATACGAGCAATCCATAAGCATCTGATAGTCGTAATTGCTCTCTAGGATAACCACATGTGCTCCCTTGAAGTTTTCTCTTACTATGTTTGTCACGTACCCTATATCGGTTGATACAGCCAGCTTGTGACCCCTGCTGTTCTGCAAGGTATAGCCCACAGTTTTTACAGCATCATGCATTACCTCAAACTGGGTTACCTCCACGCTGTTCCCCAGTTTAAAATTAGCTTCATCCAGAAAAATAAGATTCTTCCCATCTATCTTCCCCAACTTACCGTTTGAGGCCTCATAACTCTCACGTGATATAAATATAGGTATATTGTGCTTCCTAGACAATATACCGGCTCCCTTTATATGGTCCATATGCTCGTGCGTCACCAATATGGCCCCTATATCCTCAGGTTTTTCACCTATCTCGTGCAGTTTTTGAGCTATCCTCTTCCCGCTGTACCCAGCATCTATCAAAAGTTTAAAATTATCTACCTCTATAAAAATGGAATTTCCAGCACTACCACTTCCTAAAATAGATACCCTCATCCATTCCCCTTTCCTTGTTCAAAAAATAAAAAAGTAAGCAGTTTTCACTACTTACTATATAGGAATATGAAGATTTTGTCAATTTTTCACTGACTGCTAAACCTTATCTTAAAACCTAGAATTCTTCTAATCCAAGCCATGTCTACTCCCCCTAAATACACCCTATATACCTTTTTTCATAAGCTTCGTTGAGTTTTCTAAAGGTATATTCAAGATCATCCGTCCTCATTACTAAATTTTTATCGTTATTTTCCAAACTGATGTAGTAATATCCGTCTACCTTTTCAATTTCGCACTCTAGCTGCCAAAATTTAAAGCCCACGACCCATTTACCTTTTCTGAACGAAAATTTCATAAGCGCCCTCCTCAAAACTTATCTATAATTATATATAGTTAATTATAGCGCCTATTTTTTAATTTTGTCAAGATTTAATTGAATTTTTTATTTTTTCAGGCTATAATTAATCTATATGAATAGATAAGGAGTTTTTGCCATGGATGATTTTAAAAATTTTATAAAGAATAAAAGAAAAAAACTCGGATATAGCCAAAACCAGCTAGCCAAGCTGATAGGGATAACCCAGTCATACTTCAACGGTATAGAAAGAGGGGAGGTAAAAAACCCACCAAGTGAAGCTGTCCTAGATAAGATATCTGAAGCTCTCCAACTCACCGAAGAAGAGTCTAAAAATATGAAGTATATGGCTGCCCTGGAAAGGACCCCCGAGATAATAAGAAGAGAATTATACGATATTGAGAAGAAACTTAAGTTTCTAGAGAACAACCGCCAAGAAAAAAACACCCCTCCACTCTCAGAGTATAAAATCCCTGTATATGAAAGAATAAGCGCAGGCCCAGGGGCTATTAACTATGGTGAAATAGAAGATTTTTTGACCATTCCGGATTTCAACCCTCGCGGTGAGGTGTTTGCCATAAACGTAATGGGAGACTCCATGGAGCCCACAATAAAGAATTCCGCCGTAATTATAGTTAAAAAGAACGTCGAGGTTAAGAACGGGGAGATAGGTGCCTTTCTGATGAACGACGAGGCTTATGTAAAAAGACTAAAGGTAACCGAGTCGTATGTGGCGCTCATCAGTGACAACCCCAACTACGCCCCTATCTATATCGGTCCAGGAGAAGAACTTTATACAGTTGGTAAAGTAATAAAGGTTATAAACGACATATAAAAACTTAAAAATAATAAAAATCCAACAATTAAATCGCTACAATTATAGAATTTGTTTATTTTATTTATAATATCCTATCCTATATCAAAAATGAATCTGAAGATTAAATTTTCAGATTCATTTTTGATAACTTTTTAAAATCTTCTTTTACTACAAAACGAGGGGATTGTTCCCCTCGTTTGAAAATACCATTACTTAATTCCAGCTCCTTGCATACAATTAATTTACTTAAAAATTTATTTTAAAAGAGCTGAAGCT
>QKCP01000073.1 GCA_003246855.1 Ilyobacter polytropus
TATTCAAAAAAATCGGTATTGCTGCTGATGCTTGCATCATCGAAGTTTTCCGTCCTGAATATTATGAAATGGATCAAGAAGACAACGTAAAAAAAGCTTATGAAGTAACAAAAGCTCACGTAGCAAAATACTGGGATTAATCTTCTAACCAAAAAGCTTTAAGGCTGTGCACATTCTGTAAAAGTGCTTAACGAATTAGCTGACATAGCTGAGCCTTATGGAATCAGACTAGGAATCGAATTCGTTGGTCATCCGTAGTGTACAATAAACACATTCGGGAAAGCTTACGAAATCGCAGAAGCCGTAAACAGAGACAACGCAGGGATAGTTCTTGACTGCTTCCACTTCAACGCAACGGGATCTAGAATAGAAGACCTTAAAAAAGCTTACGGAGATGAGATGGAAATCACTTTCGTCGATGCTAAAGATGACCCTGCTAAACAGCTTGGTCAAATCGAAAGCTTTGTGACTCAAGGTATGGATAAAATAATCGTAGTTCCTGTGGATTCCGATTCTAGTGATATTATGTCAAAACTGGCTATCGACAACGGTATTGACATCATCTACTGCAACAGACCACCTAAATCGTATCAAGATGGTGTATACGCAGTTGTATCAGAGCAAAAATTAGCTGGACTAATGGAAATGGAATACCTAGCTGAAAAAGCAGTAGGAAAAGGGAACGTTGTTATACTAATGGGTGAGCTTGGACAAGATGCTCAAATTAAAAGAACTGATGGGTTTAAAGAAATTATTGCAAAATACCCTGATATGAAAGTCATAAAAGAGCAAACCGGTAAATGGAGCAGAGCTCTTGGACTTCAAGTTATGGAAAACTGGCTAAACTCTGGTGACAAAATCGACATCGTAGCATCTAACAATGACGAAATGGCTATAGGTGCAATAAGCGCTAAGAAGCTGCTGGAAAAACTGGACAAATCCTAGTAGGAGGAGTTGACGGTACTGCAGACGCTATCGATATGATCGCTCAAGGAAAACTTGCTGTTTCTGTATTCCAAGACGGTCAAGGTCAAGGAGCTTGAGCTTTAGAAGTTGCTTACAAATTATGGAAAGGGGAACCAGTAGAGCAAGTTACTAATGTTCCGTTCCAACTTATAACTCCAGACAACTACAAAGATTTCATAAAATAAAATTCAATCAAATGTTAAAAATACTGCCATGAGACTGAGGAGGTTGCCTTCATCTCGTGGCATTTTTATGACCATATTTTCAGTTGTTCATATCAACACTTTTTGAAATGAACAATTGAAAATATGCTATCCTTTTTACTCAAACAAAATACAAGATAAACGCATTCACTAAATCCATGTTTTTAACTTTATTTATCGACAACAAAACCAACATAATACAGAAAGGATGATTTCACCATGCAGTGTTTTGTTAAAAAAAAATTTACATCCACTTTTCAAGATAAAAAAACTCCTAAACTTCTATACGTTTGTAAAGCTGATGCTGATCTTACAAAACTTCCTTGCGTTATGCATATGCATGAAGATCGTCTAGAAATTTTATATATTAGACACGGCAGAGGAATTCACACTATCGGAGGAAAACAGTACCACACACAAAAAGGAGATATCCTAATCTACAACAGTGGTACTCTGCATGACGAGCGCACAAATCCAGATGCTGAAATGAGTGTATACAGCTGTGCTGTCAGCAATCTCAAGTTAGAGGGATTAAGAGAAAATCGCTTATTACCGGATGATGCAAACCCAGTTTTAAAAAGCGGCTCATCCAGCGAAGATGTAGAAAATATTTTTAAGATTATGCATTCTCAAATCTACTCTCAAAATAACGCATCCGAAGAGATTAGTAATTATTTAGTCTGGTCTCTTATTTCCATAATCTTAAACCAACTAGGAAAATGTATTGATCAACATAAAACCACCGAATATTTTATAGGAAACCATATAAAAGAATATATAGATAGCCATTATTTCAAAGATTTAACTTTAGATAACTTAGGTAACGAATTAAATATAAGCCCCTCCTATTTATGCAATGTTTTTAAAAAAAATACCGGATATACCCTAAGCCAATATATTACAAATCTCAGAATCGGAAAGGCTCAATCTTTGCTTATCAACACCGATTACAATGTTACCGATATCGCATTTATGGTTGGATATCACGACTCTAATTACTTCAGCACTATTTTTACAAAAACTGTTGGTATTCCTCCTTTAAAATATCGAAAACTTTGGGTAATTAGTTATAAATAAAATTTTTTAATAGCCTTAGGACTTACAAACTAAGGCTATTCTATTTTTATGAAATAAACAACTATATTCGCTAAAATAGTAAGATTTTTAAGTTTTTAAAACTTAAGTTTAAACTATGCCCAGAAAAAGGGCTTTTTTTTATCAAAACAAAGTGGAATTTTTAAGGTTATTATTTTTTTAAAATACTATACTTAATTATAGGGTATATATTCAACAAAATACATCCATATAAATAAAGGGGGATTTCACTATGCAATGTTTTGTTAAAAAAAATTTCATATCCACTTTTCAAACTGAAAAAACTCCTAAACTTCTATACGTTTGTGAAGCGGATGCTGATCTTACAAAACTACCCTGTGTTATGCATATGCACGAAGACCGCCTAGAAATTTTGTACATTAGACACGGCAGAGGAATTCACACTATCGGAGGAAAGCAGTACCACACACAAAAAGGAGATATTCTAATCTATAACAGTGGTACTCTGCATGACGAACGCACAAATCCCGATGCTGAAATGAGTGTATACAGCTGTGCTGTCAGTAACCTTAAATTAGAGGGATTAAGAGAAAATTGCTTATTACCAGATAATGCAAATCCCGTTTTAAAAAGCGGCTCGTCCAGTGGAGATGTAGAAAATATTTTTAAGATTATGCATTCTCAAATCAAATCTCAAAATAACGGTGCCGAAGAGATAGGCCACCACCTGTTGCAGTCTCTTATCTCTATAATTTTAAACCAACTGGACAAACCAAGAGAGCAAGAGGAAAGCACCGAACATTTTATAGGAAAGCGTATAAAAAAATATATCGACGACCATTATTCTGAGGAACTGACTTTAGAGAGCATCGGTAGCAAGCTACACATAAGCCCATCCTATTTATGCAGTGTTTTTAAAAAAACTACCGGATATCCACCTATACAATATATTACGAACCGCAGGATTGGTACAGCTCAATCTTTGCTTATCGGCTCAGACTACAACATTACCGATATCGCGTTTATGGTAGGGTATTCCGATTCTAATTACTTCAGCACTATTTTTACAAAAACTGTCGGTATGTCTCCAATGAAATATCGAAAACGCTGGATACATTAATTTAGATAAAATTTAAAATATTTTTTAAGCCTCACACCATATGGCGTGAGGCTTTTTTATTGAAACATGTAAAACATTATTTTAAAAATAGTAATATACTCGAGATTTTTTGAAAAAAGTTTTAAAAAAGCTCAAAAAACGGCTGTTTTTTAACCAAAACAAAAGTAAGATGCTTAAGGATATTATTTCAAAAAAAATATATACTTATAACATAAAAAATAAAACATCTCAAACTGAAAGAAATCATAAATGACTATTTAAAGTCATGAAATATTAAAAGGGGGGATTTGAAATGGCAATAAACGGAGAAAAAATGATTAAAAGACCTTTACGTTGGGCGATGGTAGGGGGTGGCCGTACAGGTCAAGTAGGTTACAAACATAGAATAGGGGCTCTTAGAGACAATACTGCATACGAATTAGTAGCAGGAGCTTTCGACATCGATGCTGAAAGATGTAAAGATTTTGGAATAGGGCTAGGACTAGACGGTTCTCGTTGCTACCCTGATTACAAAACTATGTTTGCAGAAGAGGCAAAAAGAGAGGACGGAATCGAAGTTGTTTCAATCGCAACACCTAACGGAACTCATTTTGAAATAACCAAAGCTGCTCTAAATGCAGGAATTCATGTAATATGTGAAAAGCCGTTGTTCTTCACAACTGATGAGGCTATGGAAATCAAAGCTCTTGCAGAAGAAAAAGGGAAAATAGTAGGAGTTACTTACGGATTCGCTGGTCACCCGCTTATATACCAAGCACGTAAAATGATACAAAACGGAGAACTAGGAGATATCAGGGTTGTAATGATGGATTACACACACGGATTCTTCGGTGAAGACGTAGAGAAAAACAACGCAGCTGCTAAATGGCGTGTTGACCCTAAAATATCTGGACCTAGCTACGTTCTAGGGGATATATCTACTCATACTTTCTGCATTTCTGAAATGATGCTGCCTCATATGAAAGTTGAAAAACTACTTTGCGATCGTCAAAGCTTCGTAGCAAGCCGTGCTCCATTAGAAGACAACGCACACGTTCTTATCCACTACGACAACGGTGCAGTAGGAACTATGTGGGCATCAGGAGTTAACTCTGGTTGCCACAGATCTCAAGGTATCCGTATTGTAGGAAGCAAAGCAAGTATCGAATGGAGAGATTCTGATCCTAATAAACTTCTTTTTGAAGTACAAGGAGAACCAAATCAAGTTATGTTCCGTGGAATGCCTTACCTTAACGAAGAAGGGTTGGAATATGAAAGATTGGGAGCTCTACACGAAGAAGGCCTTGGAGAATCATGGGCAAACATCTACCTTCAATTCGCTATTGCTATAGACGCTAAAGACAGGGGAGACGAAGAATTCTTGAAAGACTTCCTATACCCTGATATCAACTTCGGACTTGAGGGAGTACGTTGGGTAGAAAAATGCGTAGAATCAGCAGACAAAGGTGGAATTTGGGTAGACTACGAAACAGAATACGAAACAGAATACAAAACATCAACTTCAGACTTAAAGCAGTACGTTGGGTAACCAATTAGAATATAAATCTTAAAATCGGAGGAAAATCAATGAAATTAGCTATATGTACTGATGTTTACGCCAACCTAGCTTTCCCGGATATGCTTGATAAAGTAAAATCTCTAGGAATTGATGCAGTTGAAATGACAGCTGGAGGTTGGGGTGCTAGAAAGCATGTTAACACAAAAGAATTATTAACTGATGATAATAAATTTAAAGCTTTTCAAGAAGAGTTAAGCAAACGTGGGATGCGTATCTCTGCATTAAATACGTCTTGTAATCCAACATGGCCATCAGAAACTGGAAAAGAGTATGCAGAAAGCATGTATGAGTGTGCGACTCTTGCCGGTAAATTAGGTGTTAAAAAACTTGTTGCAATGGCAGGTCTTCCTGCAGGAGCACCTGGTGACACGACTCCAAACTGGATTACTTCTACTGTATCATGGCCTGCTTTTATGAAACCGGCTTATGAATATCAGTGGGAAGTAACTATTAAGTTCTGGAAAGAGTTTGTTGATCACTGTAAAAAATGCGGTGTTGAACAAATAGCAATAGAAGAATTCCCTGGTACTATGGTTTGGAGTGCATCTACACTTAAGAAACTTCGTGATGCTGTTGATCCAATGATCGGTATCAA
>QKCP01000017.1 GCA_003246855.1 Ilyobacter polytropus
AAATTCAGTTTCATTATCAAGGGCTGAGGTAGCCTCATCAAGTATTAGTACAGGTGGGTTTTTAAGGAAGACCCTTGCGATACTTATTCTTTGTTTTTGTCCTCCCGAAAGCTTGATACCTCTTTCTCCCACGTCGGTGTCATAATCATTTTCCAGGCTCATTATAAAGTCGTGAATTTCGGCATTTTTAGCAGCTTCAATCATCTCTTCTTCCGTGGCGTTGATGTTCCCGTACATTATGTTATCCCTGATTGTCCCCGCAAACAAAAATACGTCCTGGGAGACCAAACCGATATTTTTCCTCAGACTGCTGATCTTTATATTCTTGATGTTGATATTATCAATTGAAATCTCGCCAGAATCCACTTCGTAGAATCTCGGGATTAGGTGGCACAGGGTCGTTTTTCCTCCACCTGACGGTCCTACAAGGGCAACTACTTTCCCGGCGTCGATGTTTAAGTTCAGATTCGATATTATATTGTTGTTTTCATTATAGGCAAAAGTGACATCTTTGAAAGTGATTTTTCCTTTGCAGTGTTTCAACTCAACTGCGTTTTCAGAATCGTTTATCAATGGTTTTATGGCCATAATTTCATTAAACCTAGTAAATCCTGTCATACCGGATTCAAATTGCTGAACCGAGTTGGTAAGCCTTCTTATCGGGACTAAAAAAGCATTGGTGTACAGAGTGAATGCGACCAAATCCGGGAAATTCATCTGCCCTTTATAGATTAAAAACCCACCTATTCCGAGGACGACTATATTTAGTAGATTTATAAAAAAGTGCATTCCGCCCATAAAAATAGCCATCTGCATATATGCTGTATTTTTAGATTTTTTAAAGCGCATATTACTATCATTAAATTTACTGATCTCATGCTCTTCGTTCGCAAATGACTTTGATACCCGTATTCCTGAAATACTGCTCTCGAGCTGTGCATTTACACCTGATATTTTTTCTTTAACGCTTTTAAATCCCTGCGACATTTCCCTTCTTCTTTTTACTGCGAATAAAACCATGATCGGTACAATGGTATATACTCCCAGAGCCAGCTGCCAGTTCAGCACCAGCATGGCGAAAAAAGAACCGAGAAGCATTATTGCCGATAGAAAAACATCCTCTGGTACGTGGTGAGCCATCTCTGTCATCTCGTTTAAGTCATTGACCATTCTGGACATGATGTGCCCTACTCTCGTCTTGTCGTAAAAACGAAAGGAGAGTTTTTGCAGGTGCAAAAATAGTTCTTTTCTCAAGTCGTACTCGATTCTTATCCCAAGTATATGACCCCAATAATCATTTACAAACTGGAAAACCACTCTAATAATATACAATCCAAGTAAAACTAATACGAAGATAAAATAGCTCCTGAATTCATTTTTGGGGAGCAGGTCGCTTAATGCGTATTTTGCCAGCATTGGATAGGCTAAATCAATAAATGCTACAAAAAAAGCACAGATCATATCAATGATAAAAAGCTTTTTATGCGGTTTGTAGAATTTTTTAAATTGTTTAATCATAGAAAAATCAAATTTCATTTTATTCCTCCGTTGAAAATTGTGTTAAACAAAATATTGAAAATTTTATTTTATCATAAAGTGTTTAAAAAGCATATGCAATTTTTTCTGATTTCATAATCTGGAAAGAGGATAGAAAACTACTGAACAGTAAAATAGTATAAAAAAGAGAAGATTATATTGAGTTAAGAAAGACTTTTGTTTGGCTCGATTATTGTGGATTACTTTTCTTTGATGAGGGCACTGAAAATGAGGCTCTGGAAAGGAAGTAACTATGAAAAGTATAATCAAAATATTTATTATATGTAGTTTATTGTGTGCAGTCTCTTGTACCTCTAGAAATAATATTAAAAATAGCGAGATAGATAATAAAGAAAGCATGATTTATATTTTTAGGCCGGATACTCCTTCTATTATTGGGATAGCGGAAGTCCCTTTTGTTTATCATAATGGGGTAAAAATTGGCAGACTTAATAAGGGATGTTTTTTGGAAATACCTGCCTATGTCGGCATAAATAATATAGAAATAAGAGCTAGTTTTCTAACGTTTATTCCTTTTTATTCGTTAGGGAAAAAAGAAATAGAAATGAGTCAAAATGATGAAGTATTTATTTTATTTTCTGCCAATGTAGACCGAGCTCATAAACTGGGGCCATACCCGCCAGCTACACTGTTCTATTTTGTCGATAAGGATTTATTTTTAAAATATAAAAAGGAACTTATTTTATGTAAATGATTTTACATCGGAATAAAATATGAGTTGTCCTAGTTTTTTAAACAAAGTTAAAAAATTGATTTTTAAATTGAAAGGGAGAAATATAATCAAAAGATGAATACAGTCTTTTTATATTATAGAACATTCGGTATGGGTATATAATTTAGGTATTTATAAAAAAGACGGCGTTTGCCGTCTTCGATACCTCATAAATTTAGCTATTCAGCACACAGGTCATCTATAAGGGCCATCGAGCAATCTGAGGCAAAGAGTCTTAAAATTTGGAATAACCTTCACATTTCTCCTATAAGAACTGGATGTTAGGTTTTCCACCTTAAATTCTCTTTGTGTATTCCATTTTTATTAATAGTGTGAATAATATTTATTCGGTTTATAGCTAATTTTTATTTTGAACCTATTGTACCCGGCTTTTTGTTCCATCTTCTATCAGTTTTATCTTTTATATAAAACCTGAGTATCTCCCCACAGTCGAGGCATAAATCACAATACATTTGTGAAACACCTATTAAAATACCCCTATTGTATTTCAAGCCTATATTCCCTGTATCGGCACTTTTTCCAATTGAAATTCCGCTTTCAATATTAGTCCCGCCACAATTCGAACAATTCATATAAATCCCCTCCAACTTTTTGATTCACTTTATATAGTAAATGCGTATTTATAAACTATAAAGTCTTTCTTACGATAATCCATTGCACGATGTCGCGCCTTTCGCCTCATCTTTCTGATAACGGTTTTACAGCAGAGATGAAGCGGGCGTGCTTACAGTCTCGAGGCTTAGTCGTTCATTTATGCCTCGGTTGTCGAACCAGTTTCATTCTGCAGTTATGTTTAGTATTATTAAATAATTTTCCTTTTAATGAGTTTGTTCAATAGATTATATAATATTTTATTGTTTTTTTCAGTAAAGGCACATAAAATTTCAAAAAATAAAAAAGACGGCGCTTGCCGTCTTCTATACCTCGTAGTCCACTACAGCTGTCCCTGTGCAGACTTCCCTTACAAAATGCTTTATATCCACGTGAGGCCCGTAGTCTTGGTAGAAATCAAGGTCTGCCATTGTCTCGAACTCTGTGTAAAGAGACAGGTCGTACGCTCTCTCAGAACCATTGATGTCGATTCCCACTTCTAGCGCTTTTATTTGCTCCATGCTTGCAAGAGCCTCAAGGTCTTTTTTCACCTTTTCCATGTTCTCCTTTTTTGTCTTTCCAAGTGCTTCGTCTTTAAAGTTGAAGAAAACTATGTGCTTGATCAATTGTATACCTCCTGTTATTTTACTATGTTCTTTGCAATATTATATCCTAGAGGATAAGGTTTGTAAAGAATTTTACTACCTTATATTAATTAATGCAAAAAAGACTTGACTTGTAGTCCACTCAAGGTGGTATCATATTCAAAATAACAAGCTTCATTAAAGAAAAATTTTTCTTTAATTTGTATCGGAGAGGATGAGAATGAAAAATATTTGGAAAATATATATACTGGCACTGATTTGTTTTATTGTTACAACTTCGGAATTTGTAATAGTTGGGGTGCTCGATAAAATTGCGTCGTCACTGGATATATCTGTTTCTGCCGCAGGGCAGTTGATCACGGTATTTGCAGTGGCAAATGCAATAGGGACGCCTATCGTGATAATGACCTTATCACATTTAGACAGGCGGAAAGTGCTTATTCTTGCACTATCACTAGTGACAATCGGAAGCATCATGATTGTAATATCCTCCAATTACATGCTTATACTGCTGTCGCGTATAATACTTGCAGTAGGAACAGGGGTATTTAATGTAACATGTTTTGGAATTGCCGCAAAATTAGCACCTCCCGAGAAAAAAACAGGGACAATAGCCATACTTGTCACAGGTTTTAATACAGCTATAATAGTTGGGCTGCCTATAGGAAGGGTCATCACATCGATGTTCGATTGGAAAGCTATTTTCTGGGGGACAGGGACTTTCAGCTTTTTATCCATATTCATTATAATGTTGACGATTCCGTTTATAGAGGGTAAAAAAAACATGCCTTTTAAGGAACAGTTGCTTCTTTTAAAAAATGGCAGAGTTCTTCTGACTTTTGGGATAACATTTGGCTGGCTCAGCGGATACTCTATATTATACTCATACATCACTCCTTTTTTAAAAAATATTCCGCAGATGACGGAGGAGCTCATCAGCCTTGGGCTGTTTTTATTCGGACTGTCAACTTTGTTCGGGAGTAAATTCGGAGGTTTCTTAGGTGATAAAATAGGGGTACAGAAATCAATAATAGGCAGCTTGTCTGTCCACGCAGTAGTTTTAATACTGTTTTCAACAATCGCTGTTTCACCGTATATCGCACTCGCTTTGATGGTTTTATGGGCAGCATCAGCGTGGCTTACAGGACCCGTCCAGCAGTACAATGTAATATCTCAGGCACCAAACGCTTCGGACGTTATACTCAGTTTCAATGCTTCTATATCACAGTTTGCCTTTGCCACAGGGGCGGGTGTGGGAGGATTTATGGTTAAGAATATTTCCCTTGTATCGATAAGCAGACTGGGTGCTGTGTTCGTCTCTTTAGGTGTGCTTTCCGCTTACCTGTCTTTTAAAAAATCAAAAATTGTTACTGCTGGTGTAGAGTATTAAAATAAGGGCTTAGAGTGATTTGGTATTTACCCCAAAAGGTGTACTAATTTAACTCAAGCCCTTTCAAACAAAGGGCTTAAGTTTTAGTATATATACCGAAACTTTATACTAAAACTTCAATTGAAAGTACAAAAAAGAAGAACTGTACAGTTTAACGGGTTCATTTAAAGAGTTGATTTTTTTAATATCAACTCTTTTCTCTTATAAATTCAAGATTTTAATTTTTTAATTTGCATATATTGTATTGATCAAAGAAACATTTAGCTGACTTTATGATGCTATAAACATCCCTTTAAAATTTATTTAACCATATCGGAATTCCCTTGTACTTTTCTCATTTTAAATTTTGCTATGAAAATTGTGGAAATTAATCCTACTGCAAGCAAAATAAATTAAGTATTGTAAAATATCTTTGATATATCATATTATTTCATTATAAATCCATTTAGTGCTGTTCCTGTTTTTATATGGTGTATTATCAAAACAAGTGCACCACTTAAAATAAAAAGACCTCTCATAAAAAATCCTGTAGAATGTAATCACCACAAAAACATTTACAAAGGAGTCTTCTATGAAAGGTTACAATCATCTTAGCATAATTGAAAGAGA
>QKCP01000088.1 GCA_003246855.1 Ilyobacter polytropus
CACCTTTCTACAAAATTAATATAACTATTATATATAAATAGTGCTTATAGGTCAAAAAAAATCGCTTACAAATTTCTGGATAAGATGATATAATCACAACTGTTAAATACAAATTAACAGTAAAAATTATGTAAAGTTCATGTTAAAATAAATTTTACATAATTAATAATTATATAGTGCATTTAACAGGAGTTTTTAGGGGGTTTTATTTGCAATGATGATAAGTCTGTATAAGGGAAAAGTTGAGGGAACTTTTCCTGGAAATAAAATTGGTTTTGAAAAGATGTTGGAGAACTCTTTTCACGAATGGAGCAGCTCGGAAGACATTTCAAAAGAGATGACTCCCTGGAGTCTTACATTCAAAATTGAGGACGGCAGTAAAGAGGAGTTTTTTTACGTGGACACACACGACGAGTACCTTGCATACCTGGATTTGGACGGATATCTACAGGGGCAGATGCTTGAGTTAGATGAAGAGAGAGAGCTGAAAATTGTTTCTAAAAATTCATACATGTACGAGCTTATCTGCTTTTCAGAAGTCTTAAAATCTGGAGTTTTAGATTTGGAAAAAATAGAAATTTTGGAAAGTCAGATATTTCCAGAATGGGCCAACGGTATAGTAGCCGATGACCTTGAAACTAATGAAATAGTTACCCAGTTTATGGAGATATTCGCCCCTGTTTTAGATGAATTGGGGGTACTAAAGAAGGTTTCAGTGAGTATATGTGATTTCGAGGTGGAAGCGGATACGGACAGTATAAAAAAGGAGTTTGTAAGGTACATAGAAGAATACGTAGGAGGAGAGATATTCTTTTTGGTTCACAACCCTATGTACACAGAGCTTTACCCAGAATCTCAAAGCAAACTTTTTGAAGCTGCTAGAAAATTTTTATTCTAATAAAGGGATAAAGTTTCGTTAATGAAATTTGTTTTTTAAAATTAAAAGGATTTTACGTAAAATATAGTAAAATTTTATGTCAGGTAATGAACTGGGGGGAGGAACGGTTATGGGCTTAATATATTCAGGTATTTGTAATAGCTGTGGTTATAGAAAAGACTATAAATTAAACGAAAACACCGAGGTGTTTAAAGAAAAAATAAACGACAGAGAGAAGCTCATACACAGGTTAGACGGTACCAACAAGGAAAGGTTAGAGCAGTTAATATCCTCTAATGAAAGACTAAAAAAATACATGTTTAAAAACACCGAAAATGGTTTTCATATTGAATTTTCTTACAAGGTTTATAAGTGTGATACTTGTAATTATTTCGAAAATAAACCTTATATGGAGATAAAATTCAATGGAAAAAAGTTATTCGAGACAGAATATAATTGTAAGAACTGTGGCAGGACTTTGACTATCGATGAGAATGCCTTTATCGAAGCGGAACTATACAATAAGTGTCCTGAATGCTGTGAAAAAAAATATATGATAAAACCAAAAGATACATGGGATTAAGGGGGGACAAAATTGTTAGATAAGTTGATACAAGAAGCACGTTCAGTAAGAAAGTTTAAACAAGAAGCCATCAGCATGGATACATTAGAAGAAATGGTATCTGTTGCAAGGTATTCATCTTCCACAAGGAATTTGCAAGCACTCAGATATGTACTCATAAATGATAAAAAAACTGTGGAAACTATATTCCCTGAAACAAGGTGGGCAGGCTATATAGAGTGGAGCCCAAAAAAAGAGGAGAGTCCTGTAGCTTATGTTGTAGTTTGCAGGGATAGAATGTTGGATATAGCAGATAACTTTTTGCATTTTGACATGGGAATAGCTGTGCAAAATATTATCTTAAAGGCCAAAGAGATGGGGTACGGAACCTGTATACTGGGTGCTTTTAGCAAAGATAATATACAGAATATAATCGAACTTGGTGGGGATTATGAGATAGGTGTTATGCTCGCTATAGGCATACCTGATGAGGAAGTTAAAATCGTGGATATGAATGAAGGTGATATAAAATACTATAGAGATGAAAAAAATATACATTGCGTTCCCAAGAGGGATATGAAGGAACTTATAATTAAAAAAATATAAATTTAAGATTAGTATTTCCAAAAAAATAATCCAATATTTGTTGAAAATTTTAAATATCTATGTTAAAATTTCTTAAAAATACTTGGAGGTAAAAAAGTTGAACGTAGAATTTTGCCCGCTGAATAATCAGCACATAGAATTTTCTTTATATTTAATTCTATGCCGTATACTGTTTAAGGTTTGCTTTTAAGTAAACTAACACACGGCGGGTTCGGAACGGTTGACTTTATTCTATCAGCCATCTAGCTCATAACTAGGTGGTTTTTTTATTCTGTATAGAATTAAAAAAAATTAACCAATAATAAATCTGTATGTAACCTTTTAAAAATCTTTATAATTTAACACAAATATAAAAACAGGAGGAGAAACATGAAAAAAAGAGTTATGATTTTAGCTATGCTTCTATCATTCGCTGCTATAAGCTTTACATCGTATGCGGTGTTTGGTAAAAAAAAGGATGGATTTGATTCTATCAAAAGTAAAGGGGAGTTTGTAATCGGATTAGACGATGCTTTTGCCCCTATGGGATTTAGAAATAAAAATGGAGAAATAGTTGGATTCGATATTGATTTGGCAAATGAAGTAGCAAGGAGAATGGGAGTTAAAGCTGTATTCAAACCATGTGAATGGAGCGGGATAATTTTCGAATTAAAAAGTGGAAGTATAGACGCCATCTGGAACGGGTTGACAATAACAGAAGAAAGGAAAAAACAGATAATATTTACAAAAGATTATCTTAAAAACAGCCAGATTACCGTTGTGAGAAAAAATTCTAATATTGAAAAAAAGATGGAGTTAGCCGGAAAAATAATCGGACTTCAAATGGGTAGCAGTGCAGACAATGCAGTTTCTAGCGATGCAGTCTCTAAGGAGCTAAAAGATATTAAAAAATATGAAAATAATGTGGATGCACTTTTAGATTTAAAAAACGGCAGGGTGGATGCAGTTGTTATGGATGAGATAGTTGCAAGATACTATGTTTCTAAAAAAGCTGGATATAGAGTACTGGATGTTGATTTTGGAAAAGAACTTTACGGAGTTGGCTTTAGAAAAGAGGATGTGAAGTTTGCCCAGGCAGTAGACAAAACTCTAGATGATATTAGGGCTGACGGAACTATGGATAAGATCAAAGCTAAATGGTTTGGAAAATAACTTAGGCTTTTTGGGGAGGAAATATAGTGCAATTAATAAGTATGGCTTTATATATATTAAAAGGCGTTGTCCTAACGGGTAAACTCTACCTCTTTACACTAATAGCCTTTCCGATAGGGGTGCTTTTGGCACTTGGGAACATATCAAAGCATAAGACATTAAAAAAAGCTATTGGAATATATACTTGGGTTTTCAGGGGAACCCCGCTTATGCTACAGCTTTTCTTTGTTTATTATGGTCTTCCGGTTTTAGGAATAACTTTATCTCCGTTTTCAGCTGCTGCAATAACATTTATAGTAAACTATGCAGCATACTTAACCGAAATAGTGAGAAGCGGAATAGAGAGCGTGGACAAGGGGCAATATGAGGCTTCTAGAGTGTTAGGGCTGACTTATTACCAGACAATGAAAAGGATTGTTTTGCCACAGGCAATAAGAAGAGTCCTGCCTGCGCTTACAAATGAAGCCATAACACTGGTAAAAGATACCGCCATTGTGTCGGTAATAGGACTTGGAGAGATCCTGAGAAATGCCAAAGAGATTGTTAGCAGAGAGTTTACTATAGTACCTTTCTTAATAGCAGGAATCTTGTATCTTATTATAAGTTCTGTGGTTGTTACCGTGTTTAAAAATCTGGAAAACAAATACAGGTTCCAATAAAAAAGGGTTAAAAAAGGGGTAAACGCATGGAAATGATAAAATTAGAAAATATAAACAAGTACTTTGGAGACAATAAAGTTCTTGATAATGTAAGTCTTAGCTTGAAGGAAGGTGATGTCGTATCGATAATCGGGCCTTCCGGCAGTGGCAAGTCTACTCTCTTAAGGAGCATAATCGGTTTGGAAGAAGTAGAAAGCGGAAAAATAGTCATAGAGGGTACCAGCATCTTCGATAATGAAGAAAAGATATCAAAAAAAAGTAAAAGGGACGCCCACTTGAAAATGGGGATGGTGTTCCAAAATTTTAACCTTTTCCCACACAAGACCGTAATTGAAAATATACTGGAAGCACCGTTAATGGTCAAGAAGAGCGATGTAAAAGAGGCCATTAGAAATGCCAAGGAGTTCTTGAAACTTGTCGGTCTTTCCGAAAAGGAGAACAGTTTTCCAGCTGAATTGAGCGGAGGACAAAAACAACGGATAGCCATCGCTAGGGCCTTGGCAATGAATCCGGACATACTTCTTTTTGACGAACCGACTTCTGCCCTTGACCCAGAGCTTGTCTCAGAAGTACTTAAAGTTATAAAAGAGCTGGCAAAACAAAATAGAACTATGATAATAGTCAGCCATGAAATGAGATTTGTGCAGGAGATCTCCGATCATGTTATATTTATGGCTGATGGGGAAATAGTTGAATCGGGGAGTGCGGAGAAAATATTCAAGAATCCTGAACACAAGAGGATACAGGAGTTTTTAGAAAAAATTCTATAAAATATTTTTAAGTATAAAAAAATATCTTGTACACAGTGCTGCATGGAGAGAAAAGAAGAAGTTTTCTAGAAATATTAAAAATTAAGCAAGGCATCAGTTGTAACTGAAATAAATGTCTGCATGATTTTAAATAAATTCAATAAAACTTGTTAAAATTTAAGAATAATGCACCTTAAATTAAAGTATAATATAAGTAAAAGGTTTGGAATACAATTTTAAATGAATAATTTCAGGCATGTGTATTATAAAAAAACTTGACAAATGGAAATGAAACAATTATAATAAGTAGCAAATAAAATAAAAGTAACTTCAGGGCAGGGTGTAATTCCCGACCGGCGGTTAAAGTCCGCGACTCCCATATGGGATTGATCTGGTGAAATTCCGGTACCGACAGTAAAGTCTGGATGGTAGAAGTTAAACAGTTAGTCGATTTTAGTACGACTATTGTATTGTAATGCACGCCTGAAGTTTATGCTTCAGGCTTTTTTATTATAAAAAACGGTGGGAGGAATGAAAATGAGAGTAATTGAAGGAAATTTTAAAGGTGAAGGAATTAAAATAGGAATCATAGCTGGAAGATTTAACGAGTTCATTACATCTAAACTAATCGGTGGGGCATTGGACTGCCTTAAAAGACACGGAGTAGAAGAATCTGACATTGAAATAGCTTGGGTGCCAGGAGCATTTGAAATGCCTCTAGTAGCGAAAAAGATGGCAACCACTAAAAAATACGACGCAATTATAACACTTGGAGCTGTAATAAGAGGAGCTACACCACACTTTGACTTCGTATGTTCTGAAGTGTCAAAAGGTGTGGCGAGCGTATCACTAGAAAGTGGAATACCTGTAATGTTCGGGGTACTCACAACAAACACAATAGAAGAGTGTATAGAAAGAGCCGGAACAAAAGCTGGAAACAAAGGTTTCGAAGCAGCTGCTGGTGCAATTGAAATGATAAACCTTTTAAAAGAAATCTAATTATTTTGGAAAGAGGTGCTTTATATGCATAGCGATATAGACCAAAAATATATGGCTATGGCTCTTGACCTTGCTACAAAGGGGGAAGGGGCTGTAAATCCCAATCCCCTTGTAGGAGCGGTAGTGGTAAAAGATGGGGAAATAGTAGGCAAAGGTTACCATAAATACTTTGGAGGTCCACATGCTGAGGTATATGCCCTTGATGAAGCAGGAGAGAAGGCTAAAGGTGCTACCATCTATGTTACACTGGAACCATGCTCGCACCACGGCAAGACGCCTCCGTGTGCTGAAAAAATAGTAAGTATGGGCGTGAAAAAATGTGTTATAGCCATGCTCGACCCCAACCCATTAGTAGCCGGCAGAGGTGTAAAAATATTGCAGGATGCTGGGATAGAAGTTAGCTCCGGGCTCTTGGAAAATGAAGCCATAGATATGAACAGGGTGTTTTTAAAATACATCCAAACCGGAATGCCCTATGTATTTTTAAAGGTAGCCATTACTTTGGATGGGAAAATAGCCACTAGAAACGGCAGTTCAAAGTGGATCACTAATGAATTTTCCAGAAACAGGGTACAAAAATTGAGAAACAAATATATGGGAATAATGGTAGGTATAGGCACAGTCTTAGCTGATGACCCTAGTCTAACAGCCAGAATTGAAAACGGAGTAAACCCTTACAGAATAGTTATAGACCCAAAGCTTGATATACCGTTAAATTCAAAATTGGTCTTAAACAACACAGATGAAAAAACCATAGTTATAACTAAAACTCAAAATGAGAGAAGTGAAAGATACAGCAAATTAAGCAATAAAAAGATAAAATTTATACTAATTGACAAAGATGAATTCGAAATGACGGAGATATTTTTAAAACTTGGAAAACTCAGTATAGACTCTGTATTAGTAGAAGGAGGCAGCTCGGTTGTATCGAGATGCTTTAAAGAAGATGTTATAGATGGCGGGGAAATATTTATCGCGCCTAAAATATTAGGGGATGAGAAAGCAATACCTTTTATAAAGGGGTTTAATTTTGATAAAATCTCGGATGGCTTTGAGCTTAAAAACTTAAGGTTTAATACCTATGGGAACAATATATCGGTAGAATTCTACAATGATTAAAGTGGGTGATTAAAATTTTTACAGGACTAGTAGAAGAGATGGGAGAAGTTTTAGAAGTAAAAAACGGTGACAAGGCTTTGCATCTTAAAGTAAAATGCAACAAGGTCTTAGAAGGTGCAAAACTCGGGGATAGTATTGCCACAAACGGTACCTGCTTAACGGCTGTTGAGCTAGGCAGCAATTATTTTACTGCCGATGTCATGCATGAAACTGTAAAAAGGACCAACCTGAAGAGGTTAAAAGTCGGAGATAAGGTTAACTTGGAAAAATCAATAACCCTTGCCACACCTCTAGGGGGGCACCTTGTGACAGGTGATGTGGACTGTGAAGGGAAGATAGTCTCCATAAAAAGGGACGGAATCGCAAAGGTATACACAGTGGAGATAGAGGCGCGTTTAATGAAGTACATAGTTGAAAAGGGAAGGATTACCTTAGACGGGGCAAGCCTTACCATTGTGGATTTTTCGGCTAATACGTTGAGTGTATCCCTTATCCCTCACACACAAGAGATGATAACCCTCGGTCTTAAAAAGGTTGGGGACTATATAAACATAGAAACCGATTTAATAGGAAAGTATGTGGAAAGGCTTATGAACTTCAAAGAAGAAGGTCAAGCAGAGAAAAAGAGCGGTATAACAAAAGATTTTTTACTAAAGAACGGTTTTTTTTAAAACCTTAGGAGGGGAAAGATATGTTAGATAGAAT
Source organism: Ilyobacter polytropus (assembly GCA_003246855.1). Taxonomy (GTDB): domain Bacteria; phylum Fusobacteriota; class Fusobacteriia; order Fusobacteriales; family Fusobacteriaceae; genus Ilyobacter_A; species Ilyobacter_A polytropus_A. The sequence continues at coordinate 7,429 of QKCP01000088.1, forward strand.
AGAAGATGCAATAGAAGATATAAAAAATGGTAAAATGATAATTGTAGTAGACGATGAAAATAGAGAAAATGAAGGGGATCTTGTTCTCGCAGGAGAAATGGTCTCTTATGACGCTATAAATTTCATGGCAAAGTACGGTAGAGGACTTATCTGCGTGCCTATGACTCCGACCAGGGCAGACGAACTTGAGCTAGGGCAAATGGTTCAGCAGAATACAGACTCGCATGGTACAGCTTTTACTGTATCGGTAGACTCTATGGAGGGGACAACAACCGGTATATCAATAGCCGACAGAGTAAAAACCATACAGGACCTAGGCGACAGAAATAAGTTTGGAAAAGACTTTAAAAAGCCAGGACACATATTCCCGCTTGTTGCCAAAAATGGTGGAGTTCTTGTGAGAGAAGGACATACTGAAGCTGCAGTTGACTTTGCAAAATTGGCAGGGCTAAAACCATATGGAGTTATATGCGAGATATTAAAAGAAGACGGGACCATGGCAAGGCTAGATGACTTGAGGGTTTTCGCCAAAGAACACGGTCTTAAGATAGTAAGTATAGAGGATCTTGTAAAATATAGAAAAAGTCATGAAATCCTTGTTAAGAGAGTAGCTGTTGCAGAAATGCCTACAGAGTGGGGGGAGTTCAAGCTTTACGGATATGACAACGAACTAGACGACAAAGAGCATCTTGCTCTTGTTAAAGGGGATATTGAAGGTAAAGAGAACGTACTTACCAGGCTGCATTCTGAGTGTTTTACAGGAGATGTATTAGGATCTCGTAGATGCGACTGCGGACCTCAACTGCACTCTTCTATGCTTAGAATAGAAGAAGAGGGAGAAGGAATTGTCCTCTATCTAAGACAAGAGGGAAGGGGCATAGGGCTGTTCAACAAGATGAAAGCCTACAACTTGCAGGATCAAGGATTTGACACTGTAGAGGCCAATGAAAAACTTGGTTTTGAAGCAGATTTAAGAGACTATGTAATAGCCTCTCAAATCCTAAAAGATCTCGGCGTGAAATCAGTTAGACTTATGACAAATAATCCAAAAAAAATAAATGGTCTTAAAGAATATGGAATAGATGTAAAAGAGAGAAAAGAGCTAGAAATAGGAGCCAGAGAAGAAAATATTAGATACCTTAAAACAAAAAAAGAAAAACTTGGACATATGCTTAAATTAGATGAAGAGAATAAGTAATAAAAAAATAGAGCCCGGCATGGGCTCTATTTTTTTATCTACACTATGCCTTTTTTGCGTGTTTATAGTGTTTATAAAACACAAAATGTTTTTTTTTGGAAAATAATTAAAAAAGAAGTATACTAATAAAAAGGGATGTGTGCGGGGTGATTTAATGGATTATAAGAAGTATCGTAGATGGTTTTTTATAAAAAATTTGATTATCTGTATGCTCATAACTGTAGGATTGACAGCGTTTGCATACAGAATGGAACTGGAGACCCTGTTGAATCAGCTTCAGAGCATTGAGAATAGAGAAAATGATATTGTTGTGGAACGAATAAGAAAACAGTTTACAGAGATTATTGGCGACTTATATATTCTGGCCGAACTGTCTAGTACAAGAAAATTTGCCAACTCTGCTAATGTAACTAGCTTAGATGAACTAGAGAGTGATTTCTTAAACTTGGCAAAGCGAAAGAAGATATACCAAAAAATAAGCTATATCGATACAGAGGGAGAGTTTATAGCGGGAGTACAGTACAATGAAACTCTAGATAATGCCTCCCTGTTAAAAAGGAGGCAGAGCAATCCAGATGTAGATGTCTATGAAGATACTAAATCTATCTTTAAAAATCAAGTATACGTTTCTTCATTCGATATGACAATTGAAAACACAAATTCAGCTATCCCGCACATAAAATTTGCCATTGGAGTTTATGACGACAATAACTCCAGAAAGGGCATCGTAATTTTAGATTATATGGGCGACAAGTTGCTAGAGCTAATGGATCAATACAGCTTTTACGAAAATAGAAGCGAAAATTTTATTTTAAACAGGGATGGAGAATCTCTTAAAGTATCACAATCTCTCAGACAAAAAATCTTAGAAAAAAAATCACCGGAAAAAATTTTTTTTAAGAAAGTTTTCCCAGAAGAGTGGGAGAAAATGACAGATGCCAGCAGCGGAGACTTTTTTAGTGTAAATGGTTTTTACGTGTACACAACATTTTTCCCGTTACTAGAAATATACAAGGCAGGTAGAGATTTTGAAAATTTTGCCCTGTCTGAACAAGGCGGTATGGATATTACCAAGTATTCTTGGAAGCTAGTATCACATATACCAGTGAAGAGCATGAACTTTTTAAAATTTAATATAATTAAAAAATACACCGCTTTGGATTTTTCTCTTTTGGCTATAATAGCGCTCATACTATGGATATTGGCAGATGAGAGCATGAACAAAAAGATCGCTGAGAAAAACTTGATGCTGCAAAATGAGGAATTGAAAAAAGCTAACGACATGAAGGATAAATTCTTTTCTATAATAGCCCATGACTTGAAAACTCCTTTTACCGGACTTTTAGGCCTCATGGAAATACTTATGAAAAAACAAGGGAATTTGAGTGAAGAGAGGAAAGAAAGGTTCTTAAAAGAGATATACAGAACATTAAAGCATACATACAACCTCTTAGAAAATCTTCTTCAATGGTCTAGGCTGCAAACACAAAACATAGACTTCTCACCTACAGAGCTGAAGCTTAAGGAGTTATTGCAAGACACGGTGTCTCTGCTGTCGATTAACGCCAGCAGAAAAGACATAGTAATTAGCATGGATGTAGCTGATGAAAAAGTGGTTTATGGAGACAGCAAAATGCTACAGGTTATATTCAGAAACATCCTGTCAAACGCGATAAAATACACAGGACGAGAGGGCAATATACAGATAAGCGCTATATCAAATGATGGCGAAGTGGAGATAAGCATAAAAGACAATGGCATAGGCATGAGTAGAGAGATATTGTCTAGAATATTTGATAAAAACACGAAATACAGTACTTTGGGTACAGAAAATGAGATAGGGACTGGTTTAGGATTAATATTGGTAAAAGAGTTTTTAAGAAGAAACAATGGAAGAATTATCGCAGATAGCGAAGTTGGAAATGGTACTGAGTTCAAAATAACCCTACCTTCAAAAAGATGGCTGTAGTAAATGGCTATCTTTTTATATTTATATCAACCCAAAAACATGGGAGAGTCATTATTTTTCCGAAGTCGTTTTGAGATATTTTCCAAAGTTACACTTGGGTTTTAAAAAATAATTTTAAAACAATGGCAATTGTGGTATTCTAATTACACAAAGCCACCTTAAATATAAATTACTAAAGGGGGATTATTCTGGAAATTGGCAATCACAAATATTTTTTGAAAAATATAGTAGGAATCTGAGAATAGAAGTTTATTTCAATGGGAGGGGAAATAGAATGCATACCGTGAAAGTTATTATCTTTGACTGGGGTGACACTCTTATGAGGGACTACGGCTATGAAGGCAGCATGGTATATTGGCCTAAGATTTCTTTAATACCAGGTGTAGAAAAATGCTTGAAAGAATTATTTGAAAACTATTTTATTTGTGTGGCATCAAATGCAGGCGATTCTGATGCAGAGTTACTGGGGATGGCCCTTGAAAAAATGGGGATTAAAAAATATTTTAAAAAATTATATACCTCAAAAGAATTGGGATGCGAAAAGCCTGATCTAAATTTCTTTAAAATGATAGCCACTGATTTAAGAGTAAGGCCTGATGAATGTGTTATGATTGGGAATAGCTATACAAATGACGTTTTTCCAGCAAAAAAATTTGGAATGAAAGCTATTTTTTTTGATGAACATGATAAAGGGCAACTCGGTATGGCCGATTTTAAAATAAACTCTATGAGCGAACTGATGGATGTTTTAAAAAAAATATGACCCCCTTAGAAAAGGGTCATATTTTTTTGCTATATATTACTTTATTATCTCCGTCAGAATAAAAATCTTTAACAACTGCATGTATGGAAAAGCCACACTTTTCATAGAAGCTCCTGGTATCAAAATACTTAAATCTAGAAGAAGTTTCTACAAACAAGAGCTTGCCACCGGATTTTCTTATTTCTGCCTCGGCTGATTCCATAAGAGTTTTTCCCTGCCCCTGCCCCCTATTTTCATCATCTACAACTATCCAGTAAATATCGTATCTGTTATCTGTACAAGGAGTTTTCCCAAAACATATAAACCCTGACAGTTTATCTGAATCATCCTCTAAGCTGCCTATAAAATTATAGCCACTTTCTTCGCCTTTTTTTAGATATTCATCTACAACCTCCATCCCTATATCTACCTCATATGGATAAAAATAGCCTGATGATTGTAATATTTCAAGTATTCTGTTCCTGTCCTCTTCTAATATAAAGTATCTTTGCATCTGTTCTGCCCCTTAAAAGTCGTTCAATATTTTTTCTACGACATCTTTTTTAGAATATCCAAAATTTTGTGCTGCAGCTATAAATCCACTATCAGGAGATATGCAAGGATTAGGATTTACTTCTAGCACGTAGATTTTTCCGATAGAGTCCATTCTAAAATCAACTCTGGCATACCCCTTCATGTTAAAAAGTTCCCAACATTTTTTCCCTATAACTTTCAATTTTCCTCTTAGCCCTTCTTCAATATCAAAAGTTCTAAAGGTATTTTTGTACTGAAAGGAATCCTCCTCCCATTTTGCTTTGTATCCAAGTATTTTAGGGATGTCCTCAAACCCTCTGAAAACAATTTCTGCCGGTTCTAGGACTTCTCCTGCGAGTATAGCCACATTAAACTCTCTACCGTCTACATACTCTTCTAAAAAAAAGTTACTGGGATCGTAATTTTTTAAACTTTCATCAACTGATGTAAAAAGTTTGTCATCATCTATTCCAAGTGAGCCGTCTTCCCAAATGGGTTTTACAAGATACTGCTTCCCTAAAATAAATTTTGGGTTATCCATTCTCAACCAGCTAGGAGTCAGGATGTTATTTTTTACCATAAGCTCCTTCGCTACGACTTTATTTTGACATATAAACATCTGGTCATGCTTAGTCCCGGTATAAGGGATGCCTATATGTTCTAATATCCCTGGAGCAAGGCAGATTAACTTTCCATCATTATCCACAGATTCCACAAGATTGAAAACCAGATCTGGTTTGACTTTTGATATGGTAGTTAAAAAATTTTTTACATCTAAGGAAAATTCAAGTTTTTCGACCTGATATACATTGCTAGAAAGCCCTTCTTCTACCAATGTAACCTGATCTAAAACATCCATCTCATCTTGAGCTGGATTTTCTGAAAGTGCGTTATACAAGATCAAGATTTTCAAATTTTTTCGTCCCATGCCTTTCAATTGCAGAATTTACTATCATTTTTATAAGTTCCCTGTACGGGATGCCGTTTAAACGACACAATATTGGCAGATCTGAATGTATATGATTAAGCCCAGCAAGGGGGTTTACCTCTATAAAGTTGGCCACGTTTTCCTCGTCAAACCTTATATCGATTCTCCCTCCGTCCCTGCATCCTAAAGATTTCCATGCAGCTAAGGCAACCTCCGCACACTGACTATACATTTTTTTTTCAACGCTGCTATATTCTACCAACTCTTCATAATTATCCTTGCTTTCAAAAGAGTATATATTAGTGTCACCTTTAAAATTAACCTCCATCATGCCGACAACTTTTGAATTTTTTCCGGTTCCTACTATACCCACAGTAAACTCTCTCCCAGGGAGATATTTTTCAACAAGAACTGGCTGCTTATATTTTTCTAAAAGGAGTCTACAAGTGCTGGTAAGCTGATATCTGTTCTCTATCTTAGAGAGCTCACTAACACCCTTGCCTGTACCCTCTGCGACAGGTTTTGCAAACATCGGGAATCCAAACTTTATACTTTCAATTTCTTCCAATTCCTCTACAACATAAAATTCCGCAGTAGGTATACCTGCATCTCTCACCACTCTTTTAGCCATACCTTTGTGAAGTGTAAGAGTCAGCACCAACGGATCTGAAAAAACATATGGGATATTGTATGCTTCCAAAAGCGCAGGAACCTGAGCTTCTCTTGAGATCCCATGAATACCCTCACAGATATTAAAAACCATATCCCATTTTTCACCTGAAACGATCCTTTTATTAAGTTCGTGGAATCTACCGATTCTGTCAACTTGGAAGTTCAGTTCTTTCAACGAGTTCTCTATGCCGGAGATGGTTTCTTCGGTATCAAACTCTGCCACATCCTCTTTGCTGTATCCCAGTTCTAGATAATCCTCTTTTAAATCGTATGTCAAGCCTATTTTCATACTCACTTCTCCTCTTTGTTTGGGTACCTGTATATTTTTCCCCTGTAATTTTTAAGGTATATATAGTTCTCGTCTTTGTCTTGTAGATATTTCGGAAGTAATGGTATCTTGCCTCCACCTCCTGGTGCATCTATAACGAAAGAAGGTATCGCGTAGCCGCTGGTGTGACCCCTTAGGCCAGACATAATCTCCAACCCTTTCTCCACCAAGGTCCTAAAATGACTGGATCCAGGTATAGGATCGCATTGATACAGGTAGTAAGGCTTTACCCTGGCCATCAATAGCTTGTGCATAAGTTTTTTCATAGTGTCAATTTCGTCGTTCACCCCTTTTAAAAGCACAGTTTGACTTCCTAAAGGTATACCTGCATTTGCAAGAGTCTCGCACGCCCTTGCGGATTCAGGAGTTAGCTCGTCTGGATGGGAGAAGTGCAGGCTCATAAAGAGCGGGTGGTATTTGCTAAGCATATTTGCCAGCTCAGCGTCTACCCTTTGTGGCAATACAGCCGGGACCTTCGTCCCAATTCTTATTATTTCTACATGCTCTATATGTCTTATCTTAGACAGAAGGTATTCAAGATTTTGGTTTGAAAGTGTAAGAGGGTCCCCCCCTGAAATTAGTACATCCCTTATGTTGCTGTTGTTTCTTATATATTCTAAGGCGGCATCCCATTTATTCTTATCTGAATCTATAGTTTTTTCTTCACTTAATAGTCTAGACCTTGTACAGTATCTACAATAAGTAGAACAAAATGTTGTCACCAAAAAAAGCACCCTGTCTGGGTACCTATGCACGATGCCTGGAACTGGAGACGAATTGTCTTCTGCTAGTGGGTCTTCTTCCTCGCCGAAGCTTTCGAGTGTTTCAAATATACTCGGTATAGCAGTCTTCCTAAGATGCCCTTTATTTTTACCGATTATTAAACTCAAATAATAAGGGGTAATTCGAAGAGGTATATTGAGGTTATTTGAAAGCTCCTCATCCTCTAGGTCTAAAAAATTCGATAGTTCACTATAGCTTGTTATACTATTTTTTAATTGCCATTTCCAATCATTCCATTGATTTAAACTAACATCTGGAAAGTACTTTTTCAGAAATGCTTTAGAGAGTTCGTTTAGCTCATATCTGTTCATATCTTCAATGCTTTCGAAGTCTTTTATTTTACCTAATGGATCCTCTGAGTTTTGATCGAAAAATTTGAAATTTATTTTTTCCAAATTTTTTCCCCCCTTAAAATTATATATCGTGATAGCGAATTATAGCATATTTAAACTATTTTGCAACACTTTTTTAAGGTGTTTAAAATCTTTTTTAAGCCAGTAAAATCAAGCCATAATCAACTTTTGAAACTATAGAGTAACTAAGGAATTTTTGATTATGAAAACTTGCTTTTTAAAACTCTAAGTTATATAATATGGATGTTTTTTTATTTTAAAAGGGGTGAAATATGAAAGTTATAGATTTGAGCCATATCATAAGCTGTGGTATGCCGGTATACCCCGGGACAGAGAGCCCCAAAATACTAGAAGTCGCTACTATTTCGTCTGATGGTTTTTCTGAAAGAGAAATCACTTTATTTACTCACACAGGGACACATGTAGATGCACCTTCGCACATAATCACAAACGGCAGTACTTTAGACAGCATGGGTACAGATACTTTTGTAGGCCAGGCACTTATAATAAAGACAGATGAAAAAAATATATCCCTGGAATTCTTAAAAACTTATGAGATGGATTTGAAAGAGACTGATTATGTGTTACTACAGACTGGACATAGTAGTTTTTGGGGTAGCGATAAGTATTTTCAATATTACCCTGTATTGGAAAGAGACGCTGCAATCTGGCTGTCTGAAATGAAGTTAAAGGGTATAGGAATAGATGCGGTATCTGTCGATAGTTTTGATTCTATAGATCTACCCATCCATAAGATATTTTTGGAAAAGGGAGTACTTATAATAGAAAATTTAACAAACTTAGAAAAGTTGGGTACCTTAAAGTTTCAACTTGTGTGCGCCCCGCTAAATATAGAGGGGGCTGACGGTGCCCCAGCAAGGGTATTTGCAATACTCCTATAAAATCAATTGTTTTGCTGTAAGTTTTCGCTTATTATACAAAACATAAAAAAAGCTATAAAATGGATTTTACAGGAGGTATTACAAATGTCAACCGTCTTTCCCAAAGCTTGATTAACCTTTACACTCCTGGATTTGAAGTGGCTGTAGACTGTACTCTGGGTAACGGACATTACACGGATTTTTTAAGCGTAATTTTCAAAAAAGTATATGCTTTCGACATACAAAAAGAAGCGGTGGATAGATATATCGAAAAAAATATAAAGAATGTCTTTGCTGTTTGCGATTCCCACAACAAAATAGATGAGTATATAGTGGGAAAGGTTGGCTGCATAGTATACAATTTGGGATACCTGCCAGGCAGCGATAAGAAAGTGGCCACAAACGCAAGGACGACCATAGAGAGCATCAAAAAAGGTTTATTTCTTCTAAAACCAGTAGGAATCATGTGAATTGCCATATATACTGGACATCCAAAAGGAGTTAGCGAAAAGGATGAGTTTTTCTAATTCGGGAAAACAATTCCAAAAAGAGAAGATTCAGTGATGGTGCATAGTTTTCATAACCGTAGTAGTAGATCACCTATTCTGATGGTTGTAGAAAAAATTAGGTGACATATCAAATCAGCAGTAGCGACTACGAGGATCCAGAACTTCAAGCTCGACTGCAGTAAATTTAATAGAACTATAACTGCTCACTTTTTTTTATATTGAAAATGTTATATAATTCATTTGTAGGGAGTTTTTTAACACAGTTAGGGGGGATTAGATGAGGAAAACTTATGTCATAGACACCAACGTTATAATTGCAAACCCTTTTTTTACAAGAGATTTTGAAAATTGTGTGATAGTCATCCCTATCCACGTATTAGAAGAACTGGACAGGATAAAGTCCAGGGAGGGGAACAGTGGATTCAGGGCAAGGCAATTTTTTAGATATTTTAAGGAGATAGAAAAGAGGGGCGACCTCCTTCACGGGATAGAATTAGAAAACAGGGTTTCGCTAAAATCCATAATGGACGAGGGAAGCGAGGAACTCCCAGAAGTTTTTGACAAAAGTTATGTGGATAACAAAATACTGTCTATGCTTTTAAAAAATGATTACAAAGACTACATCTTGATAACAAATGATGTCAGTATGAGAGTAAAAGCTTCCTCCCTGGGCATAAAGTGCGAACTTTTGGATACGTCGGACAAACACAAGCTAGACGACCTATACGATGGCTTGCTGCAGAAAACAGTGGAAGAAGAGCAGGTTAAAAAATTTTACCAGGACGGTGAAATCAGCCCCAGCGAACTGGGGATAGAGCAAATGTATCCAAATCAGTTCTTTGAAGGGTATACGGGGTATTCTTATCTAAAAATAATCGGTAGATATGATACCAAAAAAGGGAAGATAGTAAAACTGCACTACGACAATTACTCTGCCTACGGCGTTCTTCCAAAGGATGTAAGGCAGAAGTTTGCAATGGAGGTACTTTTAAACCCTGAGATACCATTTGTTAGTATAACTTCTAGACAGGGATGCGGTAAGACGCTACTGGCTGTGGCTGCGGCTTTAGAGCAAGTGCTAGAGAGTAAAATGTACGAGAAGATACTGATAGGGAAAAATACTTCTCCGTTAGATAAGTGGAGTTACCAAGGCTGGACTACGGGTGATACAGAGGAAAAGCTGCTGACCCACTTTTCAAACTACACTACCACATTTGAAAACATACAGAATCTTAGGAACAAAAAGGGAAAAACAGGAATGGAAATACTACAAGGGCTAAAGGTTCAAAATAAACTGGATATACTTGATATATCCTCTATACTCGGTTCTAGTTTTATAAACAGGGTGGTAATCATAGACGAAGCTCAGTCCTTTGATATACATGCCATGAGGTCTATAATAACAAGGATAGGAGAAAACTGCAAACTTATTGTAATAGGGGATTTGGCACAGCAGACAATTTCACGGGTAGACCCAGATAAATCTGGACTTTATGCTTCCATAGAATGGCTTAAAGAGCTTGAAGAAACAGCGCATGTAACACTGACCAAGGTGCATAGAGGGGATTTCGTAGAGAAAGCAAGTAAAATATTTGACGATAAGATGTTTGGATAAGGGGGCTTGGCTCCCTTTATATTTTGAATGGAGTATCAGGGAAAACAATGAATAGTTTTAGAAGATTTATCAAGTACTATAAACCGCACAAAAAACTTTTTTTAATGGATTGCACCTGTGCATTTTTTATGGAGCTTTTAGACCTAGATTTCCCGGTATTTGCCCAAAGGTTTAAAAAATATAACCAGAGTGTCTTGGAAAGCGTTTAAGATGCGTATAGGGTAATGGATACCCTTTTTTCTAGGATCATATTTATGTCGGGAAGCCTTCAGCGGGTCATTCTCTTCTACGGCATTTTAATGATATTTAGGTGGGGAATAACACTAGACATTCTTGTGGTTTTTTTCCTTAATTTTATGAGCATAGCTTCGGATATAGAAGATAAAAAGGATGCTATCAAGCTAAGAGATATGAGGGGCGACGTAGAATTTAAAGAGGTTGATTTTTCCTATGACGGGAGTGAATCCGTACTAGAAAAACTGAATTTAAAGATAAAAAGTGGTGAAAAATTAACCCTGGTAAGACCCAGCAGGGCTGGTAAGAGTACTGTGTGCAGCTTAATCCCAAGATTTTACGATGTCAGTTCTGGTAGTGTAGCGATAGAGGGATGTTGTCGGATGATAACAAGCTTGAAAAAAATCAAAATTTATGATACAGTACAATTAAAGAACAAAAAAAGATCATAGCGGTTACAAAAAGAACAGGAAACAGTTGAAGTTTAAGGAGAGTTTATATGAAAATTTTTATTTCCGGATTTTTTGAATTTTTTAAGTTTATATTCTGTATCTACTTATTTTTTGCTTTACCATATGTATTTTGGAAAATAATGTCTTTGCTGGGCATCATAGCAATATCGTTTCACTTCTATATTACTTATCTTAAGTATATTCAAACGGGTGTTGCAGATCCTACAATATACGGAAAGTTATCCGAAATAATCGTTAAAAGAAATAAAAATTAGCAGGCTGCCTTTCAGGCAGCCTTTCATTTTGGAGGTGTTTTTTATTGACAGATAGAAACAATGTGGAAATTGAATTTCCGGAAGTAGACTTAACCGGCATACAAGGAGTACTTTTAGACTTAGATGATACTCTATATTCATATGATAGGTGCCACGATTATGCTCTATTAAAAGCTCACGTTCACATAAATGGGCATTTAAATCTAGATTGCGATGAATTCTTAAAGGAATATTCAAAAGCTCGAGCAAGGGTGAATACTGAGCTAAAAGGGCAGGGCTCTTCCCACTCTAGACTGCTCTATTTCCAAAAGTTGCTTGAATCTGTAGCCGGTAAAACCAACTTTAGCTTGAGCATAAGCTCAGAAGAGGTATATTGGAGGAGTTTTTTCGAAAAAATGGAGCTTTTAACCGATGCCAGATATTTTTTGGAGAAATGCAAAAATAAACATATACCCATATGCATAGTAACCGATTTGACAGCCAAGATACAGATGGAAAAAATAGTTAAATTAGGCATCGCAGACTACATTGATTTCCTAGTATCTTCTGAAGAAGCCGGTGTGGAGAAGCCCCACCCATATATATTCAAGCTAGCAGTAGAAAAACTAGGCATTGATAATGACAAATTAATCATGATAGGGGACAATATCAACAGAGATGTTTTAGGAGCTAGATTGCTGAATATAAAGAGCATCCATATATCTAAAAAATAATATTCTATAAGATTTTTTCAAATTTTGACAAACTTATAATAATTTAAAATAAATTTTATGAATCTCAGTATCTAAAATCTCTGCTTAAT
>QKCP01000045.1 GCA_003246855.1 Ilyobacter polytropus
AAGTACAATAAATTCATATACAAAAGACGTGCTACGTCATACGTCTTGTTCGGTTTTATATATTTCTACAACATAGATTCTTTTATTTTGAATGGTAATCATGTAACTGCACAAAATTCTACTCGAAAGGATTGTTTGCAAAATAGGATATATAGCGGTTATTTTATCTATAATGGTAATAAGAAAACGAATACTGAAAATTAGGAAGATATCGTTAATGATTTAAAATCATAAAAAAGGAGTTGAAAACAGCTTGATAAAGCTGGAAAATTATGCAGATATTTAGTTTAATAGGAAATCAAATTAAAATAATGTACATGCTTGTAATATTTGGGTACTTGATCTATAAATTTAAACTTATAAACCAAAATGCTGCAAGCAAGACAACTTCTTTTTTAGTATGGGTGGTAAATCCACTGATTATTTTAGCAAGTTATCAGACAAAATTTGAGATGGAAAAATTTAAAAATTTGGGGATAGCATTTTTCTTTTCATTTGTCTCCATGGTTTTTGTATTTGTCTTTACACACGTTATATTTAAGAAAAATACAAGGATGGAAAGATTTGCATTAGGATTTGGTAATGCGGGTTTTATGGGAATCCCCCTAGTTACAGGAATATTAGGACTAGAGAATGTATTCTATCTTTCTGCATATTTGGCATGTTTTAATTTGTTTAGCTATACCTACGGAATATATCTTATAACAGGGGATACAAAAAATATCTCAATAGGAAGAATAATTAAAAATCCAGGAGTAATTACTGTAATAGCAGGTTTAGTGCTATATGCCGCACAATTAAAGTTGCCTGTATTTCTATATAATACATGTAATTTTATGAGCAATTTAAATACTCCTATTGCGATGATGCTACTAGGAACATATGTAGCCAAACTCAATTTAATTGAAATTTTCTTCGATAAAAAAGCTTATTATATAAGTTTTTTAAAGCTTCTATTTATTCCTGTCTTAGTATCAGTTTTACTGAGATTTATTCCTTTTGGAACACATGATATAAAAATGGTTATCCTCATCGCTACGGCTACTCCTGTAGCTTTGACAGTACCGATGTTTTCGGAAATATACGGCGGAGATTACATGTACGGAGCTAAGATTGTGAGCTTGAGTACATTGTTGTCTTTGCTTAACCTCCCTATCGCCTTGTCCATCGGAACCAAAATAATGTTTTGAATACCAAAATTTAAAAGGAGATTCGTCTATGAAAAACAGATCAAATTCTATCTTCCCTGAAGGTTTTTTGTGGGGAGGAGCAACAGCGGCAAATCAATGTGAAGGGGCTTGGAATGTAGACGGGAAAGGGATGTCTGTAGCAGACTGCAGTACTTATAAGCCTAAAACAGATCCAAAAGACTACAAAGCTCAACATATCATAACTGATGAAGACATCAAAAAGGCCATGGAAAGTGAAGACACTCATTTATATGGTAAACGTCATGGCATAGATTTTTACCACAGGTATAGAGAGGATCTAGACCTATTTGCAGAGATGGGGTTCAAAACACTTAGGGTATCAATTGCATGGACAAGAATTTTCCCCAATGGCATTGAGGATGAACCAAATGAAAAAGGCTTGAAATATTACGAGGATATGTTCACTTACATGAAAGAAAAAAATATAGAGCCTCTGGTGACATTAGCACATTATGAGATGCCGTTATACCTTTGCAATAATTATGACGGTTGGTATCAAAGACCAGTTGTAGATATGTTTGTAAAATTCTGTAAGGTAGTATTTAAAAGATATAAAAACTTGGTAAAGTACTGGCTCACTTTTAACGAGATAGACAGTATTTTCAGACACCCTTTTACAACGGCAGGTATCGTAACCGATAGATACCCCGAATACAAACTGGAAGAAATTGTCTATCAATCGCTTCACCACCAGTTTATAGCCAGCTCTTTAGCTACAAAATATTGCCACGAGATAATTCCAGGTTCTCAGGTAGGTTGTATGGTCACAAGGATACTCACATACCCTGAAAATTGTCATCCAGATAACTGCTTACTCGCCCTAAAAGATAATAGGGAAAATTATTTTTATTCAGATGTACAGGTATTTGGAGAGTATCCAAGGTTCATAAAAAAAGGATGGGAAGAAAAAGGGATCAATATAAAATTCCAGCAGGGTGATGAAGAGATTTTAAAACAGCATACTGTAGACTTCGTCTCATTTAGTTATTATATGTCTCTTGTATCGAGTATTGATGCTGAAAAAAAAGAGAAAGTAAGTGGGAATCTTTCATCGGGGGTAAAAAATCCATATCTTGATGTAACCGAATGGAATTGGCAAATTGATCCTAAAGGACTGCATTATTCACTGATAGATATGTATGATAGATATAGAAAACCTTTATTCATCGTGGAAAACGGGCTAGGGAATAAAGATAGGATAGAAGAAGATGGAACTATTATAGATGATTATAGAATAGATTATTTTAAAAGTCATATAGGGGCTATAAGGGATGCCATAGAAGATGGCGTAGAGGTCATGGGGTACACCCCTTGGGGCTGCATAGACCTTGTAAGTATGTCTACATGCCAAATGTCTAAGAGATATGGCTTCATTTATGTAGACCTCGATGACGATGAAAACGGTACATATGATAGAAAAAGAAAAAAATCATTTTATTGGTATAAAAAGGTAATAGAAACAAATGGTGCAGCTTTAGATTAAATATGTAACTAAACTTAACCTTTTTACACAAAGTTATGACTACATGTAGTAATTGCTTAGTGTAAAGGAGTTTTTTTTTAAGAAAACAATAAAAAGATGCAATCTTCGAGTATATGGAAATGTTCTATATACTCGAAGATTGCATCTTTTTACTTTATATTTTTTCTATTCAATCAAATTATTTTGACTCGTTTTCTAGTGCTTCTAGATCACGTTTCGCACTATCAAGATGTTTTTTCATTAAAGATTTTACCAATTCAGGATCGTGCGCTTCTATTGCACTTACAAGCTCCCTGTGAGACAAAATCAATTCCTGCTCTCTCTTGTTATAATTTACCCTTTTAAAAACCTCAACGGCTGTTTGTATAATAGGGATGAGTTTAGGAATAACTAAATTGCCTGTACTTTTAGCAATACAGGTATGCAGTTCCAAATCTAGGTCAATGCTATATTCTCCTGTTGAATTTACATGCTGTTCTATCTCATCACATATCCGCTTCATCTCATCGATATCTTCTTTCGTCGCATTTTTTGCTGCTAGTGCAGCTATCTTTGGTTCTAGCATAAAACGGATTTCAAGTAAGTCAAGAGATAATTTCTGTTTATCTTTAAAGAATACTAACCCAAGAGGATCGTCCACAACCCCAGGTTTTTGAGAAACAAAGGTTCCTTTCCCGCGTTGTATTTCTAAAATATTTCTCGATACCAACAGTTTTACTGCCTCCCTAACAGTTCCACGTCCTACTCCAAGGCTTTCCGCCAGTTCAAATTCATTTGGCAGCTTCTCTCCAACAATAAGATTCTTGTCTATGATTAACTGTACTATTTTATTTGCTACCCTCTCTGCTAGTGGCTTTTCATTTTTAAGGACTTCTTTAAACATCTCATTACCTCCAATACTTCTACTACAAAAGCCTTCAATATTAACATCTTAGCAAAACAAATAGTTTTTTGTCAAGTAACCTATTTAATATTACCTTTAATCATAGCAAGCATAGCTAATTTTATAATACAAACCATAGACAAAACTTTAATTTCTAAACATATTGGATTAACTTTGAAATATTTCCTTCTGAAACCTCAGAAAAATAGAAAAATGAAATCTTCAAGTATGTGGAAATCTCATAGTTTTTTACAAAGCATCCTTCCCTTCATTAATAAATTGGGGCAACTTTAGTAAGCTGCCCCAAAAATTTCAAATTAATTAAAAATATCTTTCATTTTTTCTAATAAAAGTTCAATCTATACTTTATTTTTCAATCTCTAAGTCCTCTCCGTTTGAGGAGATAATCTTTTTATAATAATAGAACGAATCTTTCTTTGTACGTTTTAATGTACCTTTTCCACTGTTATCTTTATCAACATACACAAAGCCATACCTTTTTCTCATCTCTCCTGTTCCGGCCGATACTATATCAAATGGACCCCACCATGTATATCCGAAAATATCACAGCCATCTTCTACGGCACCCCTCATCGCTTCAACATGGTCTTTTAGATACTGCATTCTTTCCATATCATGGATGCTTCCATCTTCGTTTACAATATCCACTCCCCCTAATCCGTTTTCCGATATAAACAAAGGAACTTGATAACGATCGTATAACTCGTTACAAGTATAACGGAATCCAAGAGGATCTATCGGCCATCCCCATTCTGTTATCTTTAAATATGGATTCTCAAATGTCCCTGCTCCTCCACCTGTATTGAATTCCATTTTTGATCCTGCCGAGTGAGTAGCAGTTCTGTAGTAACTAAATGAAAGGTAATCATTAGTATGCTTTTCAATAAGTTCTAAATCTCCGTCTTCTATAGAGATATCAGCACCATATTCTTTCATCATTTTCAGTGCGTATCCCGGGTATTTCCCTCTCAACATTACATCCGAATAGAACAATGAACGACGACGATAGTTGTATGTCTCAAAAACATCTTCAGGTTTGCAGCTGCCAGCATATATATTACTAAGAGACAGCATACATCCCATCATTGCGCCGGGAATTATTTCATGGCACAATTTTACAGCTTTGGCATTTGCTACAAACATGTTGTGTGCTGCTTGAAAGGCCATTGGAAACCAGTTTTTCTTTTTTCTGAAATCCAGTGCCGCAGCTAAAAATGGCAACCTTGTTGTATTATTTATTTCATTAAAAGTCATCCAATATTTAACTTTATCTTTGTATCTTTCAAGAACTACTTTACAATAATTTTCAAAAAAGTTGATTAGTTTTCTGCTCTCCCATCCGTTATATTTTTTCGTTAATTCAAGGGGGGTTTCATAATGTGAAAGAGTAATAACCGGCTCTATACCATATTTTAAGCACTCATCAAAAACTTTGTCATAAAACTCCAACCCTTTTTCATTTGGCTCAGTCTCTTCTCCTGTTGGAAAAATTCTAGCCCAAGATATAGATGTTCTAAAGCATTTGAATCCCATCTCACCCAACAGTTTAATATCATCTTTATAGTGGTGATAAAAATCTACTGCTTCATGACTTGGGTAATACTCAGAAGGGTCTATACCGAGTGCAATATTCTGAAGACGGCCTTCCCCAACTTTTAGTACGTCACTTATATTTATCCCTTTCCCGTCTTCAAGGTATGCTCCCTCACACTGATTGGCTGCTACTGCTCCACCCCATAGAAAGCCTTCTGAAAATCCTTTTTTTGGTTGCATCATTTTATTTTAATCTCCTTCTTAATAATTAAATTATATTTCTTATATTTTAAGCAGTTTCAACTTCTGGTTCAGATATTTCAAGTTCCATTGCTTCTTCTAGTGCTTCCTCCTTAAATTTTATCGAGTCCCATATTTTAAAAAATGGATAATAGATGGCGCCTGAAACTGCAAAAGAAGCTAATTGTAAAATTACTGCACTTATAGCTCCTCCTGAAGCGATATACGGGCCGAGTCCTATAGGAGATGTCCAAGGAACTGCTATTCCAACTAATTTTGATGCAAGACCTAATTTCATTCCCCAGTAAGCTACACTAACTGCCGCTACAGGAGCTAATATAAATGGAATTATGAGTATAGGATTCATAACAATAGGCATCCCGAATATTACAGGCTCATTGATGTTAAAAAGTGCTGGACCAACAGAAAGTTTTCCAATTTCTTTTAACTGCTTACTCCTTGCTTTAAACAGCATGAATAGTGCAAGTGCAAGAGTACACCCCGATCCGCCAAGTTTTGGATACAATGCCATAAATTGCTCTGTCAAAATATTAGGGATCTCTTGTCCTGCCTCAAATGCCATCCTGTTTTGGTCTAACATAGTTGCAAATACAGGAGCCATTACTCCAGTAACTATTGATGAACCATGGATCCCTGCCGACCATAGTAGACTAATCAATACAGTTTGAACTACTATCCCCAAATAACTTCCACTTATAGCAGTAAGCGGTTTTACGAGAAGTTTAGCCACTACATAGTGTATACTTTCAAATGGGCTAGCCTCGAATGCAAGCCTTATAACAAAAGATATAAGAATTATAACTGCTGCTGGTATGAGTGCTGTAAAGGATTTTGCTACAGCAGGTGGAACGCTTGAAGGCATCTTTATGGTGATATCTTTTTGTATTATTACTCTATAAACTTCTGTGGATAAGATAGCCATAATCATCGCTACAAATAGTCCTTTACTTCCCATAAGAGCTATTGGTATACCACCAACAGTGCCGTTTGGAGTGTCTATAGTAAATGGAGTAACCAACATAAAGGAAACAAGGGCAATAAGTGCACCAGAGAATGCATCAACCTTATATTTTTCACACAGCCTGTAGGATATTCCCAAACAACCAACAATAGCCATAAGGTCAAAAGTAACTCTTACAGGATACATAAGTTTAACCCGCCATGCGTCACCGAAGATTCCTGCCATAAATTCGTTATAACCCGGAATAGGTATAAAACCTAAAACTAGAAACACTGATCCCACTATTAAAAATGGCATGGTCATCAGTATCCCGTCTCTTATGGACTGTAGATGTTTTTGTTCTCCTATTTTTCCTGCTATTGGCATAAATTTTTCTTCTAAAAAAGCAGACATTTTGTCCATTGCCCCCATATAAATACCTCCTGCTATAATTCAATTAAACATTTTTCCCATAAAATAAGCCATTTACACTGCCCTGCTATTTAGCTATCTTTTTAATAGATACATCATCTCTTCCACAAGTTCCCTGGCAAGTATAGAAGTCATAAGATGATACTGTGCATGCACCATTAGAAGCCCTATTTTAAACTCTTCTCCACCCACTTACTTACAAATAAATTCGGTTTACATCTCGTGTATTTTTAGCATTTTTTCTTTTGCCTTTTTTAGCTTTGCAGCGTCTAATTCAAAATCTTTATACTTAATTTATTAGTTTCAGTGCAAAATTTACTACTTTTTTACCGTTCATCGACCCATAATCCACTAAATTTATGGCGTCCGCTGGGATGCTTTTCTCAGCACATATTTTTTTTACTTCTGATAGCTTATATTTTATTTGTGGCCCTAAAAGTACTACGTCCGCCTTGTCCACATGGTTTGCTAAATCTTCAACTGCAACCGCCCATATTTTTGCCTCCACACCAGCTTCCTGAGCAGCCTTTTTCATTTTTGTTACAAGCAAGCTAGTAGACATACCGGCAGCACAACAAAGTAAAATGTTTTTCATCTAACACCCCTCCATAATAAATTTTTACAAAATAGTTTTAAAGTACCGAGATCTTACTCGCATAATGAATCGAAATATTCTCGCTCACCTCCGTATACTAATCTCATCTCCGACTTAGTACTATTTAGGTTGATTCCAGAAGTATAAAAATAATTTTTCACCCCCGTATATAAAATTTATACTGCTTTAGTTTATTTTCATATGAAATAAAATCGATGTCATAATAACTATACTGATAACTATTGATAGAGAGTTAGCCAAACTCGACAAAGCGGCGTTCCCTGTAATTTTTTCTGTAAATAAAGGTGACAATGAAGAGATTGGCGAGAATACCAGAATTCCCAATACCTGCTTAACTTGCAATGAAAACGGCGTACAGAAATAAAGCAACAAGAAAAAAATGAACCCAAACAGATACCTTATAAAAAGCGTGAATGCGATCTGTTTTAAATATCTTATTTCTAAAGTTATCTCAAACATTATCCCAATAAATAACATTGCGAGAAATGCATTCGCCGGAGCAATAGTTGAAGAAATATTAATGATTATAGATGGGAGTTCTATACCCAATAACGTTATGACCATCATAAAGATGTATGTGATAAATGGTACAGATGAAAAAAGTTTTTTTACCATCTGTTTTAGGTTGCTTTTTCCACCTGCGTTTATAATGCTGTCAGTGGCCTGATAGGAACCGCCAGTGCACATGATTGCATTTCCTGTGTCGAACATACAGGTGACCACCACACCAAATGAACCTAAAAAATTTTGCACAAACGGCATCGTGAATGTCCCTATGTTATATCCTGGAAAATTAAGCATATAAAACGCCTTAGTGCTGTTGTCTTTTTTTCTGGATACTAAAAATCCACACATAAGCATTATCAAGTTGCACCCTAGTCCAAGTAAAACCACAAAGACAAGGGAATTGTCCGCAGTGAATTTAGAAAATCCACTAATAACCGCTGCTGGAAGAGTAATATTCAATAGAATTTTCGATATTAATTTCCCATCATCTACCATAAAAAAACCAATTTTTTTTAGTGTGTAACCTAAAATAATCATGAAGATAAACACTAGTCCTTTTCCTAAAATAGCCTCCATACATCTTCCCCTTTTTATTTTTAAATTTATTGTAAGTTTTTTAAATTAAAACAACCAAGTTTACCATGCGACGTAGTACGTCTTACGTGTGATGGTATGATTATACCCCTCGTTATAACGAGTGTCAAGTTTTTTATCTGTTTATGTTTAATTTTTCACCGACAGCTATTGCGGGCTGGTTTTTAAATTGTTTGTATGCCTAAAATAACTTGAATATAAAATTTAACCAATTTATATGAAATAAAAAAAACCTGGAATCAATTCCAGGTTTCCTAGCAAAAAAATAATTACCTATGTTTTAAAAATACCCATAGATACCGTATATCTGTATCATCCTCTTCTTGAAAAATTCAAGCTCCTCAAAACTTGTTATGATAACTGCTACATTACCATCCTTATCTATTATCTCTACCTTTTTCCCAAAGTCTATCTGTTCTTGTATGCTTGTGAGTATTTTATCAAATTCAAGGTAGTTCTGCTCTGAGAGAATTTTTTGAATATCTTGAAGTTTATATGCCATAACTGAGTCCCTCTTTCCAAAGATTTTTTCATATTTTAAATTAATACAATATTTTTGTCAAAACATATTTCCTATAAGCATATGGTTTTTAAAATTCGCTACCAATCTTCCTGCTAAATTCATATAATTTAAATGGATTTCAAATCAAGCTATAGTTTTGAGATGATTTTGTCATAATCACTTAATGCATCTAAAAGCAGCGGCCTCGGAAGCTCTTCTACTATTTTTCTCCCCGCCTGAGCAGAGTATATATTTATACTTAAACCGATTATCCCTATAAGTAAAAGCTTTTTCATACCTATTCCCCCCTGTCTTTCTCTTAAAAAGATTATACTAAGTTTCTTTATTTAATTCCGTAATACTTGTTACCAAAATTTTATTCTTCAAATCATTCAGTATTTTCTGAGCATATATCAAAAAAATAGAAAATGGGCCTGATATAGTCCCCCTTTATGCAAAATATGTTTTTTAAACTTCTCCTTTACTGTCTATGTATTCTTTCGCTCTGTAAAGGTGCTTGAGCATGATATCCATATCGTTTTTCTCGGTAAAAGGGCTCATAGGATAGGACTTTATACCCATTAACATCCTTTTCTCTCTGGTCGTCTTATATGAATCCGTATAGGATATTATAGGTGTACCCTCACTTTCAGCTTGCTTTAAAACGTACTCAGCAATCTCATGGTTATACCTGTTTATCTTTTCTGTAAATTCAGCAGGCACCCTGTCATGAAGTTCCTTTTCAAAAAAAAGCTCCCCGTCTGTGTCATACTTTGTGTCTGGATAAAATCTAAAATCCGTTACAAAAGCTGGGTTGTGCTTATTTAAAAGTGTAATATCTGGGCTTTCCTCTATTTTTATACGTAAATAATCAGCCATGGATAGGAGATGTACTATGAGAGACTCGTACCCGTCTTTTCCAAATGCCATCATGTTTACCAAAGCTTTCTGAGCATAATTTGGACGGCTAGACTCCAAGGTAAATGTCCCTGGCTGATATCCATCTCCATGATAGAGATACGGCATATCTTTTTTAAATTTTTCCAAAAGCAACAGGTCGTTCTTATTTTTTACAATAAAAGCGCTGCACAGATAAGGCCCCCAACCGGTTTTATGAAAATCTATTCCAACCGAATCGGCATACTGAAGGTCGCTTATCTTAGACACTATGCTTCTTATCTCAAATTGTAGATCTTTTGTGAGCCCTTTTACAGCATCGTCATTTTTAAATGTCAAGTACGGCCATCCTATAACCGCATCGGCATGTATATGTATTTTATACCCTACCTGCTTTTCTATCCTATCCCTGAGCTCGACCATACTCTTTAATGAATCTATCCCAAATGCATCCGTGGTTCCCATGGTTGCAAAGATTGTACCCACTCTGGCCCCGCTCCCAATTGTCTTATTTATCTCAGCTTCCAATTCGTCTACCACCATAGTGTTGTCATCGTCAGAAGATATAACCTTTATGTTATCTAATCCTATGCCGGTCCATATGGCAGAGGATTTTATGCTGTAATGGGATACATCTGAGCAGAAAAAATGTATTCTATCCCTTATACCGGTATACTTGGCATCAGGATCAGCTTTTTCTATTCCTATACGGGCGGCATACAGATTGCACCCGGTACCACCAAAGGTAAATATCCCTCCGGCTATTTTTTTATCAAAGCCTATAAGATCGGCCAGCATTCCCACAGCCATCACCTCAGACTTTGCAGCACTCATGCCGTAATGGTCCCATATTGAGTTTTCATTGTACCTTGCCGCCAGTGAAGCAGCTATTATGGATATAGTAGTAGGAGGAGGGATAACATTTGACTGCACTAAAGGGTGTCCCCATAAACTTACCCCTTCATAAAGTTTTACTAGTTTTTCAAGAACATCTTCCTCGTCACTCATCGATTTTGGAAAATTAGTTGTATAAAACAATTCTTCATAGTCTAAGTCCAGCTTTTTTCCTATTATAGTCCCATTTTTTCTGTCATCAATTTTATAAAGGATTTTAGTTAATAAATCGCTTATCTTAGACTCCTCCCCACTTATCCTTACAAATAATTTTCTAATCCTATCAATAGACTCCATAAAAACTCCCCCTTGATGAAATTACAAGTTTCAGGCAATTCTGATAAAATTAATCCCCAGTACTTCCCAAACTATAAAATCAATCCCTACTTTAAATTTATCCCGCTTTTTGTGTTTTCCTTTATAATTAATTCTATTTAAAAAAAAGACGCCTTTAGTGCGCCTTTTTCTTTATTTTATAGGGAATAAAAAAACGGAACCAATACCGGAACCAGAGAGCTCAGCAAAACCCCGTTAAAAAACGATACAACAACTATTTCTGGCCTTGTGTACCTAGATATAATAGGCAGCGTGGTATCCATAGAGGTCGCCCCGGCAGGTGCTATCGCCGAATAATGGTTGAAGTATCTAGCTATAAACGGTATGGATATCACCGTCAAAAGTTCCCTGAATATATTAGCCATAAAGGCGATCGCGCCCACCTCTGCACTGTGAAGGTTCGTAAGTAAGATACCTGAAAGGCTGTACCAGCCAAAACCAGACGCTATAGATAAACTTATATTCACAGGAATATGCAGTATCGCTCCGGTTATGACCCCACCAGCCGCCGTACCCAGAATTATAGACATGGGTACCAAAATTATCATGGTGCCGTGTCTTTTCACTTCCTCGAATATACGCCTGTTTCCTCCTATGTCTACTCCAACCAAAAACACCAGAAAACATAGGGCTACTGTAGCCAACCCATCTAGAGCACCTGCTGCCGAATGTGGAAAAAAGTAGCGTCCTGAGAAAATTCCAAATAAAAGTGCAGCTATTATGGAAATAGTCATTTTTCTACCTCCATTCCAATCAGTTTAGTCACAGTGTAAACTACCGCGATACTCCCCAAGGATGTCATAATGGCAAAGGTAAGTGATTTTATACCTATAGATTTCAGGTGCATCAAAAGATCTTTATTTATCCCTATACCCACTCCCATGATGAAAATCAGAACCAAGACTCCTATATGCTGAAATCTAGCATTATATTTTTTCAATCTTTCAGAAATTTTGATTCTGGCCCCTATAAAAAATCCAAAAACCAGAAAAATAAGAATTTTAAACACACTTATACCTCCAAAGCATTTGTTGCTTTATAATTTTAAATAAAGAAATCTTAACACTTCTTTAAGTATTTGTAAATACTTTAAAGTTATGTATAAGCAGCTTAACTTAATAAAAATGTGATGGCAGTGCTAAATATAAAAGTCAGAATATTTTTATGTAGGCTTAAAAAATATAAAGCGCCGAAATATAGTATTTCGGCGCTTCTTTAAACTTTGTTTTTTACCATGATTTTTTCTTCCCGTTTATTATATAGATAGGAAAATATGGCGACAGATACTATAAGGGCTCCACCCAGTATACTCATAGAGTCAGGAACCTCTCTCCACACTGCGAAGCCTACCATAGAAGAAAATATTATACTCAAATAGTTATATATAGATACCTCCGATGCCGGTGCATTTTTGTAAGCCATTGTTATCATAAACTGCCCTATTGCGGCGAATAAACCAGTCCCTAGAAGACAGGCCAACTGCACCAAGTCTGGCAATTTAAAATTCCCTATCAAGAAAGGTACTGTCCCAACTACAGAAACAAAAGAAAAATAAAACACTATTGTAGCCGGCTCCTCACGTCCTTTTAGATACCTCACAAAAGTATACGCTGCGCCAGCGAATACTGCTGATAGCAACGCGGAAAGAGCAGGCAGTATCCTAAAACTAAATTCAGGCTTTATGATTAGAACTGCCCCTAAAAAAGCTACTACAAGCACTGGCATCTGTATTTTAGATAGCTTCTCCTTTAAAAACACAAAAGCAAATATCGTAACAAAAAATGGCGAAAGCTTGTTCAGCATTGTAGAGTCAGCCAGAAACATGCGGTTTATTGAATAAAAGTAAGTTATCACACCCATAAATCCACAAAGCGACCTCATCAATAGAACCTTTTGGTTTTTCTTTTCCCCAAAAAGATTTGCCCCTGATTTTTTTATCATATAAAATGCCACAAATAAACTAACAAAATTTCTAAAAAAAACTTTTTCAAATACGGGTATATCCCCAGAGAGTTTAACTGCTGCGCCCATAAATGCAAAAGCAAGTCCGGATAAGGCCATATAGGTAATCGCCCTTGCCTTGTTTTCCATGTTTCATCATTCCTTACTCTAATTTGTTAGAATATATTGTACTATATATGGATTTTTTTTACAAGGAAATCGTGGACAATAAAAAAAGAGGCACAGCGGAGTGCCTCTTTAAAGACCTTGACTTAACCTAATGTAGTTACGTTAGCTGCTTGAGGTCCTTTAGCTCCTTCTATTACTTCGAAGCTCACAGCTTCTCCTTCAGCTAAGTTTTTAAATCCGTCTTTTTTGATTGCTGAGAAGTGAACAAATACATCGCTTCCTTCTTCTGAAGTGATGAATCCGAATCCTTTTTCAGTGTTAAACCATTTTACTGTTCCTGTCATTTCAAATATACCTCCGAATAAATTGATTGTAGCAAACTAAATTACCGTCAAGCATGGTTTCAGTCCCCAATATATGGTAACTTGCTCACCGATAATCGTTCTCACAAAATTAGTATAGCTCATTAAATTTGTTTTTACAAGTGCACAAAAATTATTTTTTTAGTGTTTATAAACTGATAAAGGGATTGACTTAATATATTTTTTCTTGCATAATTATATTAAATAATTCAAAAGGTGTGTGCTGATATGATTAAATTTGAAAACTTAAGTTTAAAATTTGGTGATAGAAAAATATTGGAAGATTTCAATCTGCATGTAGCTGAAGGGGAAAAGGTTCTTTTATCAGCCCCATCAGGGAGTGGTAAATCTACAATCCTTAAACTGCTTTTAGGTTTTGTTCCACCTGACAGCGGAAAGATAGTTGTAAATGGATTTGAGATTAATAAAAAAAATATTTCCCAGGTAAGAAATAGTATCTCCTATGTTAGCCAGGATGTGGAGCTTAAAAGGGAAAAAGTCAGCCCACTTTTAGAGGAAATCTTCTCCTATAAGGGCAATCTGGATAAAAACTTGGATGAAAGTAAGCTTTCCGACTTAATGAAAGTCTTCGAGCTAGACCAGTCTGTTCTTCAAAAAAACATCAAGGAGCTCTCAGGTGGCGAAAGACAGAGGCTAGGCATCATAATCTGTATAATGCTAGACAGGTCAATATGGCTTTTGGATGAGATTACTTCCGCCCTGGAGACAAGCCTGAAGGACAAGGTAATCGACTACATCCTGGACTCAAAAAAGACGGTTCTAGTAGTTTCGCATGACATGCAATGGGAAAAATCCGGCAGGATGCGTGTCGTAATGTTATAGCCTATTTTTCGGCTACTATAAATTTTAGTATATCAAAAAACAGGTCTCTTTTTTCCACTATTTTAAAACCTGCTCTTTTGATGTTTTTTTCTGTTTCCCTCACCATGGAAGTACCAAAAATAAGTTTTGAAAAAAAGCTCATAACGTATAGGAAGATGTTTATAAAACTATTTTCTGACTTCATGTGTTCTAAGAAAACTGCTCTGCCTCCTTTTTTTAGTACCCTGTAAGCTTCGGATAGACCTTTTTCAGGGTTTGGCACTGTGCAGAACACAAATGTCGAAGATAGCATATCGAAGCTCTCATTTTCGAAGCTCATATCTTCTATGTCCATTTTGACAAGCTTTACTTTATCCATGCAAAGTCTATCCCTTTTTAACTCGCTTTTAGCCAGCATTTTCTCGCTGAAATCCACGCCTATAACGTCCAATCCTCTATCGTAATATTTCAGGTTTGCCCCACTTCCTATGCCAAGTTCGAGTACATTACCCCTTAAGTATCCTGCCACTATTCTCCTGTATTTATCAAATGGATTTAATTTTTCCTCGAAATAATCATATACTACAGCCATTCTATCGTACTTTTTATCTGTGCTCATTTTAGCTCCCTCCACTAAAATTTAACTAGACTTACAAATTAAATTTTAATTCACAATAGATTTTTTCCTCTATTTTTTTACACTTAATGCGTAATCTTAAATTTATAAGTTTTATTCTACTAGTCAGGATAGTTTAAAAAAAATCTGTAAATAAAAAAGCCCCTTATAGGAGAGCCTAGGATGATTCTTGATTATTTACTATTACTTAGCGCACATAAAAGCCGCTTAATATACCAATACACATTTAAAGTTGGGCTTGAGAAAAGTCTTATATCTTAACTCATTACATATTTACCTGCCATTTTAAACGCTATCACAAGTGACATCACGATAAATATCGGTTTGATAAATTTCGACCCGTTCTTCACAGCCATTACCGAACCTAATTTTGAACCTATCATCATAAAAAAAGCAGATATGATACCATATTTCAAATTAATCTGCTTGTTGTATATAAACGCTAAAAGCGCTGCAAAACCTGTTATAAAATTTAAAACTTTGGTATTTGCTGTGGCTACTGTAAAATCAAATTTAAAGATTTTAACTAGCCCAAACATAAAAAAGGTTCCTGTTCCTGGGCCGAAAAAACCATCGTAAAATCTTAATATCGACGTGAGTATCTTTCCTTTAAATTTATTCGCTTTGTCAAGTCCAGAGTGTTCACACTTCATCCCTACATGCTTGAAATATAAAGTGTACAGGGCTACCGCAAATATCATGAAAGGAATTAATATCTCTAGAAGCTTCGGGGAGATATACTGTACAGCAACTACTCCCAAAATCGCACCTACAAATGCAAAAGGAATTAAACAATTTAAAAGGTCTTTATTCAGTTGTTGCTTTTAAAAAATTTATAGCTGCTAGTGAGCGTTCCGAACGATGCAGCTATTTTGTTTGTTCCTAGAGCCATATGCGGTGGTAAACCGGACATAATCAGTGCCGGGACACTTATAAGACCTCCTCCTTCTGCTATAGAATCTATAAAACCTGCTAAAAACATCCCTATAGAAAGCACTATTATTTCCATATGTCAACTCCTATCATTAAAACTATGAATAAATTTTAAACTTTTTTAAGTAGAAGTCAACTTCTATTTTATTTTTTTTAATTTTTATAAAATGAATTAAGTTATGTTTTTGATATGTCAGTAGTGGAATTATTTTATTTAAACTAGGGTGCTTTTCAATAGATTCAAAATAAAAGTTCTGAACTTTTGTATAAAAAAAGGCGCCTAAACTGGCGCCTCCTTAATATATTTTATAATTGCATTAATCTTCCCAATCCCTGAGATGAAACTTTCTAGGTTCCTTAATATCCCCAAACTTGCCGTCGTCGCTACCCATTTGCTCTAGCACAACCAACAACCTTCGATTTTTCATAAGTGATGCTATTTGAAGCGGCGTTCTTTGACGATTATTCTTTATATGCAAATCTGCACCGTAGTCAATTAACAATGTAGCTATATCTTCACTGCCAGCCTCTACAGCATAGTGCAGGCTCGTGCTGCCGTCTTTCGCCTTTTCATTAGGGTCCATACCCTCTAAAAGAAGGAAGTCTACTATATCGTAATTATTACTTTTAACCGCTTCATGAAGCAGGTTAAATCCTTCCTCATTTTTAATTTCTGTGTCCAAATAGGTCAAATTTTCTTCTAAAGTCTTTAACTCTCCGTCTTTTACTAATTTAAAAAAATCCATTTCACTCACCTTTAAAAATTTTTAAACCTAATAATGTTTGCCTTGTTAAACCTAGTTTTTCTTCCACAAAAATTACCCGTACTCCCCTTAAACATCAACCCTCTCTTATTTAAATTTTTTTATACAAAACAGTCATCTAAATCCTTAATAAGATATTTTATTCAGTTTTGGTTAAAAAGTCAACAAATTTCACCCGGCTCTTTTATATATTTTTTATCTCTCGTTATATAATGGATATATGATTGAAATTGTCTGCTCTACCCTTTTATTTTAAAGGCATAAAGCGTCCTTGTATTCAAATAATCTACCCTATATTCGCTTAAAAATAGATACTGAGGCTAGCCTGCATGTACAAGTTACCCGTCTCCTGGGAATATATCCAAAACTCACTGCTGTCTTTCCCATAAATGTATACCGGAGTCACCTCTAGTACAAGGTCCTGGGTATAGTAGTAAGTAACTGGTATTCCTATCTGAAAGCTTCCGTCATCCAAATTTATCAGTGTATAAGGGTTAAACTCTATTTTTTCACTATATTGGTATAAAAGCGATGGTATAAGATAATTTTTCCCCAAAGGCTCACCTTCAGCTATGAGAAGCTGGTTGTACTCCTCCTCGTTGCTCTCTCCCATACCGTTTCTGTAATACTCCACATTAAAATAGAACTTCTCCCTGAAAAATCTATCCACACCTATCACAAATTCCGGGTAAGCTCCTTCTAATGAGTATATAGTTTCATCCCAGTATCCCCATCCGCTATCTCCTATGTTGCCCTTTAAGTTTATTCCTATTAGGTTTTCATCATCTTGTCTTACGAACTCCCCTCTATCACCTCTATTCATATAGAGTCCTTCCACTATAGTCTCGCTGAAATTTTTCCGATACCTGATGCCGTAGTCGTCTTCCATACTCTCTTGCGGAAAGGCATAGGCCAACTCCACAAGATCATCGGCGCTTATATATGTTGTCCAGATTAGGCTGTCTCTCCCCTCTTTTCTAAAAGTCGAGTCGTACACCGCTGCTATAGGTACCTTGTTGAATATATCGGTGGGATTAAAGTTATACCCCACTCCCCATCCAAAACGATTTCTCCCTACCTTGAAGTCGTAATTTTCTCCAATAAATTTTACCGTTGCTATATCTATTTTACTCTCATTATCTACAGCCTTATACTCAAAATCCAGGGTATAGTCTTCCAAATTCTCTGAAAAAAGCACCCTCCCTTCCACTTCTGACTCCCTGTCTTCTTCGGTAGCTAGCCCCCTAAGGTATATCTCACCGCCGATATCATAGGCAAAGATTTGCATCGAACTCATAAGGCTTATAAAAATCATCAGTTTTTTAAGCATATGCAGACACCTCGATTATTTTTTTAGCCCTCTCTCAGAAAAATCCTCATCACTGAAATTTACATTAAAATCCAGGCTATTCTCATCTATCTCCACAACAGTTTTTTTATCCCTAAGCACATCAAGCATCTCTATTTTAAATTCCATCCAAAATCCACCAACATCCCTGACATCCTCAAGCAAAAGTTTTTTGTATAGTATGGCGTTACTGTCGTAATACTCCAGCCACTCCTCTATGTAGTTTTTTTTCAATACCTTAGATACTATATAACTATAGCTTCTTTCCTCTTTGGGTACAATTTTCACTATATAATAGTCTATGTTTTCACTCAAAACTTCAGCACTAAAATCCTTGACATACTCCATATCGAGGTCCTCATAAGAAAAACTGGTCCCCATCATGCTACCCTTTTTAGCACTCTTAGTTAGTAGCCTTACCCTTTTACTTCTATTATTGTAGTACCATATGTTATCGCCTTTTGCCAATATAGCAGTTCCCCTCAGCCTAGAAGGCTTCGTAAAAGTCATCAGCTGTTCCTTATCCCCTGTATTTGAATTTTCCCTATAAAAAAATTCATACTCCATCCTGGCAGTCTCCCTCCCCTTCGATTCGACCACCATTGAAGCCGTCGCACTGTGCATCGGATACTTACGGCTTTTATCGAGCTTCTGAAGTATCTCATCCCCGGTCTGGGCATATATAACACTTGAAATTATAAATATTATAAAAACGGCTAGCTTTTTCAATTTTCTCACCTCCAAATAGCCTGAATTTCATCATAACTAGTTTTTCAGTAAACAACTTGAAAATCCTTTTATTGAAAATTACTATCAATTTCATTAGTCTACATAAAAAATCGGGCATCCAAATTAAATTCAGATGCCCGATTTTTTATTTTTTTATAAGTTTTTTGATTTTAATTAAAATATATGGTTTTGAGTATCTAACTCACTTTAAACTCATTTATTCTTTTACCCCACCGACTGTTAATCCACCTACGATGAATTTAGACAGCCCCATAAACATTATAACTACTGGAAGCATAGTTATTATAGCTGACCCAAAGGAAGTGTAAGCATATTTGCCATCGCTGGCTATTACGAACTCTGACCACGCTACCATAAATGAGAATAATCCGGTTATTGACAGTACAGGAAATGAAAGAAGTAAGACTATCCTGATCATGGATTGCCAAACGTTACACCTGTCGATGTATGCGCTCTCCTCTTGCGACTTTGGTATCGTATCTTTGTCCTCCTCCTTAATTTAACGATTCACTCCAGTCACTGAATATTACTCTAAGCTTTCCTGATATTTTTTAGAAATATTGAATTTCTTGATTTCTATTTATATTTTTTATTTTTTTTGAAATACACATCTCGAAAAGTATTGCTGAGATTGTTAAAAAAAATATAACAAAAATAACCTTTATAGTATTTTTAGTTACTTTGTCTTTTAACGCTGCCTTGTTGGCAGCTATTATGTCTTCTA
>QKCP01000087.1 GCA_003246855.1 Ilyobacter polytropus
TGCAACTTTTTAAAAATATAAAGTTTATAATCTTAAATATAAAAAGTGCCCTTTCAAGCACTCATATATTTTTCATTATGTTTTTATTCAAAACTTGATATCCTCTTTCATTTAGTGTAAATAAGTCAAACCTGTATGAATTGTCTATATTATTGTTTTTATCTAAAAACTCACTGTATACATCCATATAGTTCACCCTAAATATTTTACAAATTCTTTTTATCCTTTCGTTCAAGATGCAGATTGTTTCATTGCCTACAATTTTGTCGTCTGTTGGCAGTAAACTTATGCAGAATATCTCATCATTTGAAACTACTTTTAAAAGTTCGTCCAATATCTTCTCGTAATTTTCGAGTATATACTCCATTTGAATGCTAAAAGCTAGATCATTTACCCCAACCATCAAAAATACTTTTTTTGGTTTCAAGTGTTTAATTTGTTGTACCCTGTTTAAAAGGGTTTCTGTTGTTTCTCCTGAAACACTCAAATTTAAAAAAGTCTCCTGCACCTCAAATGGTGCCCATTCCATGATAGAATCTCCTAAAAAAATTACACTTTTTTCCTTCATAGCCATCATCCCCCAACTGGCGCCTACTAGTACGATTCAAAATATTTCTGTATCTTCAACACCTCACCGTGGCATATCTCTACTATAAAATTGATTATCTTGTCCGCCTCCATTTCAAGTTTCCTGCTATCGTTGGAAACAAGAGAAAAAGCAAGTCCTGATTTCTGCCAGTTTTCAAGGTGTTCCACCTCTGAAACCCTTGTCTTGAATTTTGAAAATACCTTATCTTTTATTCTGCGCACGTGCATCCTTTTTTCTTTCAATGAAAAGGACTCATAGACAAAAATTTCAAAATAAACTGCTACCAGATACATAGTATCACCTCATAATATACTATTCTCGTTAAATAAGTTTTTCCTACAAAAATTATTCAAAAGAATACTAAGCGTTTTGAAAATTTTGTATATAAAAGTAATTGACTTATGGTATTTCTGTGCTATAATATTGTTAAGCATAAAATTTAGCAAAGGGGGATTTATTATGACTGAAAGAAATAGAGAAATAAAACTTGACGGTAAATATGTGACAATATTAGGAGATAAAATAAAAGTCGGAGACAAGGCACCTGATTTTTCAGCTCTTAAAAATGATCTATCCGAGTTCAAACTTAGTGATCTTTCTGGAAAGGTGCGTATCATCTCTGTGGTTCCATCTGTGGACACCCCTATATGCGAGCTACAGACAATAAGGTTTAACAAAGAAGCTGCAACCCTTGGCGACATCAGAATCATCACCGTATCTGCTGATCTTCCATTTGCACTTTCAAAATTCTGTGGAAACAAAGGGATAGAGCATACACTTACAGTATCAGACCACAAAGACCTTGACTTCGGGCATAAATACGGGTTCGTTATAAAA
The DNA here is from genome assembly GCA_003246855.1 of Ilyobacter polytropus. Taxonomy (GTDB): domain Bacteria; phylum Fusobacteriota; class Fusobacteriia; order Fusobacteriales; family Fusobacteriaceae; genus Ilyobacter_A; species Ilyobacter_A polytropus_A. The sequence continues at coordinate 1,427 of QKCP01000087.1, forward strand.
GATCTAAGGATACTCACAAGGGGGATTGTGGTTATAGACAGGGACGACACTGTAAAATACGTAGAGTACGTAAAGGAAGTCACAAACCATCCTGACTACGAGGATGCTATAGAAGCTGCTAAAGAACTCCTTTAGGATAAAAATTAGCCAGGTACTACGCATTAATCTAGTTAAAATTTAAATTTATCTAAAAAAGGCTTTAAGAATACTTATTCTTAGGGCTTTTTTCTTTATACTATACTCAAATTTAATAAATTCCATATAAAATTTACTGTATTTTATTTTTCGCACTCTTTAAGTTTTTTAAAGCTTATCGATTGGGATGAGCTAGAGCATAACGAAAATGCCAACAATATGGATTAAAAGAAAGTACTTTTAACTACTAAAGCTGAGAAGGCCGCTTACAGTTTCAATCCGCGCAGCACAGTTTTTTATCTCTAATTTAAGAGTAATCTAAATTTAAAAAAAGTTTATAAAGTTATTTTTTTCATTTATTAGTAATTTTATTGAAAGTATGCTAAATTTATTGTATAATTATTTTATTTCATACAGTATGAACACTTAGAGCGTGGGGGAATTAAAAATGAAATTGTCAAATAGAGTTTTAAACATGAACTTTTCGCCTATACGTAAACTTGTTCCTCTGGCTCAAGAAGCTGAAAAAAGAGGGATTAAAGTTTACCGTTTAAATATAGGCCAGCCAAATATTGTTACACCTGACTCCTTTTTTGAAGGGCTCAGCAGTTTTAAGGAAAAAATTATAAAGTATTCTGATTCCAGAGGTATCGAACAACTTGTGGAAAGCTTTATAAAATCTTATGAGAAATTCAATATACATCTGAAAAAAGATGATATATTGATAACCCACGGAGGGAGCGAAGCTATTCTCTTTACATTGATGGCTATTTGCGATCACGGGGATGAGGTATTAGTTCCAGAACCGTTTTACTCAAACTATTCAAGTTTTGCCAGAATAGCCGGTGCGGAGGTTGTCCCTTTCCTGACTAAAATAGAAAACCATTTCCATCTGCCTCCAAAAGAGGAGATCGTGGCTAAAATAACCAACAAAACCAGGGCTATAATGATATCAAATCCAGTAAATCCTACAGGTACTGTATACACTTTTGAAGAGGTTAAGATGCTTGCCGAAATCGCAAAAGAACACAACCTCTACATAATCTCAGACGAGGTATACAGACAGTTCGTTTATGACGACATCGAGTACACGTCTTTGATGTACCTTAAGGATATAGAAGACAGGGTAATTTTAGTTGATAGCATCTCAAAACACTACAGCGCATGCGGTGCTAGAATAGGGCTTGTAGCTTCTAAAAACGAGAAGCTAATAAACGAAATACTAAAGTTATGCCAGTCTAGACTATGTGTATCTACTATAGAACAGCATGCAGCCGCAAATCTAATAAACACATTAGATGACTATCTATCTGATGTGAAAATTAAGTATAAATCTAGAAGAAACCTTATGTTCGAATACCTTATGAGGATACCGGGTGTTGTGTGCGAGAAACCTGCTGGTGCCTTTTATATATTTGCTAAACTCCCTATTGAAGATACCGAGGACTTCGCAGAGTGGCTTCTTACAGACTATAGCTACAACAACAAAACCATCATGATTGCACCTGGAGCTGGATTCTACGGTACAGATGGACTGGGGAAAAATGAAGTAAGACTATCTTTCTGTACAAGCATAGAAGATATCGAAAACTCTATGATTATACTTAAAAGAGCCTTAGACGAATATCAAGCTTTAAAAAAAGGGTGATTTTAACAAATTGATCATAATAGAATTAAAAAAAGACCTAGTCATCTAGGTCTTTTTACGTTTATATTTGCCGCGAAGTACGAAGTCACAGGAACCGCTACCAATATGCCTATACTCCCGAAAAGCGACCTCAATATTTCAACTACAATAAATTCATAATTTAAAATCCTTATAAGTGGAAAAGACTCTTTTTGAAGCATGAAAAGTATTATAGTAAAAAGTGAGCTTCCCACATACGCTAGTATCAAAGTATTGACCATAGTTCCTATTATATCACTTCCTATATTCATTCCTGACTTAAATATCTGGTATTTACTAAGCTCTTTATGATGCTCTTTTAGTTCGTATAATGAAGAGGAAATAGACATAGCCACATCCATTACGGCGCCAAGACTACCTAATAGTATCCCGGCTGATATGAGCTGTTTTAAGTCTATACCTTTTAACATATCGGCATAACTCAGTGAATCTACATCAACATACCCTGTAAGCTTCATGTAATTTGTGTAGACGTATGAAAGCAACCCGGCAATAGTAACTCCTATGAATGTCCCGGCAGCAGCTGAAAGGCCCTTCACGTTATTTCCTGCCACCAGATAAATTGTGACTGCAGATATTAAAAATGTGCTCGTTATGGCCATTAATATCGGAGATTGCCCCCTTATTATCATAGGGACAAAAAAATAAAATATAGTGAAAACTGCAAAAAACAGTGCCAAAAGTGCCTTCAAGCCCTTTAGCTTAGAGAGAAACAAAACTATTAAAATAAAAATTACGAGCACAGTTGCAAGGGGCCATCTTTTATCTAAGTCAGTTATATAATAGTTATACCCACCTTCTTCATTTAGCTCAGAGTAGAGGACCACTCTATCTCCTACCCCAATCCTGATATTGTACGCCTCTTCTAAAAAATGTGGGAACTCTACCTTTATCATATCCCCCTTTTGTCTACCGCTCGTAATCTTGATTTCATAAACATCTCTATACTCTACATCCTCTTCTTCCAGCCCTTCCAGCCTGTCGACATACTTTATGATTTTACCCCTTTCGTAAGTCTCCCCTTGAGAAAAAGCTGAAACGCCAAGCATAAATACAAATAAAATAAAAATCATCTTTTTTATCTGCATCACCTCCATAATTTTTTATTAAATTTTAAAAATTATATACCAGCAATATTTTTTAGTCAATAAAATATAAATAGGCTGCAGCTGCAGCCTATAGGTATAAAAATTGTATCTTTGATTTTATAAGCCTTTCACACTCCTTTATGTTTCGTTTGTTGTCATCATTTTTGAAAAAAATATTTGAAAAGCACTCCCAAAGCAGTACCCATGACCCAATCAAAAGCCCTTCTAAAATTGTAGCTACCACAATCTCATCTCCATAATTTTTTTGCAAATAATTCCATAAAATTAAAAATACCAGTGCATAGGCTGCGTATTTCAGTGAAAGCCTCATATTATTTCTTATTTTTTCCTGCTCCAGCTCTTTTATAAAGGAGTAATATGTCCTTATCCCCTCTCTAAGCGCCCCTTCCCTGTCCACATTTTTTTTGTCAAGTCTTACATAAAACCTGATTATAAATGGGCTCTTGAAAGGTACTTCAATCGAACATTCGTGTAAAAACCTTTCCAGCTCACTATCTATATCACGGCACTTTAACTGAGCCCTATCCAAATCATTGAAAACCTCTAAATAATAATCTATATTTATCTCAATTATGTATGCGCCTGTTATCGGATCTATTTTATATATTTTTTTCAAATACTCTTCTTTTAACATAAACCCCATCCTCTTCGTTGCTTTTCTATAGACACTATTTTTTAGACTGTATTAATTTTTTTGCTTCTAAATATATAGAATCTGCGTTCAATCTGTATTTCTTCAACAACTCTTCTGGCGTCCCCGACTCTCCAAAACTATCCTCAACCCCCATTATTTTCATCTTAACCGGGTTTTCCTGTGACACAATCTCTGAGACAGCACTTCCCAAACCACCATTTACCTGGTGTTCTTCAACTGTTATTATAAGACCAGTTTTATCTGCAGTTTGTACTATCAGCTCCTTATCTATTGGTTTTATAGTCGACATATTGATTACCCTTGCAGAATAACCATCCATTTCCAAAAGATCTGCTGCCTTAAGCGATTCTGAGACCATAAGTCCGATTGCTATAATAGATATATCTTCGCCATCTCTCATAACGGTTCCCTTCCCTATACTAAACTCGTCTTCCTCCCTGCTTAACTCCGGATATTTCGCTCTAGCCAACCTAATATACACCGGCCCATCTATTTCTGCAACCGCTTTTACAATTTTTTTTGTCTCAATTGCATCAACAGGGGAAAAAACCTTAATATTTGGAAGCACCCTCATAACAGCTATATCCTCTAAAGCTTGGGCTGTGGCACCGTCTTCGCCAACTGTGAGCCCAGAATGGGTCGCCACGAATTTTATGTTTGCATTGTTATATCCTGCTAGTATCCTTATCATATCGTAAGGCCTTGTAGTTAGAAAGCAAGCAAATGACGACACAAAAGGTATGAAGCCTTCCAGAGCTAGTCCAGTTGCAATTCCTATCATATCCTGTTCAGAAATCCCTACGTTAAAAAACCTATCTTTAAACTTTTCCTGAAAATAGATGGCCTTGGTGGAATCCTGGAGATCTGCTGAAAGGGCGACCACTTTTTTATTTTCTATTCCCAAATCCAAAAGTGCCTCCCCAAACGCTTCTCTTGTAGCCTTCATATTATCACCTCGTTTTTTTTACTTTCCCTTCTATCTCCTGAATGGCTTTTTCAAACTGCTCATCATCGGGGGCTTTTCCATGCCAACTGTGCTGATACTCCATGAAGCTCACCCCTTTACCCTTAACAGTATTAGCTATTATACAGGTCGGTTTATCCAGTTCCATATCAAATTTGTCCAGTGCACTTATTATATCCTTAAATTTATGGCCGTTTATCTCATGAACTCGCCAGCCAAAACTTTCCCATTTTTTTTTCAGTGGCTCCAGTTTTTTTATATCATTTACAAATCCGTTTTCCTGCACCTTATTGTAATCCACTATGGCGCAGAGTTTTGAGAGTTTTCTGTGTCCTGCGGACATAGCTGCCTCCCATACATTGCCCTCCTGTATCTCTCCATCACCTAAAAGGCAATAAACCCTGTGAAGCTCACCCTTTAATCTAGCTGCAAGCGCCATCCCTACAGCCACAGACAACCCTTGTCCGAGGGAACCAGTTGAAAGTTCTACCCCAGGTACACCTCTGTAGACATGCCCCTGTAATCGAGACCCTAACTTTCTAAAAGTCTCAAGTTCTTCCCTTGCAAAAAAACCTGCCTCAGAAAGTACCGAATACACTGCCGGCGTTGCATGCCCTTTGGAAATTATCAGTCTATCCCTTTTATCCAAAAACGGATTTCTAGGATCGTATTTCATTTTTTTAAAATACAAAGATACGAGTAGTTCTACCGCTGATAAAGATCCACCAGGATGACCTGATTTTGCCCTGTGAGTCATTTTTAGTATCTCTTTTCTTATATTTTTTGACTTTTCTTCGAGTTCCCTATAATGTTCCATCTCCAACTCCCCTCTCAAAAACATTATAAAAACTATTCTAAAAACACGTTACGTTTCCTCTATACCATCAATATAAAAAGTCTGAAATTAATTCAGACTTTCTTTTTAAAGCATAGTTATAGTATTTTTCCCATTGCCTTTTGACTTATGCAGTGCCTTATCCATCCTTTTCAAAATGCTTGAAACAGTATCATTCTCCTTCACTTCAGTAACTCCGAAACTACAGGTTGTATCCTTAACCTTGAATTCATGGATACTGAGTCCCTCTTTTAATCTTTCTGTAATATGCATAGCCTCTTCTTTATCTATTCCAGGCATAATTATGATAAATTCATCTCCGCCCCATCTAAAGACCTTATCCTGTTTTCTTATACTGCCTTCAACAACATCCGACACCTCTTTTAATATGTAGTCCCCAACCATATGCCCATAGTTGTCATTTATGCTTTTAAATCCATCTATATCATACATTATTATCGAAAAAGGCACCCCATCCCTTTTGAACCGCATCCTCTGTTCTTCCAATATAACATCGAACTTATACCGGTTGTAAACCCCTGTTATGGCATCCTTGGTAGATATGCTGTACAGCTTCCTTAAAAGGGTTTCCATCTCCTCCTGTATCCCCATGTTCACAACTCCCACAGAAAGAAGCTTTGCCAGTTCTTTTAAAAAATCTACCCACTCTTCTTTAAACGGGCCTAAGTCACTTGTGAATACAATCGTAAACGCTAAAAATTTCTCTATATTATTTTTTTTGACCTTTACTGGGAGTATCGCTACGGATGCCGCATCGTTGAAAGCTTTCTTCACATCCGCCATGAGTTCAAAATTTTTGTCATTGTCCATAAATAATATCTCATTTTTTTTAGAACTCAGCATTACCTCTTGATCAACTAAAAAGTTGTCCAACTTGAGTCTCATATTATTGCACAGATCATCACTGCACATATACCCATAATCATAATCTTTTATGTAGACATGCCCCACCTCAAAGGGTTCTTCTAGAACCTTTATTGCGCTGTGCAAAAATTCTTCCAAACATGTTGAGTTTGCAACGGCCTTATTCACTTCAGATTTTATATAAAGTAGCCCTTTCAGGAACTTCTCTTGTACCATCATACTTTTTATTTCATTTATAGAGTTTAAAAAATAGTTTAGGTTTTTCATTTCGCAGCGTGTATTTATAAATTTACCGTTTTCATCATAAACGCTTATCCCATTTAAAACAGTTTCTATTACTATTCCATCTTTTTTACGTAATTTTAGCAAAACATTATTTACAAATCCGTAATCTTTAAGATGGGGAAAGTTCCTTTTTACTTCTGGCAATGCATCTTTTGTTAAAAATTCTCCGAAAAACCTACCTAGCACCTCTTCCATTTTATACCCAGTTTCTGCCAGCCAATTTTCATTTACGTAGATTATGCGTCCTGTATCGTCCAACATTTGAAACATAGAACTCTCCGGTTCTTTATACTTAGAATTATAGTGCACTATTTTAGAGTTCATTATTACCCCTCCAAATCCTAGTAGATTGGAATTGCTCTTACCCCATGAAATATATCAAGCCCCATATAAAAACATACATTTTAGCTTACCTAAGTAAACATAAAAATAAAACCTGAATATGGTAACTTTGACTGTTGTAGCTGGCTACCATTTTACAGGCCCTATAGTTTTGCGTCACACCGTTTCCAGTGCTTTGCCATATACATAAGTTGATGCAATAACAAGCTACCTACTAAATTTCATTAATTTCCTTAACATTCATATTACCCCATTCACTCTGATAAATCAAAATTTCTGCCTTAAAATAAAATTTATTTACCCGTTTTTACTGCTCTTAAGTTAATTTTAAAAAAATAGATCTATTTTTATCCTACGCTATCTGTACAGTAGATATACTAATTAAAACTGTTTTTCAGCTGAATTTTAACTCCATATTCTATCTTATATCAAAATATACTCGTTCTATACCGCTTATTTACAATCAAACTAAAAATAAACTCAACCTTAATATACATACTAAATTAAAATTTCCATAAAATTCCATGACAATATCCCATTATAAATTAAAAAAATAGAGGAATAAATCCCCTATTTTTCAAGTTTGTCCATGTGTACATCCATTTGCGGAAACGGAATACTGATCCCAGACTCATCGAACCCTTTCTTAACCATCTTCATAGTATCGAAGTACACTTTCCAGTAATCTGCATTTTTACACCATACCCTGTAATAGATATTTATGGAGCTGTCTGCGTATTCTCCTATCTCCACAAAAATATCCTTGTCTTTCATTATAGCCTCTTGCGAGTTAGCTATCTCTCTTAGAACTTCTTTAGCTTTTTCTAGGTCGTCGCTATAAGATACAGAAAATAGCATATCGACCCTCCTAATATCATTCCTGCTATAATTTATTATAGTCGTGTTAGATAGCGACCCGTTAGGCACTATTACCATTTTATTGTCAGGCGTAGTCAAGATTGTAGAGAATATGTGTATTTCTTTTACAGACCCTTTAATGCCTCCGGATTCTATAAACTCTCCAACACTGAAAGGCCTAAATAGTAGAATGAGTACTCCTCCGGCAAAGTTTGCCAAGCTCCCCTGAAGAGCTAAACCTACAGCTAAACCAGCAGCACCAAGTATTGCGACTAGCGATGTCGTCTGAATTCCAAGTGTAGATATAATCATTATTATTAGCACGGTATACAGTAACGTCTTAATAAGTGATCTTAAAAAACTGCTGAGAGAAGGGTCTATTTGCCCGCTTTCTATCCTTTTCTTAAGCATTTTCACAATGAGACCTATTACATACTTCCCTATCATCCATATCACTATGGCGAAAATAACTTTAAAGAAATAACTTACTATTAGTGTACCTATTTCCATTATGTTTCCTCCTTTTTATGCTATTTTTAAACTGAGTTCCAACTATATATATTTTTTATACGATAAAATTCCTTTAAAAAATAAAAAAATATTTTTTTTATAATGCCCTTTTCCGTCAAATAATTTTCAACACTGAACCTGTCATATTTAAAGATATTTCAAATATTTTTTACAATGTGCTCTATTAAAATTTTCAAGCCTATAAGTATCAAAATTACTCCACCTATAATTTCAAGCTTGTCACCAAAAATTTTTCCATACCTGCTTCCTGTATAGACTCCTAAAAAGCACAATATAAGTGTGACACTACCTATAAACATTGCCGCAAAAATAATTTCAATATCCAAGATTGCAAAACTCACTCCAACTGCCAATGCATCTATGCTGGTTACAAACGCCAATACTATAAGTGTAGAGGTATTTAAACTCCAATTTACCACTTTACTCTTATCATGGATCTTTGTACTAAATATTAGCCTAAGACCAATAAATACAAGTATTATAAAATCTACCCAATGATCATACCTCTGTATATGAATTTTTACCGTATTTCCTGCACCCCATCCTATTAAAGGCATAATACCCTGGAAAACTCCAAAAAATAAACCTACTTTTATGGCATACCTAAAATAAATTTTTTTTACTAAAAAACCATTCAGAACAGATAATGAAAGGGAATCCATTGCAAGTCCTAATGCAACTGCCAATAAAGTAATGAAACCCAAGTTTGTCACCCCTTTCATGCCATTAAAATTTTTATCCCAATAACTATTTTATCATCCTCTTTTTCAGCCTAATAATTGCAAAGTACCCGACTATACTGATAAAAAGAACCATGTAACAAACATCCCATAAAAGTATAATATCCCAGTTTCCCCCTATACAAAATGCCCTTACTAACCTTACCGAGTGTGTAAGTGGTACCAGTTCTACAATCGGTCTTGTAAATTTTGGTAGGTTTTCAACTGGAAATACCACGCCTGAAAAGAAAAACATTGGTGATAAAAATCCTGTGAAAAAAAAATTGAATTGGTTTATATTTTTTACAAATGACGTTATTAGGAGGGCTGCAACAGAAAAAATAACCCCTGTCAGAAATCCTACCAAGGGCGCCAGGATACTAAGAGGATAACTTATTATCCCAAAGATCCAAATAACACATAAAACCGCAAATGAAAAAAACAACCCCTTTGTCCCCGCCCAAAGTATCTCACCTATAATCAAGTTATATACTGAGATTGGCGCCCCCAATATACCGTCATACACCTTATCAAATTCCATTCTTATATAGGTCCCGTAGGTACACTCAAAGGATGCGGTGAACATAGAGCTCGTTACAAGTAACCCACTTGCCAAAAACAGTATATAAGGTACCCCATTCATTTGGGTTATGTATTTTCCCAGACCTATCCCAATTCCTGCAAGAAAAAGCAGCGGCTCCAAAAATGGTGGTAAGCCGTTGCTTATTAAATTTTTAGTATATACTCGGACGTGCCTGTACCATACACTGTATATCCTATTGTAGATATTAGGCCCACCATCAAATCTACTGACTTTCATTTAAAGACCTCCCCGTAACCTTTAAAAATAAATCTTCTAAATTTGACTCCCTTATGTAGTACTCCGTGGACTCAAGCCCCCCTTCTATCTCTTTTAAGTGCTCCATACTGCCACTGTATATATAGCAAGTGTCCCTATAATCCTCTTTTCTTAGGCTGTATTTGCCTATATACGGTTCTATATCTTGGTTGCAGATCAACTGGTTGGGTATCTCCATCACGTAGTTTTCTATGTTTTTTCTAAGTAGTGCTTTAGGAGGCCCCTCGAGTACTTTTTCTCCCTTATCCATAATTATTATTTTGTCGCATATCTGATAAGCTTCCTCCATGTAGTGGGTGGTAAGCAGTATTGTAACGCCCTTTTCTTTTAGCCTTCTTATCTTATTCCATATGAGGTGTCTCACCTGAGGGTCCAGCCCGGTTGTAGGCTCATCCAGTATAAGTAATTTTGGGTCGTTTAAAAGCGCCCTTGCAATTATAAGCCTCCTTTGCATTCCACCCGACAAATCCCTGACGTTGGCCTTTTTTCTATCCGCCAGTTCCATAAATTCTAGCAGTTCATTTATCCTCGACACAGCTACCTTTTTTTTCATCCCATAGAACTTAGAATATATATACAGATTTTGAAATACATCCAGTTCCTGATCCAGGTTATTATCCTGCGGTACAATTCCAGCCAAAGCTTTTATATTTAGAGAATTTTTTTTAGGATCGAAAGAAAATATATCCACTGATGTATCCGAATTTTTGTCATACTCCGCCATCCCGTATACCATTTTCATGGTAGTTGTCTTCCCTGCTCCATTTGGTCCAAGCAGACCAAAACAGGTAGCGTCGCCCACTTCAAAACTCAGATCATTTACTGCTTTAAAATTCCCAAAAGATTTATTTAATTTTTTAATTTTTATGACTGTCTCCACTATAGCTCACCCTATCTTTCAAAATGGCCAAAATAAAGATGCTTACTAGAATCTTCCACCGTATACTTTCCTTGGAAAATTTCCGACTGCATACTCAAACTCAGTTTTTCCTCTTATAATTTCTTCATTCGCATAGGCTTCCAGAACTTCACCTATAAACATTATTTTGTCTCCGGTTTCAAAACTCTCCCTTACCTTGCACTCCATAAAGGCCACACAGTCCTCTATTATTGGCGGATTTACCCTCTTTGCAATCCCTGGAGTCATCCCAGTCTCCTTGAATTTGTCCACATTAGCCCCTGAATTGAATCCGCAGTAATACACTTTGGCCTGCAGTTTTTTTGTAGGTACATTTACTACAAATTCCATTCCCAGCTCTATAAGCTTCCTAGAATACGTATCCTTCCCTATGGCACAGGCTATAAGCGGCGGGGATTTTGATACCGGCATGCAAAAACTAACTGCCATTATATTTGCCCTGTCTCCTGCACCGCAAGTAATCAAAAAATGCCTCATGGGCCACATAAACTCCAAATACTCCACATCTAATCTCATAAAAATTTTCCCCCTAAGATTTTACAATAAAACTTACTTTCCCTCTATATTTATCCTCTGCTAGGCCTATAAAAAAATAACAGGCATTTTTACCCAGTACCCTTGTATCGTATCCACCTTCCTGCACGACTAAAATTGGCGAATTTATCTCCCCTATAAGCTTCCCAACATCGCGAAAATCATTTGAAGTGAGTTCCCAGGTGCCTGTTGGATCTTTTTTAGCTGTATCCAAACCAAGGGCTACTACAAGAAATTTCGGTTCAAAATCTTTAAGCTTTTTTATAGCTTTCCTCAGGGTTACTTTATACTCTTCAGGTGTAAGCTTTTCTTTTAAAGGAAAATTTATATTATAGCCTAAACCTTTCCCCTCCCCTTTTTCACTGGAATATCCGCTGAAGTATGGGTACGCAAAGCTGGGGTCTCCGTGTATTGATACGGTAAGTACGTCGTCCCTTTTGTAGAAGATTTCCTGTTGGCCATTACCGTGATGATAGTCTATATCCAATATCGCCACCTTGCCATAGCCACTTAGGTAATTTGCGGCTATGGCGTTGGAATTGAAATAGCAAAAACCCCCAAAATACTCACTCTCTGCATGATGACCAGGAGGCCTAACAAGAGCATAAACCAAGCTTTCTCCACCAACTATTAAGCTCGCTCCGGTAAGGGCACAGTTTACCGCCTCTTTAGCTGCTATAAAAGCATTTTTGCTAAGCGGCGTGAAAGTGTCTATGCAATAATATCCAGCCCTCACATCCAGTTCTTTAGGAGGCTTGCTCCGGTTTCTAACTGGGAAAACGTAGGGATAAATTGCTGTTTTTTCAGACATATTTTCAGTAACTTTTTTAAAATATTTTATGTATTCTTTATTATGTACAGCAGCGATGTGGGTTTCAGAAAAACTTTCTGATTTAACTCGTTCAAATATTTCGGTTTTCTCTAACTCTTTTAGTATAGAAGCAACTCTGACAGGTGATTCAACATATCCTTTTTCTTTTACGTGATGTATTAAATGCTTGTCATTAACTATCACTTTTATTTTAGAATTCAGATACCGATCACCTTCATATATATTTTCAGTCTTTTTTACATATTTATAATCTCTTATTTTTATAGGGTTATCCCTTACAGATTCCACTACCATATCTATGTAAGCTTCCGGGCAAAGATAGCTATATTTTCTGGTAAGTATGGCTCTAATTATCTTTTTTAGAACATCTCCTTCTAGGGGGATATCTTTTCCTAACCCATCATAGACCAAATATGGAGGATTGTCACCTCCCTCTTTAAGGGGAGTTTCATATTTGGTATTAATTATTGGTCGCGCTCCGAATCTTTCATAAAATTTAAGTCTGGAAATATTCTGCAATAATATTTTCTCATTTTTGCAAAGTTCTGGGTCATCTGGCAGGCATTCAAAAAATATGCCTAAAGCACCTAGCTGCAAAGCCTCTCGCCTAACAGCCCTGTAGATAGCCCCGCCTACGCCTTGTGTAACTTCCTTCTTTTCCGTTGCAATATAATCTAAAAAACAAAAATTCAAGTCTGGGGCATAAAGCAGAAAAGCAAACCCCCTAACTTTGCCGTTTACATTATCAGAAACAAACAAAATTGACTTAAATTTATACTTCAGGGGATTTTTTAAATACATAGATATCTCTTCTATCCTGCTTTCATCTAGTTCTGAAAAATGCTCTTTTATTATCTCCTTTACCTGAGCAACTGCAAAAGCATTGCTTTTAGACGTCTCATCAAATACTTTTCTTATCCTGAACATTTTAAATCACCTAGTTTTTCAGATTTATAATCACTATAAGCCCTGCCCAAAGATATCCAAAATTTATGTTTTATATATGAAATTTTTTCTTTAATATATTTACAGTTTTTTCTGGTAGTTTATGATATATTAATAGCATAATAAATATTATCGGAATATTTATCGATGCCACTATTAAGGACCAACTTATGCCAAAGGCACCTCTAACCCTGTAGTAAATCACAAAATCCACCCCAATACATAGTAGGGTTATAAAAGTAAAAATAAATACAGGTATATACACAAACTTGTTTTTAGAGCGGTTCAGCTTATATGAATAAAAATTTAAAAATATATCAGCCGTTATGAGCAAAGTAATTGGCAGCGCATACTCCTTAAACCAGGAGGTATTCTGCGTAAGTCTGCTAAGGAAATAAGTCAAAACAACTGTTGTAATAGATATCCCGATTATATTACACCACAGTCTGAGATAGGCAAATATAAAAAACATATAAAAGCCTATACATATAAAAGACACTATAAAATAATCTAGCAGCTTATATCCATAAATAGCTTTTACAATAGCCAGCACAACCACAATAGTTGCAATCAAGAGGAATAAAAAATAGAAAATACTGTTTTTTCTTTTAGCTAACTCCTCTTTATATATATTTTCTGCCTTTGGATAGTTATCTCTCACCTCTTTTTTTATTTCGCCATTGGTGACATCCGGTATCGGGAAATCACACAATGGGCATTTTTTTACATGGTCGTCTACTTCTATCCCGCACTTAGGACAATAAGGCATATTCATCACTCCAAATTAGTTTGTATTTTAATTCGTACACCCTCTTTTCTTAGCTTTCTAAAGAATATTTTTTCAATCTCCTTTTCTCTGCTAAGCTTGCCAAATGTTATATAAATTTTATCTCCAAAGCTTATTACCCCAGCTTTTATTTTATTGCTTTTACTGGGTGGAGGTATTAATTCCACCCCCTTTATATGCTCTGATATCCCATTTGGAAAAGACAGTGTTCCTAAGTTTGATATGCTACTGGTATAGCCACCTTCGCCAAACCTCCGATAGATAATTGGCATGACTATATCTTTTACAAAAAGTGGTGCTATTCTTATAAATGCAGCCTTTTCATTGGCAACGTTCCTGGAAATATATCTTGATATATTCTTTACATTCACGCTTAGCCTCATGTAGTTTTTAACATAGTCTACCAGTTCCTCTCTGCTATAGACTCCTAACCTCAGGTCTATTTCAGGTGTCAGGCTCACAAAGAAATTTTTCATAGTGGCTGATGGAAAGATCTTCCTCAGATTTATGGGTGTGTTGATCGCCACTCTGCCAATCCTTTTCATCTTCGACTTATAGCTTAAGTTCATAATATATTCCTGAATAGTCTCAAAATAAAGCGCCAATAAAAACTCCGTTATGGTGCTCCGGTATTTAGCTGACAGCTCCTTCACTGAAGCCACTTCCATCTCACCGGTTACAACGAAGTACTCACCCTTTTTTGTTAGCTTCATTGGAAGATGCACTGCTTTCTTGTGCTTGTCCGGCATTGGTATCCCCTTGGTGTAGTATCGCTGGAAGGCGTCCTGCCATTCATCTTCCGTAAGTTTTTCATTTAAAGCTGAGCCAATCTCCTCATCCTTGCACTCTATCCCTAAAAGAGAAAAATACTGAACGACTAAAGATTTTAAGAAACGAAGGGCACCTGCACCATCTGTTATGCTATGACTAAATTCTACACTTATCCTTTCCCTATAATAAATAACTCTAAAAGGAAAGGTACCCTTTTTTTTGTAGTTCAAAAACATACACGGATAATATGTCTCTTTTTCAACTTTCGGATTTTTTTTTGTATACTCAAAATAATACCAAAAAATTCCCCTGCGAAGATTAACCTTGAAATATGAAAACCTCTCAATCACGCTATCTAAAGCATTTTGAAGTACTACCTGGTCAACTGTTCTGTCTAATACAACTGAAAGTCTAAAAACCGTCGACATCCTTACACCGGCTATGGCTGGATATAGTTTTCCCGCATTATCTAGCTTGTACCAAGTATTCTTAACCTTCAAATCAATCACCACCTCTGCCACAACCTGCAATCTTAATTTTTAATTTATTCATAAATAGTAAAAACAAAGTGTGAGTATATTTAAATCTCATACCTTGCAGCAATCGGCATTCTCCTACCGACTCCAAATGCTTTGCTTGTTACTCTAAGTCCGAGTGCTCCCTGCCTTCTTTTGTACTCATTTCTATCAACTGCACGAACCACCCATTTTACTATTTCTGGGTCAAATCCTAAATCTATTATGCCTTTTATAGAGTAAGCTTCATGGACATAACAGTATAGTATTTTATCAAGTATATCATACGGCGGCAAAGTATCCTCGTCTTTTTGATCCGGCTTAAGCTCTGCAGAAGGCGCTTTTTCAATTATTCCATTAGGTATTATTTCTGAATCTCTGTTTATATATTCCGCCAGCTTGTAAACCATGGTTTTAGGTACGTCTGAGATAACAGCAAGTCCGCCTGTCATATCCCCGTATAGGGTGCAGTACCCCACTGAAAGCTCGCTTTTATTACCGGTAGATAAAACCAAATATCCCGCCTCGTTAGAAAGCGCCATCAAGATATTCCCCCTTATCCTAGCCTGTATATTTTCAAGTGCTACATCCACTTCATCTCCGGATTTAAGGTGCTCTTTCAATGAATCTATGTATGATTGGAATAATGATGATATGGATATGATTTTTAGTTCAATACCCAGATTTTTAGCAAGTTCAATAGAATGATCCACACTCTCTTTAGAAGAATAAGGAGACGGCATAGCCACTGCAAGTACATTTTCACTTCCAATAGCTTCCTTTGCAATACAGCAAGTCAGTGCCGAATCCATGCCGCCCGATAGCCCTACTACCGCCTTTTTGAAGCCGCATTTTTTCATATAGTCTTGTACCCCCAGCACCAGAGCATCGTGCACACTCTCTATCTCCTCTTGCGAAATATATTTTATTTTCCCGCCCTCAAGTGAGAGGTCTACTGTTTTTATGCGCTCTTCAAAAGCTGGAAAAGCTTCTAAAAGTTCTCCAGTTTTGTCCACGCACATGCTGTTACCGTCAAATATGAGGTCATCGTTGGCCCCAACTTGGTTTACAAATACAAAAGGTATCCCATGCTTTCTTGCATGATTGGAGACTATGCTATATCTAATTTCTTCTTTCCCAACATGATAAGGCGAGCCGGACAGGTTGATAAAAAGAGTTGCTCCTTTTTCTGCCAGGCACTTTATTGGATCAAAAGGATAGTTTCTCTTTAGCCATATCTCAGGGTCATTCCATATATCTTCGCATATGGATATGCCTAGCTTTTCACCCTTAAACGACACTACATGCACTTCATAGGCAGTATCAAAATATCTAGTTTCATCGAAAACATCATATGTAGGTAGAAGGGATTTATGCTGGGTAAACAGCTCCTCCCCATTGCATATAAAAACAGCAGAGTTGTACAACCCTCTACCGATATCCTTTCCAGTGGGTGTAGGTGCCCCCACCAAGATGCCTATTTCAGGGTAATTTTTAGAGATATGTTTTATTTCTTCTATCCCTTTTTTTACCTTAGATATAAACCACTGCCTCTCCAAAAGATCTTTTGGCGGATAGCCTACAAGGAAAAGTTCCGGAAGTACCAGCAGTTCGCCAGAATCTCGACTACACTGTTCCAGTGCATTGGTAATTTTCTTTAAATTTCCTTCCACGTCCCCCACCACAGGATTAAGCTGGGCAACTGTAACCTTCATCCTTACCCCCTCCTAATAAAACTCCAAGTATATTAAAAAAATCACTTGACTCTGCTACGCTAAAACTTTCGACCGCTTATTTATTTATATACTTTGAACTCTCTTTATTTCCTTATTTTTAAATGTTTTAACATAAATTCGTGTTCCGCATCCTTAAAGAATACAACTAAATTAGATTTAATAATAAATTATTTCAGGTTGAGCTTGACATATTTCCTATTATTCCGTTGTAAGCTGACTTGACTACATTTTAATATTATGCAATGCTCATGAGCGAATCTTATCGGTTTAAAAGGTGAGGGAATAAAAGAAATAGCTGAAATTGCTAGGATAGAAGATAGGAATCACTTCGAGGCTCTTGTGCCTAGGATATACAAGCTAGGCGACAAACTCCCGGACGATATGTATGCATGCCCACCTGCCAACCTGCCAAAAGACCCTACATACGTTGAGTAAATATTTAAAGTGTTGGTAAGGCTGAAAGGTGTGCAGTTAAAGGCTACACAGAAATATGCAACATGACAGCTGGGAAAGACAACCACACCTACGATTTGGCTTTGGCGATACTAAACAAGGAAATAGAACACGAATCATGGTTCACTGAATTTCTTGGAGAGGGTCTATCAGGTCATTTCCTTCGAAGAGGGGAAACATCACCATTGGTATCTAAATTTGTGAAACAATAATAAAAGCATTGCAAAATTCGGCTATTCTTTCTCTTGAAAAGGTGGCTAAATTTATTTGTTTTATCTTATATACTTGCGATTCCAAATTTAGAGAATAATAGGATAATTTAAGTGGTGTATTATCAAAACAAGTGCACCACTTAAAATAAAAAGACCTCTCATAAAAAATCCTGTAGAATGTAGTCACCACAAAAACATTTACAAAGGAGTCTTCTATGAAAGGTTACAATCATCTTAGCATAATTGAAAGAGAAAATATAGCAAAATTACAAGCTAAAGGACTATCTAAAAGAGAAATTTCGAGAAGA
>QKCP01000024.1 GCA_003246855.1 Ilyobacter polytropus
GATAATATTCTTTGTATCTGTTTTTTGTTTATAACCGGCATTATTCCTGCCTGTATAGGTGCTGTTATTCCTAGTTTTCTAGCTTCCCTTTCAAACTCAAAAAAGTTTTCATTCTCGAAGAAAAGCTGACTTATAAAAAAGTCTACCCCGTTATCTGCCTTTTCCTTCATAAAGAGAAGGTCATCTTTGGAGTATTTAGATTCTATGTGTCCTTCTGGGTAGCAAGCCGCCCCCACTGAAAACGAACCTTTGTTTTTAAGATATTTTACAAGGTCAACTCCAGTTGGGAACTCTCTTTTTTTAGCTTCCTCGATGCTAAGCCCCTCAGGAAGGTCCCCACGAAGTGCTAGTATATTCTCTAGGCCTCTGTCTTTTATCTGTTCTATAAACTGGTCTAATTCCTCAGAATTGAAATTAATCCCAGTGAGGTGAACCAAAGGTTCAATCCCGTACTTATCCTTTAAAAGGCTCGCAACTTCCAAGGTTTGGCTTCCTCCGCTTCCGCCTGCCCCGTATGTAACGCTTATATAATCCATAGGAAGGTCAGAAAGTCCTTCTATAGTCTTATAGATGGTATCTATAGAAGAGGTCCTTTTTGGTGGAAATACCTCAAACGATATGACCTGTTTTTTCTTTTTGAAGATGTCACTTATCAGCATTAAAATTCCTCCCTAAATCATTTATCATTTAATCTAATTCAAGTCTGAAATAGTGAATTAATAAAAAAAGCTGTTTTCCATAAGAAAAACAGCTAAGTACAGCTTATACTCAAAAGCTCTTTTTCTCATCTTTCAAAGCGAATTCACTTTGCAGGATTTGACACCGTATACCGTGGTACCGGTTGTCGGGCTTCGTAGGGCCAGTCCCTCCACCACTCTTGATAAGATCTCTCTATTTCTTTTTAATGTATGAATTTTATAAAAAAAACGGCTCTGTGTCAATGTTTTTTTGTTTTTTTAGTATGAGTTAATCTCAATTTAATGTATTTTTTCACTTTGTTTATTAATTTGACCTTCTTTGAAACAAAAGGTGCAAAATTTATTGTATGCCAATTTTCACCAAATAATCAACAATTTAAGATAATTTTTGCTAACTATTTCATACTATCAGCTTTTTTAGCTGATATTTATATCATTGTTTATCTGGTTTTACCTTTCTTTTTATATCCAGGTCTATCTTTTTCTACTTTACTTTTTGTCTTATTGCTTTTTTTCTGTAATTCTTTATTGTTTTTTTCCTGCCTTGGCTTTTTCTTGGAGTTGTCTGCCCTTGCTACAACTTTATTCTTTGCAACTGAAAATCCAAATTTCCCTATGGGTTCCTCTGCCATGGGAAAATACTCTCCGTGACAGTAATTTATAAGATCGGCCCACTCAAGACGGATCTTCCCTTTATCATCCATAATTGACGAATCCACATGAGAACCAAGAACCTCAGCTATAAAAAGGTCATGTGACCCCAAAGGGATAATATCCTTTACTCTGCACTCTATGTTAACAGGGCATTCCTCTATATAGGAGGCTGCCACGTGAGTCCCCTCTCTCATAGTAAATTTCATTTTCTGAATCTTATCTTCAATTTTCCCAGACCTTACTCCGCAGTAATCTGTCTCATGCACCAATTTCACACTTGGAAGATTCACTATAAATTCCATGGATTCTTTTATATATTCATAGGAAAGTCTCTCAGGCCTTATCGAGATAGATAGCATCGGCGGCTTAGTACATACCGTTCCTGTCCATGCCACTGTAAACACATTGTCTTTCCCATCCTTATTTCTAGAAGTTACTAGGACAACAGGCACCGGATTTAAAATCACACTTCCCTTAAACTCTATTTTACTCATCAAATTACCCCTCTGAATTTTTAAATGTCCTAGAATTATATCATAAAAAGTCATACCCACAAATAATATTTTTAAGCCAATTGCACCAAAAGGCAAATTCTCATTTAAATACCTCTAATTCTTTCTTCTTCATTTTTTATAAAGCTTCACTGGATAAAAATAATAAAAGAGAAAACACCTAGGCATTTTCTCTTTACATTTCAAATTACGCGTCCTTTTTGGTCCTTTTAATAGGGCATAGATCTCCACACATTGTACAAACTTCTCCATCTATAGGCATCGATGATGCTCTATATTCTCTGGCTTTTTCCGGATCAATCGCAAGGTCAAACATTGTTTTCCAATCAAGATTTCCTCTCGCCTCACTCATTTTATGATCCCACTCTATAGCTCCTTTTACACCTTTTGCTATATCAGCTGCATGTGCTGCTATTCTAGAAGCCATCAACCCTTCTTTCATATCAGCCAGATCAGGAAGTCTAAGATGTTCAGCGGGAGTTACGTAACATAGGAAGTCTGCTCCATTGGCTGCTGCCAGCGTCCCACCAATAGCTGATGTAATATGGTCATACCCAGGAGCTACATCTGTTACAATAGGTCCTAAAATGTAGAACGGTGCTCCGTGGCAGAGTTTCTTCTGAATTTGCATATTTGTTACAATTTCATTCAAAGGCACATGTCCAGGTCCCTCTATCATGACCTGTACATTTCTTTTCCAAGCACGTTTTGTAAGTTCTCCAAGAATAATAAGTTCTTGGATTTGAGGGGCATCTGTTGAATCTTTTATACTTCCAGGTCTAAGTCCGTCACCAAGGCTTAAAGTAACATCATATTTTTCACATATATCCAATAATCTGTCGTAGTGCTCGTAGAAAGGATTCTCTTTGTCGTTTAATTTCATCCATTCGTATAATATAGACCCTCCTCTACTTACGATGTGAGTAAGTCTAGGATTATTATCCACTCTTTCTGCAGCTACTCTGTTAAATCCTGCGTGTATAGTTAAGAAGTCTATTCCGTCTTTTGCGTGTTCTTCAACTACTCTAAAAAGATCTTCTTCTGTCATGTCTTTAATATTTTTTCCATATTTAGCTACGGCATCATACATAGGAACAGTCCCAATCATTACAGGAATCTCTTCAACCAGCCTTCTCCTATGTTTAGCTGTATCCCCAAAAGTACTTAGGTCCATTATTGCATCAGCTTTATATTTTACTGCCGTTTGAGCTTTCTCAAGTTCCGCATTAGGATCGCATTTATCCTCTGATACTCCCAGGTTTACGTTAACTTTTGTCTTGGTTCCTTCTCCTACTGCTATTCCTCTAAGATTTTTATGGTTTTTATTTGCAGGTATTACTATTTTCCCTGTTGCAATTTTTTCCATAAGTTCTTCTTTGCTTATCTGCTCATCCCTTATTACATCTTCCATCTGCTTTGTAAAAATCCCTTTTTTAGCAGCATCCATTTGAGTTGTATATAACATTAATTTCCCTCCTGATTTTAAAGTTTTGAATTTATCCTAGAAACCATTTCTTTTATGTTTTCGGCACCTACTACCTCACTTACAAGACAGATTCTTTTAGCGCCACGTTTTATTACCTCGTCTAAGTTGTGTTCTTTTATACCACCTATGGCTATAAAGGGAATCTCGACGTTTGCTACTGCATATTCCAGATACTCTAGTCCTACCGGGGCCGTATCTTTAGTAGTAGTTTTAAATATCGGTCCTACACCTATGTAGTCCGCTCCTTGTTCTTCGGCTTTTTTTGCCTGTTCTGGGCTGTGGGTAGATACCCCGATTATCTTCCCTTCTCCTATTATAGCTCTCACATCTGCTATGCTCATGTCATCCTGTCCAACGTGAACCCCATCTGCATCCACTAAAACGGCCAAATCCACATGGTCGTTCATTATAAGTAGCACTCCATTTTCACGGCATAGTTTTGCTATCTTCTTTGCTTCCTCTATTTTATCGCGGTGAAGCTTATCCTTTTCCCTGTACTGTATTATCTTTATCCCTGCTTCTATCATCTCTTTCACGCACTGCAAGTTTGACTTCCCGTTTGCAAACTTCTCTCCGGTTATACCGTAGATGCCTAGTGGTATCTCTTTTTTAAACTTCTTTCCGTACTCCTTTTCCAAGTAGTACGCCTGATACCTCAGCCCCTCCATGTCTTTGGAAACAGCATAATGCCCGATTATTTTAAGGGTTTCTTCTATGACTCTAAGGGCCTCTGTCACCCTCTTGAAGTTTGCGTTCACAAGCTGCTTCAAGCTTGTTTTCTTATCTAGGGTACTGGTCCTGCTTATCTCCCTGCCTATATCGTGCTGGGAATCCCTACAGTTTATGAAACTATCGTCCATTTCTTGAAGAGACTTCCTTAGAGTATGGCGCATGTTCCTAAACTCTTTTGTCAGCACCTCATCTTCAAAATGAAAACGAAGCACATCTTCTAGCACCCTTATACCTTCAGCAGCCCTGTTAACATTTGCATCTAGTATTCTATGCATCCCCGTCTTCATAAAATCCCCCTTTTTCGAGGACTATACTGGCCATCATTGCTGATATAATAGACACCTTTGTAGAGTAGGTCTTGTATTCTTCTATATCCTTCGAGAAATCACCGACTATACAGAGCCTCTGCCCTACATTTTTTATCTCTATTCTATCTATATCGTGGTGGGCTATTCCAGACGCTGCTACGATAAGTTTTTTATGAAAAAGACATTCCTCTATAAGCATTGATTTGTAGCTTTTTTTATCAAATGCCTCTACTAAAATTTCACACTCATTAAATGTTTTCCTCATGTTTTTTCTAGTCAATTTTTCATTTACAATTTCAATATCTAGGTCAGGTGCTATCCTTAAAAGGTTTTCACGCAAAGCCTCAACCTTTGGCCTTCCTACCTGGTCCATAAAGTAAAACTGTCTATTTAAATTCGACTCGTCTACTACATCAAAATCAACTATTTTCAATTTTTTAACCCCGGTTCTTACTAGGTTTACTGCCACGTTAGAACCCAAACCTCCTGCTCCTGCTATCCCTATTCTCATACTATCAGCTCCCAATCCTTATAAATTACTTGGTAGTTTTTAGATTTTATCATACTAACAATTTCCTCAACACTACGGCTGTCGGATATTTCAAACTGCTCGGTAGACTTATCCTCTTCTTGGTAGCCGCCAACGCTAGTCTTAGATCCTGCAGAAAATTTTGTAACCCCTAGCTTCAATAGGTTGTCTCTGAACTCAGCCCTTTCCCTGGTAGACACGGTTATACCTACTTTAGGCATGAATATCCTGTACGCCAATATGAACTGAACGAAAGTCTTGTCGTCTAGCTGATACTTGGTCTGAAAGCCCCCCTCGGCATTATTTATCCTAGGAAGAGAGATGCCAACCTCAGTCCCGAGGTATTTATCCATCAAGTATTTTGCGTGCATCCCGTTTAAGAAAGCTTCCTCTTTTAATTTTCCCAGACCGAATAGAGTACCTGTAGTCACGGTACGAAGCCCTGCCTTAGCACCTCTTTCCGGCGTATTCAGCCTATACAAATAATTTTTTTTTTGTCCAGACAGATGTACCTCATCATATATCTCCTCGTTATATGTCTCCTGATATATGGTAAGTCCGTCAACCCCAAGCTCCTTTAAAGCTTGGTACTCTTCAATCTCCAAGGGAAATATCTCGATGGATACAGAAGCAAAATATTTTTTCAGTATTTTAACTGCGTCCATCAGGTATTCCATGGTTATGAGTTCCTTGGCTTCGCCTGTCAAAAGTAGTATGTGTTTTATACCTGTTTTAGCTATCTCGATTGCTTCTTTTTCTATCTCTTCCAGGTTCAAGTGCTTCCTTTTTATATTATTTTCTTGGTTGAATCCGCAGTATACGCATTTGTTGGTACAGTAGTTCGAAACGTATATCGGTATGTATAGCGATATTGTCCTACCAAAATTTTGCCTAGTCAACATGTGGGCCTTTCTGGCCATAGCTTCCAAGTGATTTTTGGCTTTATCCGATAAAAGATTCAAAAAATCCAAGTGGTTCAACTTCTCTTTTTGTATGCTTTTTAAGACATCTTCATCTGTTACATTGCTAAAGTAGGCGTCAAAGTCAAACCCCTCAAATTTTTTAATTATTTCATAATACGACATAAAATCACCCTTCTCAAATTAATCATGTAAAAAACCTGTAAGCGGCGAAGAAGCGCTTGCATATTCTTTTTCATCTGCCATTTTCGATAAATATGCCGCCCTTCCTGCCTCAACTGCCAACTTAAACGCCCTTCCCATAACTACCGGGTCCTGTGCATCGGCAATTGCAGTATTCACAAGCACTGCAGCAGCTCCCATCTCCATTGCCTCACAGGCATGGGAAGGTTTACCTATACCCGCATCAACTATTATAGGTACGTTCACATTTTCTATGAGCATTTTTATTATATGTTTTGTCTGAAGTCCTTTATTAGAGCCTATAGGTGAACCAAGCGGCATTACTGCAACAGCTCCTGCCTCCTCCATTTTTTTAGCAGCGATAAGGTCCGGCATCATGTAAGGTAATACGTGAAATCCTTCAGCAGCTAATACTTTGGTAGCCTTGATGGTCTCTTCATTATCCGGCATAAGGTATTTCATATCGTTTATTATCTCTATTTTTATGAAGTCGCCGCACCCAGCTTCCCTTGCTATCCTAGCTATTTTTATGGCTTCTTCGGCGTTTCTTGCACCAGAAGTATTCGGAAGCAGGTTTACATCTTTTGGTATATAGTTCAGTATGTTTTCTTGAGGGGATGAAAAATCCACTCTTCTAAGCGCCATGGTAATCATCTCAGATTCACTGGCTGCTAACATATCCGGTATTATATTTTTCGATGCGAATTTGCCTGTTCCAGTCAAAAGTCTATTCTTAAATTCTTTTCCACCCAATATCAATTTATCCATAGTTATCCCCCTTTATTCTATCCACCTGATACAAAACGTAAAACTTCTAAGCTGTCATTTTCATTTATAACTTTTTCAGGCCAAAATTCCCTTTTTACTATCTCGTCATTCACGAGAAGTACCACTCCATTGTGCTCTAACCCTTTGCTTGACACAAAATCAAAAAGGTTCATGCTGTTTTCCAGAGTCTCCATATTCCCGTTTACCTTTATTTCCACATCTTCACCTCCGAAATATTTTAAAAATTTATATAAATATTTGATTTACATTGTTTTTACCGAATTCATACAGAACTTGAACTAAAAAGATATATAATATCCTTAAAATTTTTCAAAAAGGAGGGTCCTTACTTGAAGTTTAAACCACTTATATTTAAACCTTTTTATTACCATTCTTTGTACCCTTTTATATTGGCCTCATTCATACTACTAATCGTAGCTATTTTATTTTTATAGATTGGTGCTGTTAGAAACAAAAAAGCCGTATAACACGAGGTTATACGGCCTTATCTACAAAGTTAAAAATCTAAACTTTCATTAACAATTAAAGACACGACACGCTTCCCTCCGCTGGTATTACCCAGATCAGGTCCAAAGGGTCGGTAAACTACCTCTCAGCCAAAAGGCTCCCCTAGCGAACATAGAATATTCAGTTTTTACATCTGAAAGTATATCACCACCATAAAACAGTTGTCAAGAATTTTTTAATTTCTGTACAGTATAGATAACTTTTCATATTTTTATCTTAATCCTATAAAAGTCCTAACTCAAATTTACGATAATTAATCAATAACAGTTTTAAAATGTGAATCCAGCTTGAAATGCTACTGTATCCAGCAAAAATTAAATTTGTGGCCCGTAAAAAATTATGATATATTTGTCTTAAAGCAATAAGGAGGTTGTCTATGAAGATAAAAATCGAAAAGAATATCCCAAAGGAAAATCTGGAAGAGATAAAAAAGTGGCCCATCTGGGAAAAGGAGGTCTCCGAGTTCCCATGGTTTTATGGTGAGACCGAAGTATGCTATATTTTGGAGGGTCATGTCGTAGTCACCTCTGAAGGCGGAGAAGCCGTAGAGATATTCCCCGGCGACTACGTCCTATTCCCTGCCGGCATGGCATGTACCTGGAAAATAACCAAAAGCATAAGAAAACACTACAACTTTATTTAATCCCAGTAATATGGAGTAAAAATCACTTAAAGCTCCAGTTGATACTAGATTTTTATTCTTAACTTTTACAAAAAATTATTAGGATATTTTACAGTTTTAGAAGTTACAAGAAATTTAGGCCCTTATTCTAAATATTTTAATACTTATCATCCACATTTTCATGTTTTGCTTGTTGTTAAAGGAAGTTATTTTTCTAAAAATTATATAATTATAACTGAATGGTGGGAAATGTGGCAACAAAGTTTAGGATTAAATTATAAACCTAATATTGATATTAAAGTTGTTACTGATAAACAGAATAAAAAAATTGATGCAACTGATGATATTAAAAAAATCATATTCTAGTGCTATTTTTGAAACTCCTAAATACTTATAAAAGGTAGTGATGTTGTTTTTAAAGATAAAAATAAAAGGTATTTTATGGATGAAGGAGTAAAAGTTTTATCTGAGGCTTTATCTAGAGACGTTTATTAACTTTTGAATGTGCTTTAAAAGGTTATGCTGATAGCATTGAAACATAATTTATTAGTATTTATTTGGTTTTTAGTTTTAAATAAAATATTTTAAGGGGGCTTAATCATGTCAGTAAAAGCAATAATTTATCATGGAAATGAATTAAAGGTTTATGATTCTTCGCATCCTCAGATGGGAAATATTTGGACTGATGATAATGGAATTTTGCATATTGAAGCTATTGGAGAAAAAATAGAAATACATGGCGTACCTTTTTCTCTTCATTACTCTGAAAAAATTTATAAATCTAAAGAAGAAAGAGATAAAGAAAAAAAGCATCAAATAGAAAGTTGTGATGAAAATTATGGAAAAACATTAACTCAAAAAGCTATGGAAAATGTATTTAAAGATATTAAATTATAAATAGTAATATCTAAAAAAGTTATTAGAGCAGCTACGGCTGTTTTTTTTATTTCATATATAAATTTTAAGGTTATAATTATTAATGGTATTACAAACGTAATCAACAGATATGATAAAATGAAATTAAGTTCTAAAGAAAAAATTAAATCACTAAATAAATATTTGATGAGTTTTATAATAAAAATAAAAAGCATCAAAAACTGCCATATTTTCGTATGCTTTAGAGGTTTTTTACGAAAATACAGTAAGATAGTATTATGTTTTTTTTAATGTTCGCCGCACTGTATCAAATGGTTTAAATCGGCATATGATTAAAATATGGAGGGGTTTTATGAGCAAAGAGTATCTTCCGCTTTTAGATATAGAAAATATACTTCCCATTTTAGATAAAATAGCAATTTTTGGCGGTCTTTCAGAAAAACAGCTTTATAAAATCTTCAGAATTTTGGAAAAAACAAGCTATAAAAAAGATGAAATTGTATTCAGGCAGGGGGAATCCCCTACGCACATTTATATAGTCGAGTCCGGCAGGGTAAGGCTTTTCATAGAAGAGGACTACACCCCTCTTCAGCTATTTGAGTTCCACCCGGGAGAGTGTTTTGGCGAGAGTTCTCTCATCGGGATAATGCCGCACACTGCAAGTGCCATCTGCATAGAAAAAACCGAGCTAATTGTACTGTCAAAAGCCGCCCTCCACTCTCTATACAAAGACGACATAGAGCTCTTTGCCCTGATAATATTGAATATAGCCAGAGAGACCTGTAGAAACCTAGCTAAAACCGACGATATTTTAAAACATTATGCATTGAAAAAATAAAAATTATTGCTGTCAATAAGTAACAAGATATAACATAATCATTTATGAAGTTGCACAATCAGGAGGTTTTTAAATGAAAAAATTTATTGTTGCAGGAATAGTTTTTCTATTATTGATCACCCTTACACTTTACAAACTCTACTGGAATAAGGAAACAGGAATAACCGCTACCGGAACCATAGAAGTAACCGATGTAGACATCACAACAAAAGTAAGCGGATATTTAAAAGACGTAGCCTACGAATCAGGAGACAATGTAGAAAAGGGTACTATAGTGGCTAAAATATCTCGCCCTGATCTGGAAATCCAAGTGATAAAAGATGAGGCAGCACTTAAAAAAGCACAGTTTCAGCTAGCTGATTTGAAAAAAGGCCCGAGGATCCAAGAGCTGGAAGAAGCAAAAGCAGCGTTAAACTCTTCCGAAGCTGTCTACAAGAAAACCAAATCTGACTATGACAGGTACAAAACTCTACACGAACAAGGGGCTATTTCAGCCCAAGCATTTGACAACATCAAATCTTCACTTGAAGTTGCGCTTAATTCACTCACTTCAGCTAAAGAACACCTCAGCCTAGTTGAAGAAGGAACTCGCCCAGACCTTATAGAAGCCCAAGAGAAGGAAGTAGAGAGAAGCAGATCAATTCTAGAAATCAGCCGCTCTATGCTGGAAGACACTGTTTTAACAACCCCAATAACCGGAACTATCCTCAGTAAAAATTATGAAAACGGTGAATTCGTAGCTGTGGGATCACCAGTATATACCATAGCAGATTTAAGCGACTGCTGGGTCAAAATTTACGTCGCCTCCTCACAGTTAGGGCTTATAAAACTCGGTGAAAAGGCAGATGTAAAAATCGACTCCTATCCCGATAAAATCTTTAAGGGTACAATAAAAGAAATAAGCCAGACAGCCGAATTCACACCGCGTCAGTCCATCACTCAACGCGAACGGGCCAATCTTGTCTTCGCCGTTGAGGTAAAGCTTGAAAACAAAGATGGAATTCTTAAGCCTGGAATGCCTGCGGATGTGGTGTTAAAATGATAATTTCACTGAAAAACGTCTCCAAAAAATTTAAAAATCTTATCGCAGTTGATAATATCAATCTAGACATAAATGAAGGAGAAATATTTGGAATAGTTGGTCCGGATGGAGCCGGTAAAACGACCACCATACGATTGATTTTAGAGCTCCTAATAAAAGACAGCGGCACAATAGAGGTAATGGGGCAGAAAAAAATAGAAGATTTAAAACCCTATATAGGGTATATCCCCCAAAAATTTAGTCTCTACGGCAATCTCACTGTAATCGAAAATATAAGGTTCATCGGCTCAATGTACGGTACTTCCAAAAAAAATATTGAAAAGTTGTCTGAAAAAACCCTGAACTTCACTAACCTCCACCCATTCAAACACAGGCTGGCAGAAGACCTCTCAGGTGGTATGAAACAGAAACTTTCACTGGCTGCAGGACTCATGCATAGACCTAAACTTTTCTTTCTAGACGAACCTACTACAGGGGTAGATCCTGTATCAAGAAGAGAATTCTGGCAAATGCTTTATAACTTGAACAGAGATGGAATGACAATAGTCGTATCCACCCCTTACATGGATGAAGCGGAGCTGTGCACACGAGTGGCATTTATAAATCACGGAAAAATAATTACCTGCGATTCTCCAAAAAAGCTAAAGGTAGACTACCCATACCGTCTATTGGAGCTCACAGTACCAAGCAAGTCTGTACGACAACATCTTGTTGAGTGTCCTGAGATAATAGATATAAACGCCTTTGGTGAAAAATATCATCTAGTTGTAAATAACCCGGACGAAGCTACTCCCATAGTAAGAGAGGTTTTAAAAAAAGTCGGTTTGCCCGTGTTTTCTATGAGAGAAATTTTACCAACCATGGAGGATATTTTTGTAGCCTTAGCAGAGGAGGTAAATCCATCATGAAGGTAGTTGAAATCAATAATTTGACTAAGGCTTTTGGCGATTTTGTGGCGGTAAATCAGATAAGCTTCAGTATAAAACCAGGAAATATCTACGGGTTCCTGGGTCCAAACGGTTCAGGAAAGTCCACCACTATCAGAATGCTCTGCGGCATCCTGGAACCTACTTCCGGCTCAGGAAAAATACTGGGGCTTGACATTCAAAAAGATTCAGAAAAAATCAAATCTATGATCGGCTATATGTCTCAAAAATTTAGTCTCTACAATGACCTTACCGTCTATGAAAATCTAGAGTTTTATGCCGGCTTATACAGTCTGGATCCTAAAAAAAAATATAAACGTATTGCAGAAATGATAGAGATGGCTAATCTTGAGGGGCGTGAAAATGAGATGACTTCTAACCTTTCAGGAGGCTGGAAACAGAGACTGGCTCTAGGCTGCTCTATACTTCATAAACCGCCCATACTTTTTCTGGATGAACCAACAGGTGGAGTAGACCCAAAATCTAGGAGAATGTTCTGGGATATAATTTATAAGCTGGCCTCGGACGGAACTACAGTCATGGTAACAACACACTTCATGGACGAAGCAGAGCACTGCGACACAATCGGGTTCATTTTCGAAGGCAATCTTATAGCGACCGGTTCTCCAGGTGAGATTAAACAAATAATAAAAGAAACTTTGCTTGAAATTCACTCTCAGGAGCCCATGTCGCTACTGGA
Organism: Ilyobacter polytropus; assembly: GCA_003246855.1. Taxonomy (GTDB): domain Bacteria; phylum Fusobacteriota; class Fusobacteriia; order Fusobacteriales; family Fusobacteriaceae; genus Ilyobacter_A; species Ilyobacter_A polytropus_A. Next base: position 12,323 of record QKCP01000024.1, read on the forward strand.
AGAGATTAAATATAAAAAATTAAGTTATTTAGATGCCTATGTTTTCGGCGACGGGCTACACATCCTGACACTGCCTGAAAATTTATCGGATTTTAAAGATTATTCATTCGAGATAATCCATCCTACTTTGGAGGATGTCTTTGTATACCTAGTAAAACTAAGCCGTAAGGAGTTGATATTATGACTAGGTTAACAGCACTACTAAAAAAGGAATTTATTCAAATGAGCCGTGACAGGTTGACTTTTGCCATGATGGTGGCAATTCCAGTAATTCAGCTCCTACTTTTTGGATTTGCAATCAATACAGATGTAAAGCATCTGGCCACTGCCGTATACGATCAGTCTCTACAGCAGGAAGGGAGGGATCTTCTGTCGTCTCTTGAAGCCAGCGGCTATTTTGATATCGAATATGTTGTAAACAGCTATCAGGAAATCACTGAGCTTATCGATAGAGGGGATGCCAAGGCAGGGATTATAATCCCACCAGATTTCTCACAAAACCTCAAGCACGGAAAAAATGCTGCAGTACAGATGATAGTTGATGCGTCAGACTCTTTGACCGCATCGTCTGCAATAAGTTCAGCCCAATTAATCGCCCAAATGAAATCCAAAGAAATTTTGTTGAAAAAAATACCCGGTTCTGCCTCTATCAACGTCAATGCATACGACATTCGTATCCGTCCATGGTACAATCCTGACTTTGTATCAGCTTTCTACATGGTACCTGGAATTCTCGGGGTGGTAATCACTTTAACGATGGTAATGATAACTTCCATGGCCATTGTGCGCGAGAGAGAACAGGGCACAATGGAACAGCTCATCGTTACCCCTATTAAATCATATGAACTTATGTTAGGAAAAATCATCCCCTATGTTCTTTTGGGATATATTCAAATGACTTTAGCTCTAATAGTTGGAATACTGGTGTTTGACGTACCCATGAGGGGAAGTCTGGGACTGCTGTACCTTCTTACATCTCTGTTTATTATAGCATCGCTCACTCTTGGAATAATGATCTCCAATTTTGCCAAAACTCAGATGCAGGCGATGCAGATGTCGGTCTTTGTTTTTCTTCCCAGTATGCTGTTGTCCGGATTTATGTTTCCCAGGGAATCTATGCCACTACTGTTCAACCTTTTAGGGAACTTACTTCCGATATCATTCTATCTCGAAATCTTGAGGGGAATTATACTGAAGGGAATCGGAATAAACTATCTCTGGTCCCAGACCTTTGCACTGCTGACATTTATTATAGTAATGCTTGGCATAAGTATTTTAAAGTTCAAAAAAAAGCTTGTTTGACAATGTACTATATTTAAAAATTATTCCGGAAAGAAGTGGTATGATGATAATAAAATATGGATATGTCCGGTTTTGCCTTATTCTTATAATAACCTCACTTATGACGGAAAATATCTTTGCGGCCGACACACAACTGACTCTGCCGGACCTCATAACTCTTGCATTCAAGAATAACTCTTCTATTAAAATAGCGGAAGCCGATAAAAACCAAGCTCATTGGGTGGAAAAAGAAGCCGAAAGCAGTGAACTCCCAGTTCTTTCTTATAAAGCCACTGCCAAATACTACGAACCAGATCCATCCCAACCTCTTCCAGAAGCATACAAAAATAGGACTTCCCGTGTCGACAACACCGTTCTCCTTTCTATTCCGCTTTACACAGGTGGGAGAACAGAAGGTAACATTAACCTGGCAAAACTGAACCTGGACAGTAACGAAATAAACATCATTAAAGTGAAGCAGCAGGTGCAGTATGAAACAACAAGTGCCTACTACAGTCTTCTCAAAGCTCTACGCCTAAGAGAACTATCCCAGGAAACAGTAGGACGTCTGAAAGAGCATTTGAAAACTGTAGAGAAATTTTTCAGTGCTGGTACAGCCGCCAAGATAGACATTCTTCACGTGGAGGTAGAACTGGCAGATGCCGAGCAGGACCTCATCAAGGCAGAAAACGGAGTTGAGCTGGCAAAAATCACGCTAAATAACATAATTGGCCTACCCCTCTCTACTACTTTATCTGTCAGCGATAACCTAGTCCGTGAAGAAGCAACCCAAACGCTGGAGGAGTATCTCAATTCTGCCGAGAAAAACCGCCCGGAACTAATGCTGGCAAGGATAAATTACGAATCGGCGGAAAAAGAGATAAACATAGCCAAAAGTGGAAAGCTACCTTCCCTAAATTTTGAGATGGCCCTTTCTGAAAACGATGACGAATTCCCAGGGACAGGCAACACGAATTGGTCGATAGGTGTTGCTGCCATATGGAATTTTTACGACTCAGGACAGACAGATGCCCGTATTAACCAGGCACGGGCATATTTGGAAAAAACAGGAGAAATAGTAACACAAACTAAAGACTTCATAGATTTTAACGTGAGGAAAGCATACCTCGAAGTCCAAGAAGCAAATAAAAGAATTTCAGTAAGCGAAAAAATATTGGAAAAGGCTCAGGAAGATTATAGACTTGCAGTACTGAAATACAAAACCGGTCTCTCAACAAGTTTGGAACTACTTGATTATCAAGTGGCTCTTACCAAGTCTAAAACAAACTACATACAGGCAATATATGACTACAATATAAACGTGGCCAGCCTAAAAAAAGCCACTGGAATTCTTTTGGACTAAGCGAATTGTTGACTGTGCTCTTTATTTGTGGTATTCTGCTAATTTCTGCATATTTACTTAATCTGGCAATATAAAAAAATGAGTACGTTTTACTTTCAAAATCAGCCTTCATTCCCTGTGCAAGGATGACATAAAGCTATTCGCCATAATTATCCTGAACGTCGCCCATTCTACCTGTGAAACCTGGCTAAAACCGAATATATCTCAGAGCTCTATGCTTTAAATACCAAGCAGATATATTTAACTATTCCATGAATACAGAAACTTTAAAAAGAGTGGGCACCTGCAAGCTTTAGCTGCAGGCGGCCACTCTTTTTAAAGAATGAGTTACTCTGGTCTAACTAAAATACACTGGTTCTTCTACCTTCTCTCCAAATTTTTAATGGAAAAAATAGAGCTGTCAATGTTTTCATCTAGCTTTATATCCGACACTATTACCTCTGTATACGAATCTTTTTTTAATTTATCGTCCATTTTCAACCTTGTGGCATAATATCTGTCCCCTATTTTTTCGTACTCATCTATCGTCATTACTTTCAGTAATTTCCCCGAATCAGCATACATCTCTGCTTTTTTTATCATATAGGTATTTTTGTCTATCCACATTATCTGCTTATCATACGTCACCTCTATTTTTGGTTTTGAATCTAGCTCAATTACATACTCTGTATTTCCATCTTCTTTTATCTTGGAATTATATCTTTCTGTGTACTTACTTTTATCTGTCTGGTCCTCATATGAGAAATCACTACCCATGATACTTTTCCTCAGCATATGCCCTGACAATTTTTGTGTCCTATTTGCTTTTGGAAGATATAACCACAAATTATCCTCTTTTTTTAAATATTTTGTCCCTTTATCTCTTGCCGGGCTTAAAAACTCTATGAGGGATTCACTACCCTGTACATAGGAAATCATTATCTTTTTATACTCTTTTTCCTTTTTATGGATAATCATCTCCGATTTTGCAATTAAAGAATCAGGCGACATATTTTTATCAACTTTCTCTAAAATTTCCTGGGCTGTTTCTCCCAATACAGAAAAAGATAAGATCAGGCCCAATACAGCTGTTAATATTTTTTTCATCTATTTCACTTCCTTAATCCCTAAGGTTTTCTACCGCCTCTTTTTTTATTTCTTTTACTGTGGGAATAATCGTCGCCACCACTCCTAGTACCGTACCTACTATTAATCCTAACACTAACATACCTGGGGTCAATTTTGTGTATATTCTTTGGCCAAAGTTTATTCCTGTAGATATTTTCTCTATTGCCTGGCCTATGAATATCCCTTTTTTTGATATCCAGTAGGTCACTGTCCCGCCTAAAAGCAAGCCCCCTAACGACCCCATCAAGCCTATTAAAAGCCCTTCTGTAATAAACATCCCGAATATTTTTCTTTCTTCCATCCCCATCGCTTTCATTACGCCTATCTCTTTTCTTCTTTCAAAAACCGCCATCATCATCGTATTAAAAATCCCTATCCCAGCCAAAAGTCCAAGTATAATTGCTATAATAATTTTTGCTACATTCCAAATTTCTATTGCACTCGCAAAACCTATTTCTGTCCATTTCTGTACCAAATAATCATCTTCAGAAAAATTCTCAACAATTTTATCCTTCACTTCATCTATTTGGTTTTGATCTGCCACATTTACCATAACCTCTGTTGCGGATCCTTCCATATCAAGTAGGTACATGGCATTTTCCAGACTTATATAAAACCCTTTATTTAACGATGGCCCTATGTCGTAAAACCCGACCACTCTATAGTTTAATCCATATGTAGACCCATATTGAGTTGCCGTTAATATTGTTACCTCGTCTCCTATGTTCAAATTTAGCCTGTCCCGTAATTTTCTCCCTACTAATATTTCATCTTCTTTTGAGTAATTCAGGGATTCCCCTTCGTATACCCTTTCGCTCACATAGTCATTTTCTCCTACACCAAACCCTATAGCGGCCTCATCTTTATCCTTGTAGAACACATATCCAGCAAAACTGATTTTAGCTTTATAGTTTTCTACCCCTTCTATATTCTTCAATTTTTCTTCTACCTCTTCTATGTCTACATTAGAAGAGGTGTCGAAGGTCTTAGATTTTATCTTGAAATCTGATGACGTTATTTTTATGTCCCCTGTCAACCTTGTAGTCTCTTCTTTAATCAAGGTTTCCATTCCCTCTATGTACCCATAGCCAAAGATTAATCCGCCTATCCCGATTACAATGGTTAGCATGGTCAGCAACGTCCTTCTTGAATTCCGGAAAATGTTCCTAAACGCAATTTTTAACATCTGAAAATCACCTCAATTCCTCATAATTTCTATAGGATTGTATTTTGTGGCTTTAAACGCTGCATAAAAAGAGGCTATCGTTGCGACGACTACGCCGATTAAAAAATAGTTAAGGCACATATTCAAATCTACAACGGCGAACATTTTTTCAGGAATTAACATCTCTATCCCCATCTCTTTGTACATCTCTACTGGGAGAGGTATCCCATACGCTGAAACTATCGAATTTGTGATCAGCCCCAATATCAGACCAATACCACTGCCGAGCACGCCGATTAAAAAACCTTCCATGACAAAAAGCAGCACAATTCTGGAATTCCCCATTCCCATCGCCATTAAAACCCCGATTTCCTTTTCCCTCTCGAACATCGCCATTAACATTGTATTTGCGATGCCTACCGCCGCCATTAAAAGTATTAAATAACTAATGGCGTTACTCGCCTTTCCTTTAAATTTCATAAGCTCTATTATATCTTCTAACTCCTCTTCATAACTGATGACATCTGCGCTTTTTTTCATGATTTTCACTTTGTTTTCGTTCAATTCACTCATCACAACTACATCATTTATCTGTTCAGTTTTCAGGAACTTTTTCGCAAAGTTAATGTCTAGAAATACTGTCCCCTCGTCTATTAAGTTATTCTTTGTCTTGATTATCCCATCTATTTTCATGTCGTAGGCATTGATGCTTTTGTTTACTGTCCTCCCGACTATTGTTATATCATCCCCTAGCTTCACCCCTAGAGCCTCGGCCACTCCGCTGCCTACTACAACACTGTCTTCATTTTCTAGAAACACACCCGATAGTATGCTCTCATCACGCTGAAATATGCTGTTCTCCTGCTCTTTGTATACACCCAAAAATTTAACCGGGATTTCGTTCTCGCCGTTCCCAACCGTTCCGTTGAAAGAAAGCCTTATCGAAAACGGTTCATCTGCCAGCATCTCTTTTATTTTGTCCTCTTCCAGCAAAAATTCTATCTGATCATTATCCTCTCTTTCTTTAAAATAGTTTTCGCCGTAAATTTTGTACCTTCCGATATCAGTTGTAATATATGTTTTTACTGCATCTTCTATAAACCCTTTTAATATCCCGTCATAAAAAATTGCTAAATATATACCGAATACCAAAACCGACATTGTCAAAAATGTCCTTTTTTTATGGCGGAACATATTTTTAAAAGCCATTTTCAGCAACATTTAAACCACAGCCCTTCCGCTTTCACCATTTAAATTTATAAAAATTAAGACCATCAATTTCTAGGCCAAACATTTTTATCCTTATATTCTTTTCCGCTTCTAACATTTTTTTCCTGGTAACGTCTGTCATTTAATAATTTTTCTGTATCGCCAGTATACGGCAGCATAACAGCCATCGGTCGTCATGCCTATTAGTAGTCTACTCTATTTTTGATCCTATTAAAGATTGCCCAAAGCAAATAGGATTAGGCGTTATTAAGCTGGCTTTAGTTATTTTTATGTAAATCATCTGATTTTTCAGCATTACGTGTATAGCCCAAGAATATATATCTTATAAACAAAAAAGTCGCCATTTAATATTGGGCGAACTTTTTATAAAAGATATTTAAATATTCATTTCATAGATTAGAGTAAATTTGTTGAAATTTATTTTAGTTTTTAAATTAATCATATAACGGTTGGACGGACAGATGATGTTCTTGAGTCCTCAGCGATAGCGTAAGACGAAAAAATATAATCTGCCGTGTGTTATCTTTGACGGAAATCAGCCTGCTCTTTATATGAAATTCAATTTAAATATTTAAAAAAATCCAAAACTCACCAAAAGACGACTAGGACGGTCGTCTCTTGTATTATCTATACCTCTATCAATTCTTTTACTCTTTTATATAGATTTTTAAGTTCAACAATATCCATATCTAAAATAGGCTCATACATAAAAGAATTTAAGTGTA
>QKCP01000152.1 GCA_003246855.1 Ilyobacter polytropus
ATAAAATGAAATAAAATATATTATAATTGAAATGATAAATTAATTTTTAAGTTTTGTTTTGAATTATTTTAAAAAGAAAAGTTATATAGTTTTGGTGAATAGAAACATTCCGAAAAGGATTTTGAAACGATTTAAAACTTATTATACTAAATGATAGCACATAAAAATAAAAAAATCAAGTTTCTTGTAAACTTTTTTTCAACTTCGAATCTAGCCCCTGTCTTTCCTAGACATTTTTTAAAGGATTTTTATCCGAAAGTTTCGCATGCAAATTTTAAATTGTTTCATTTGAAAATTAGCATAATTATATTTATCACAACAGTATTAAATTACAGTTGATTGTCGGTTAATTTTTTTTAACTCATATTCCGTTTTTTTCATTTTTAAGCTTTGACACTAATAAAAATAAGCCGAGCATGCCCGGCTTATTTTTATTCTATAGGTAATATTTCTATCTCTACCCTTCTGTTTTGTGCTCTTCCAGCATCTGTACTATTGCTAGCTATAGGATATTTAGAACCATATCCCTGCGCTGTAAGCCTTGAGGAAACGATGCCTCTGCTTATCAAATATCTAGATACACTATCTGCACGTTCTTTGGATAATCTGTTGTTTATCTCGTCTGTACCTGTGCTGTCTGTATGACCATAAACGTATATGTTTGTTTTGTTATACTCTTTTAGCACGATAGCTACCGAGTCTAATACTTCATAGAAACCGCTTGATATATCGCTGCTGTTCAACTTAAATGTTATGTTGCTTGGCATAACTAACTCTATCATGTTACCTTCTCTTTTTATCCCTACCCCTGTACCTGCAAGTTTTTGTCTAAGCAATGCTTCCTGTTTATCCTGATAAGCTCCTATACCTGCTCCCGCAAGACCGCCTATGGCTGCTCCTTTTAAAGTGCTCTCCGTATCTTTACCTGCAATCTGACCAGCCACAGCTCCTGCTACCGCTCCTCCTATGGCATATTTTGTGGTTTTGCTTACCTTCTGCTCTCCTGTATATGGATCCACGCTTTGACACGCTACAATTAAAATACTTAAAATTAAAAACGACACGATTTTTTTCATAGTACACCTCCTTATTATTCCCATCCTATAAATAAATTATACTACATACGTTATACCTGAAGTCGGTAACTCAAAAGTGCAGCGTAACAATGTACGCTGCACAATTTTTATTATTTCGGTGATATACAGTCTACCGGGCAAATCTCGGCGCAAGCTCCACAGTCTACACACACGTCCGGGTCTATCTTCCTTCTTCCGTCGTCAAGTGAAGTGATACAGCTAACAGGACATTCAGGCTCACAAGCCCCACATGCAATACAGTCGTCATGATTAATAACATATGCCATTTATCTTACCCCCTTTAAGTTTATTCTCCGAAGAACATTTTCATGTCCTCATCAACAGTAGTTATTCCACCTAATGCAAATTTATCTACAAGTATTTTTGTAACGTTTTCAGTTAAAAATGCCGGTAAGGTAGGTCCGATATGTATATTTTTAACTCCCAAGTAGAGCAGTGCCAAAAGTACCAGCACGGCTTTTTGTTCATACCAGGCTATATTGTATATTATAGGGAGTTCATTTATATCATCTAGTTGAAATATTTCTTGTAGTTTCATGGCCACTACAGCAAGAGAATAGGAATCATTGCACTGCCCTGCATCTAAGACTCTAGGTATACCATCTATATCCCCTAGAGGGAGTTTGTTATACCTATACTTTGCACAACCTGCAGTAAGTATGATTGTGTCTTTTGGAAGCTTTTCTGCAAACTCAGTATAATACTTTCTATCCTGCATCCTGGCATCACAGCCCGCCATAACAATAAATTTTTTGATTTTCCCTGCTTGTACGGCTTCTATGACCTTATCTGCAAGAGCCACAATTTGATTGTGTGCAAACCCTCCTATTATTTCCCCTTCTTCTATTTGAACAGGGGCTTTACATTTTTTCGCATGTTCTATGATTTTAGAAAAGTCTTTGTTTCCATTTTCGTCTGCTAATATATGTTTGCAGCCTTCCATTCCCGCAGAGTTGGTGGTGTATACCCTTTCCTTATAATTTAATGCCTTGGATCTAGGCGGTACTATGCAGTTCGTTGTAAATAAAATCGGGCCATTAAACGACTCAAATTCTTTTGTTTGGTGCCACCAAGATCCCCCGTAGTTCCCCACAAAGTGCTCGTATTTTTTAAAAGCCGGATAATAGTGTGCTGGGAGCATTTCTGAGTGTGTATATACATCTATACCAGTGCCTTTAGTCTGCTCTAAAAGCATTTCAATATCCTTCAGATCGTGCCCACTTATGAGTATGCCTGGATTTTGACCTACGCCTATATTTACCGTTGTTATCTCTGGGTGGCCGTAAGCACCTGTATTGGCCTCATCTAATATTCTCATTGCTTCTACACCGTACTTACCTGTGTCTATAACGTAGGCCAGCAGGTCGTCAGCCCCCATATCGTCATCTACTGTTGCCAGTAGGGCTTTCTCCATATGTTCGTATATCTTAGGACTTTCTTTTCCCAGACGGTATGCATGTTCTGTATAGGCAGCCATTCCCTTGAGGCCATAAACTATCATCTCCCTAAGAGACCTAGCATCTTCATCTTCCGTCCTGAGTACCCCTACTTTTTCGGCATACTTCAATGCTTTTTCGTCATCTTCATATTTAAATTTAAACAAATCCTTATATTTTTTCTCTACCTTAAATCCTTTCCCGTTAATTATTTCTTTTAATCCATCCCTCAACTCTATACCTTTTTTTATAGAATCAATAATCGCCTTGTCATCAAAGTTTGCGTTTGTAATCGTTTTGAAAAGGGAGTCGAGCAGGTAGTAGTCCACTTCCGAAAGGTCTTCACCGTTTTCTCTGAGTACAGAGCTGCATGCTGCCACACCTTTCACTGTATGCAGTAGAAGGTCTTGTAGTTTAGCTTCTCTTGGGATTTTCCCGCATACGCCTCTTATTGTACAACCTTCGCCCCTAGCTGCTTCCTGACACTGGTAACAAAACATCTCATCCTGTACCCCTTGTTCTTTTTTTAAAAATTTAAACATGAAATACCTCCCTCAGCAATCTGTATTTACTAGCTTTATCCTGGTGATTCTATACTTTAAACAGGCTATTTTTCCTCCTATTTTGTTTAAAAATTTTAAATTTCATATCAGGAATTATTCTTTTGGCATCCCTTATTTTTCATGATTTCCAAACTGCTTACCACTAATTTTATTTAAGATACTGTATCTCATTATATTTTCACATAACCTCCATCTACTTCGGCCGCGCAAACTAATACTGGTGGCATCATAGGCTGTCTAAACCTTGCTGTCTTCTCTCTAGGCTTGCAGTTTTTTCCATTTTATCGCAAAATCTGCCGGTGAATAAAAGTAAAAAAATAAATATAAAAATAAAACTTTTAAACATTTTAAATTACAACTTATCCATTTAAGTAGATTAAAAAAATTATACCTTTTGTTTTTGTCTATCCTATTTTTAAGCTTTCTAAAGTTTTTATAGTGTAAAATATATATATGAAAGGAGGTAGATTCACTATGCCTTTTGGTGGTGTTAAGTCCAGTGATATTATTCAAATAAGTAAAGCAGATTTTGATAAAGAGGACATTTTATACAAAATAGAATTCAAGTTAAAAGGTGAAATATACGACATGTACGGTATATATGGATTGATCGGGGATATCGAGTTTTTAAACGAACAGGGGGTAAAATTCCAATACGAAGATAAATTTTATAAGATACCACGAAATGTAATAGCATTTCGTAAAATCATGGAAAATAAACTCTACTTTTTCTATGTACTTGAAAAATACACTTCCAATCTTTTCATAGGAAAACAAAAATAAGCCGCATATGCGGCTTATTTTATCTATATGCTATCTCAAAAACTTTCACAAACAATTTTATAGCTGGCTATCTTAAAATAAACTACCGAATCCATTTACTTCTATTAAAAATATTTTTATTCATGCCTATAAAAGAACCCCCTGCATACTAGCATAAGAGTTCTAGTTATTCTATAAAAATTTTTGATATAGATAAACTGCAAAAGGAATGGATAAAATCGAGAAAAGGGTGCTTATAAAAACCGCCTGTGAAACTAAGTGGTAATCCGATTTAAATTTTCTAGCAATCAAAACCGCAAGTGTGGAGCAAGGCATAGAAGACTGTAAAACTAATACTCCGGCTATGTCCTTATCAAATTTAAAATAGCTAAGAACAAAAATTACTACGGCTGGAAGTACAAATAGTTTAGATATCGACATCAATATTAACTTTCCCTGAAACAGATTATTCTTTTCAAGAGATGCGAGCGTATAGCCGACTACTATCATTGCAAGAGGTGTGGCTGCCCCACCCAAAATTTTGAAAGAATTTGCTATAAATATCGGTAGTTTTATGGAGAAACTAAACATGACAAGCCCTGCCATCATCGCCAATACAGGTGGTGTTAATATATTTTTGAACTCCAACTTTTTCTTTTCATGACTCACCAGAGAGACTCCAAGAGTCCACAAAAATACCGTATGAACAAAATTGTAGATCACTGCGTAAAATATGCCTATTTCACCAACCACCTCATATATAACAGGAAAGCCCAAGTATACAGTATTGGCAAACATGGACAAAAATACCATTACCTCCCTTTTTTCTTTCCCCATAAATATATACAAAATACGGTAGTAATAAAATACAAAAATAAAATAAAAAGCGGCGAAAAGAATTATGCTATATCCATTTTGAAGAAGTTTTCCGCTAAAATCCCTGCTAAATGAAATTATTATGAGTGTAGGTACTATCACATTTATTACCAGCTTGCTCAGCTCTTTTACAGTGGTTTCTGAAATAAAATCAACTTTTTTTATGAAATATCCAACCCCTATAAGCAATAGTATACTAAGTACTAAATTAAAAACACCTCCCATATCATCAAAAACCACCTTTCAAAATATCTATATTAATTTTAAAATAAGCTACCTAACTTTATTTATCAATATCCCTATCCCATCTATACGGCATTCTACAGTATCACCTTTTTTGAGATATTTTGGAGGGTTAAATCCCATTCCTACGCCTGCCGGGGTACCGGTCGATATTATATCGCCTTTTTTGAGTGTTATCCCTTTGGAAAATTCGCTCAGTAACTGTGCTATACCGTATATCATCTGAGAAGTATTTCCAGACTGCCTTTTTTCACCATTTACATAAGATTCTATGTTTAAGTGCAGAGGGGCACT
>QKCP01000049.1 GCA_003246855.1 Ilyobacter polytropus
AAACTGGACAGGGATGGGATCACTTATTATTTTTGCAGCAAACAATGCTATGAAGAGTTTAAGGGAAAAACAGACGAAGCGACTCCTTCAAAGGAGGAAACTCAAGAAGAGTCTGCTAAGTGTGTGTTAAATATAGAAGATATGACCTGCGGGTCATGTGCCATCAAGATAGAGAAAAATATAAAAAATCAAAAAGGAGTAAAAGATGCAAATGTAAATCTGGCAACAGGCAGGGCTACCATTAACTATGACCCTGAGATGATAACAGAAGCACTTCTTGAAAAAGTCGTTGTTGACACCGGTTATAAGGTGAAAAAACCTGAAACCACTTCATCGTTGAAACTGAAGGTTATGGGTATGGACAACCCTCACTGCATGGGAATTGTGGGATCGGCTTTGGACAAGCTTCCGGGCATAAAGAGCAAAGAACTGCTCCCAACTGAAAAAGCATCCATAGAGTACGACCCTGAAGTAATAGATTCCGGGAAAATAAGGCAGATAATAAAGGATGCCGGGTATGAGAACTTTCTCGATACAGAAGCTAAGGATAAAGAGAAAGAAGCAAGGGAAAAAGAGATACGCTCGCTGAAATATAAGACCAGTACCGCAATGATACTAGGCCTACCTCTGCTGTATTTTGCCATGGGAATGCATATGGGATTACCTATCCCTGAAATTATAGACAAAAATATGGGAATAATACAGTTTATAATTACACTTCCTATCATATTAGTAGGTTATGAGTTTTTCACAAAAGGAATTAAGTCGGTTATAAAGGCGAAAACAGCCAATATGGACACCCTTGTAGCTATCGGTACAGGGTCTGCATTTCTATACAGTATTTGGGCTATGATTAGAGGTATCCACGGAGAGCTTTATTTTGAGGTAGCAGGACTTCTAATTGCCTTTATACTGCTCGGAAGATTTTTCGAAGCAAAAGCCAAGGGTAAGACCAGTGAAGCCATAAAAAAACTCATGGGACTTTCCGCTAAAACGGCAATTGTAGTAAGATACGGCGAAGAGCTTGAGATACCGGTAGAAGAAGTCGTGGTTGGAGACGCAGTTGTGGTTAAACCTGGTCAGAAAATACCGGTTGATGGAGATATAATCGACGGGTATTCAAGTGTAGACGAAAGCATGATAACCGGAGAAAGCATTCCAGTAGAGAAGTCTAAAGGGGATAAAGTAATCGGCGCCACCATAAATAAGACAGGGAGCTTTAAGTTTAAGGCGACTAAGGTTGGAGCGGACACAGCACTTGCCCAGATAATAAAAATGGTGGAAGATGCACAGGGAAGTAAGGCGCCTATACAAAAGCTGGCAGATATAATATCGGCTTATTTTGTTCCGACAGTTGTCAGCATAGCTATTATATCTAGTATAGTGTGGTATTTCGTTGGCGGGTTTACTTTCGCACTTACCATATTTGTTGCAGTTCTAATCATAGCCTGCCCGTGTGCCCTTGGGCTAGCTACTCCAACTGCCATCATGGTTGGGACCGGGAAAGGAGCTGAAGCAGGGATACTGTTTAAAAACGCCGAGAGCTTACAGATGGCCCAAAAAATAAATACTATAGTTTTTGATAAAACTGGGACTCTTACAAAAGGGGAGCCACAGGTTACAGATGTCGTTACAATTTCAGATTATTCTGAAGAGGATATACTTTTATTTGCTGCGGTGGCCGAAAAAAACTCAGAGCATCCGCTTGGTGAGTCGATAGTTGCTTATGCAAAGGAAAAACAAATAAAGATTGAGGAACCAAATAAGTTTAATTCTATTACTGGAAAGGGAATAGAAGTTGAGTACAATGGACTTGTAGTAGAGTTTGGAAATCGTAAACTCATGGAAGACAAAAAAATTGATTTTAAATCAGCGCAGGATAAGCTTGAACAGCTTGAAGGTGAAGGGAAAACTGCTATGCTTATTGCCATAGATCAAAACTTGTCTGGAATAGTAGCTGTGGCTGATACCTTAAAGGAATACTCTGCTAAAGCTATTGAAACACTAAACAAGCATGGTATCGAGACAATAATGATAACCGGGGATAACAAGCGCACAGCTGAGGCTATAGCAAAGCAGGTTGGTATTAAAAGAGTTCTTGCTGAGGTGCTGCCTCAGGACAAGGCAAGCAGCGTAAAACAGCTTCAGCAGGAAGGGAAAAAGGTTGCCATGGTTGGTGATGGGATAAACGATGCCCCAGCTTTGACGCAAGCAGATATCGGAATAGCAATAGGTTCAGGTACAGATGTAGCGATAGAGTCGGGAGATATTGTTTTAATAAAAGAAGATTTGAGAGATGTAGTAGTAGCCATGGATTTATCAAAATACACCATGAGAAAAATCAAGCAAAATTTATTTTGGGCTTTCTTCTATAACAGTTTAGGTATACCATTAGCAGCAGGGGTCTTCTATCCGCTTACAGGATTTTTATTAAGCCCAATAATAGCAGGAACTGCCATGGCAAGCCCAATAATAGCAGGAACTGCCATGGCATTCAGCTCAGTTTCTGTGGTGAGTAACTCTCTACTAATGAAACGTTGGAAATCAAATATTAGTAAGTAACTAAAATATAAAAGGAGGAATTAATTTATAAAAAAACTATTAATAACGGCGATGTAGTTAAGTTCAATGGCAGTATTTGCAGAAAATGGAGGTACTGCTCCCAAAACTGGGATGATGCAGCATCAAAATGGCATTACGCAGCAGTCGAAAATGAGTATGGGATACAACGTCATGCAGCAAGCAACGGAGCTTAGTCCAGAACAAAAAATTCAGTTAGAAGAGCTTCAGTTAAAGTATTTAAATAAAGTTCAGGAAGACATGCTCAAAATTAGAAAACTTAACCTTGAATTAGAAAAGGAGCTGTTAGCAGAAAGCGTAGACACAAAAAAAATAGATAAATTAATCGATAAAAAGGCACAGCTTCAAGCTAAGATAGAAAAAAATATGATTGACTTCAAAGTTGAGGCTAAAGAAAAAATCGGTATAAGTATCTCAGGCGGCATGATGTGGGGATACGGACAAATGATGGGTGGTATGAATAATATGAACAGCATGCACCAGATGATGGGCAATATGCATGAAATGATGGACGACATGTATGAAATGATGGGAGACATAGACTATCAAAGAGGGGGAGTAGAGGAAAAACCTAGTACTGAAAAATAAGTTAAAAGCTGCTGAATTTCAGCAGCTTTTTCTATTTTATAATCAAGAAACCTTCCATACTCCTGTGTCCACTACCACAAGGAACGGAGCACCAAAATTGATAAACGCCTTTTTTTTCAGCAATGAAATCCACAGTATTGATTTCACCCGGGTCTATACTTACGTTGATGTCCAGTTTTTCAACCATGAAACCATGGGGTACATCTCTGGTTTTGAGGTTGAGCTTTACGGTTTCACCGCTGTTTACGACTATATATTCCGGTTCAAATCCAAACCGATATGCCTCTACATCGATTACCCTTACACCGTTAATCACCTCTCCAATTACATTATAATCGTCTGGGTTTATTGAGTTGCTTTCACCTTTTCCTGTGCAACTGATAAAAACAAATAACATAGTCATAACAAATATGATTTTTTTCATTTTTTGCCTCCTTGCAGTAAACTAAACGGTTAAAAACACCTTTAAAAATTCAGTTAGTAAAACTTTTGAAAATTTATTATCTCAATATTTAGTATCTTGATCGCTATCTGAAGAGAATTTGCAGAATCCTTGTGAAGGGACATCTAGAGCACTGTTAAATTTACTTGATAAATTTTGAAAAGCAATAAGTCCAGTGAGCTCAATTATGCCGTCTTCATCGAAAAAATTTTTCAATTGCCATATCATCTCGTCAGTAACCTGTTTATCTGAATATGTTATTGCTTCTACATACTCGAGAACAGCCAATTCCCTATCGTCGAAAAGATCACATACTCTCCACCTATCAAGATTTTCCAATTTTTCCATAGAGTTTGTGAGCTTCACCAGAGTAGATGAGTTTATGTCGATACAAAAATGGCACCAATTTATCTGGGAAACCCTGACTGTTACAAGAGAGCGAAGTTCGGGGTCTATAGGAGATCTCTTTCTGCTGAGTACACCGTAGAGCACTGCTACAGCTGCAAATAATTTTGGAACTCTTCCCCAAAGAAGACCTGGGATCAGAACGGTGCCATATCTTTTTTTCTGGCTCCAAAAAAATGGTTTCAATGCCAGTGGATATTTATTTAGTTCTTTTATTGAAATCCTCATATGAATTCTCCTTAAACGGCAATAAAATAACGATAATGTATATTTATTAAAGCAATTCTTTTACTCTGAAAAAAATTGAGTGACCCCCCCAAAAAATTAGAGGGGGAGATTGACAAATAAAACCAACTATTCATAGTACTGCTTGTACAACTTAAAATATAATAGCCTCTGAACTATTTTTTAAAGGCTTCAGAGGCTATTATTAGAAAAAAATATAAGTCATTTAAAAGGTTATACTTTTCGCTAAATTAATGTTCATCAGCTCCACTCATACTGCTCACCCTATTTTTTAATAATCTAGGCGTAGACTAATTTTTTTAAAATCTGACTTTTATCCCAATCCCTTCATCATATTCTGAATGGGTATTTGCCACAAAAGATAACCATTTTCTATATCTGTATTCCAGTTCCAATAAGTATTCTCCTTCAGTACTGGCTTCCCAGTTAAACTGAAGCTTATTAGTTAGTTGTATATCATTATAGAAGGCAACCTCTACATCTCCATCATCGTAAACTCTTAACTCTGATTCTATGAGTAAAGGTAACAGGTATTCGATACCAAAAAATCCTTTGTTGTCCACCTCTTTATCATCATCTTCGCTTAAATTAACCCCAAATATAAACGAAAGATAGCGATTTATATATCTACTATAATAAAAATCTAAGTCATGCTCACCATCGTAGGAAGCATCGCCACTCATTGAGATACTATTTCTAGAATTAAACGTTGATAGGTTAACACCTGCGAAGTTGGAAATTAGAGAGGTATCCCCTTTATAGAACCATTTATTGTCCCAAGAAAGTTTTTCAGATATTTCACTAGGCAGAGAAGAATTGTCATAGCTCACTACTCTAGACATGCCCGTCTTCATGTGATAAAGATTATGACAATGGAAAAACCAGTCTTTTTCCTCAGTAGCCAAAAACTCTATCTCCACTGTCTGCATAGGAGGAACATCAACTGTGTGCTTTAGCGGAGAGTTAGCCCCGTGCTTATTGATGACCCTAAAAAAGTGACCATGCAGATGAAGTGGATGATGCATCATTGTCTCATTTTTTAGAATGAACCTGACTTTTTCCCCTTTTTTTATAAGGATTTTATCACTTTCGGTCAAGGCTTTATTGTTAAATGTCCAAATATAATTTTCCATATCGCCCGTTAATTTCAATCTAACGATCCTGTCCTGAGCTTCCCCAATGTATTCGGTAGACTTTGTGGACATTAAAAAATCATATGAAGAAAATTTCCCCATGGATTCCATAGAATCCATATCATGTGTAGTCATACTCTCAACATTATCTGTCTTCATCATATGAGGACTACTCTCGTGGTCTATCATGGATTCATCAGAAAGATTAAGCGTAACAGATCCTGTCATATCCTGAGCATAAGCAGTAAACTTTCCGCCCACTTTGACAATAATGTCATACGTTTCAGCCACCCCTATGAGGATATCTTCAAGCTGTACCGGCATAACATCTTGACCATCGGCAGCAACTACTTTCATATTTCCTGCTGAGTAAGAGAGGTTGAAATAAGTCGATGCAGAAGCATTTATTACCCTTAGTTTTATTGGTGTTCCCCATTTTACCTTACCTATAGAAGGATTTTTTTCTCCGTTTATGAGAAAAGCATCGTATCCAACATCCGATAAGTCCATGGAACCCATTCTCATCAATGAATTGCTTATCTTCTCTTTTATTTTTCTTTCGCGAAGCACTTTCTCCCATGACTGTACGCTCCCTTTTTTCAATGCGTAGTAGTCACCATCTTTTTTTAAATTTTTGAGAACCTGACCCGGGGTCTCGTCAATCCAGTCAGATAGGACAACTACGTATTCAGGCATAGCTTCGACGGCACCTTTGGGATGGATAACAATTCCGCCATATACACCAAGCTGCTCTTGAAGACCAGTATGTGAGTGATACCAATATGTTCCGGACTGAATAAGAGGGAACTCATATGTTAATGAAGAACCTGGGAGTATTGGGGAAGTATTCAAATAGGGTACGCCATCCTGGTCATTAGGAACCAAAATACCGTGCCAGTGTATAGAGGTTTCAACATCCATGTTGTTGTGAAAGGTGACTTTTAAAATATCGCCCTCTGTAAACTCAAGAGTTGGTCCAGGAATTTCGCCGTTTAGAGCCATGGCCTTTACAGGTTTACCTGTAAAATTAACTTCTGAGTAAGAAATGTCTATTTCATATTCGACTGTTTTCGCAAAAATAATAGTGCTAATCAAAAGAAACATAAAAAAACTAATCTTTTTAATCATTAAATCCCTCCTTCCTAATATTACAGATATTATTCAAGGAAAGGTGGTGAAGTCCTTGTAGAAACAATTAATGAAAATTTTATTGTTTTTCAATTCTTTTAAAAGGAGGAAGATTAGTTTGGCTTATTATTTCAGTAAAACCATAGAAGGTAAATTTGAGGAAGTTATTGTTAAAGTAAAAGAGGAACTGAGAAAAGAAGGGTTTGGAATTCTTACGGAGATAGATGTGAAAAATACACTAAAACAGAAACTAGATGTTGATTTTAAAAAATATAAAATTCTTGGGGCATGCAATCCACCTTTTGCGTATAAAGCTCTTATGGCTGAAGATAAGATAGGAACAATGCTTCCATGTAATGTTGTGGTACAGGAGGTTTCTGAAGGTGTAGTAGAGGTTGCGGCAATAGACCCAGTTGCATCGATGCAGGCTGTTGAGAACCTTAAATTAAAAGATATTTCGGAAGAAATACAAGCAAAGTTGAAAAAAGTTATAGGCAATTTATAAAAATAAGGAGGATAGATCCTCCTTATTTTTATTCTTTTAGATCTTTTTTTATCTGTTCAAACTCCTCTTTATTTATCTCACCATTTGCATATCTTTTTTTCAAAATCTCAATAGCTTCGTCTTTTTTATACGATTTATGGTCGCTATTAGCAAGTTTTCTTATAAGGATAAACAAAAATATAACTAGAAAAATATAAAATAATAGCGAGAAAAATCCATGAAACATCCAGAAAAAGTCTGATTCAAACATAGGGTAGTTAAAATGCATATTGATACCTCCTTTTATTTTTATATCTACATATAAATACAAAATATAGGCAAATAACCTTTTTATGTGCGAAATTTAATTTATGGATTCTTTAAAACTAGTATGGAGGTAAGCTTAATAAATATTGTTAAAAATGGTAGAGTGTATATATAATATGTTTTTTTATACTCTTCACAAAATCT
>QKCP01000094.1 GCA_003246855.1 Ilyobacter polytropus
AGCAGTCCAAGTTTCTACCTTTCACGATTTCAGGATCTAGCTGCCTGAGGGTCCCACTGGCGGCATTTCTAGGATTCGCAAACGGCTCCTCCCCGCTTTCCTCCCTCTGCTTATTTAATTTGGTAAATTCACTCAGTGGAAGTACTATCTCGCCCCTTACCTCTACATCCACTTCCTCCCTAAGAAACTTAGGTATGCTATCTATTTGCATTATGTTTTCTGTTACATCTTCCCCCACCACTCCATCTCCACGGGTGAGCCCCTGTACAAGGGCGCCCCTCTCATAGTGAAGGCTGATGCTAAGTCCGTCTAGTTTCAACTCCAGAACATAGTCCACATTTTCATCTGACTTCAATATTTTCTTTACCCTGGAGTTAAAATCCTCCACATCCTTTATATTATAAGTATTTGAAAGGCTAAGCATCGGTTTTTTATGGGCTACCTTTGTAAACTTGCTGTCCTTTAGGCTAGATCCAACAATTTGACTTGGTGAACTGGCGTCTTTAAGCTCCGGATACATCTCTTCGTATCCTTCCAACTCCTGCACCATCTTGTCATATTCGTAATCCGATATTATACTGTCATTTTTAGCGTAGTAAAAATAATTATACCTTTCTATCCTTTTTCTTAGTTCTCTTACTCTCTCTATGATATTTTCGTCCAAGTTTCAACCTCCTGATCTTTATTTCCAAAATGTATTATACCACATATATTTTGAGAATATAAAACCATTAATTAGTCTAAATTATTATTTGTTTTAAATTTTAGTTAAATTATTGAATTTCTTAAGAAAATATCACTTTCCCACAAAAATTAAGATTCACGTAATCCAACAAAGAAAGGCAGGACTTCCAGGAAAGTCCTGCCTTTCTTTAATTGGCTTATATTTAAAAGCTTATCTTCTACACACCTCTGTTTTTTATCTTTTTTCTCTCGTCAAGGCTCCCCATCATATTTTTTATTTTTTCCTTCTCCATACGACGGTGCCCCATCACTCTTTTATTTTCTATAATTTTTAGCTCTTTTTGCAGTTTTTTGTAATTTTCAAGCCTTTTCTTTGATATTTTTCCAGTTTCAACAGCCTGTATTACAGCACATCCTGGCTCATTCTCGTGTGTACAATTCCTAAAATGGCACCGAAATGCCAGCTCCTCTATGTCTTGAAAACTATTTCCAAGATCAGCTTCCCATATTTGAAGCTCTCTCATGCCTGGTGTATCTATTATGACTCCACTATCTAAAAAAAACATCTCCCGAGTGGTTGTGGCATGCTTACCTCTATCATCTTTCTCCCTTATTTCCTTGGTGTACTGCACATCTTTGCCTAATAATTTATTTATAAGCGTAGACTTCCCCACTCCAGAAGAACCTACAAGTGCTATGGTGTTATCACTTTTAAAATATTGCCTAAGTTCTTCAATTGTTTCATTTTCAAATATGTTAACTACATGAATCGGTGCTCCAAAAGCTATTCTCTCTAATTCCAAAACCTTCTTCTCTATCTCTTCACCTATATCCGATTTGGTCAATACAAATACAGGCATGGCTCCACTTTCATAAACAATGCTTAGATACCTTTCAAGCCTTGAGAGGTTAAACTCTTTATTTAGAGAGGTAACTATGAAAATATAGTCAATGTTTGCAGCCAGTACCTGTTCCACCACCTCTTTCCCAGCTACTTTTCTTGAAAGCTTTGTTTTCCTCTCTAAGATATCTACTATCGCTTCTTTTTGATCGTCGAGCACTACCCAATCCCCTACAACTGGGAATCTATTGTTATATCTCATTCTACCTGTTATATCTAAAATTAAACTCTCTTTCCCTATATAAACTTTATACTTATCTTTAAAAACTGAAGTTACCCTTGCTAAATTCATTTTTACCTCCAATATATTTTTTTAGTCTAACTGGAGGGTTAAGTTTTATAACTTAAACTTTTTTACACCTCCAAAACACATGGAAAACAAACATAAACATCACTCCTCTCAAATAAGAATTGGCATATCTAATTTTATATAAATATTGAGATAAAAAAGCCTCTTGTATAAGTCAGACTAAACTATATCTTTTCCCCTTTTTGTATACTTGGTGTGCAATAGTTGGTGGCTTTTCCCGGCACAAGGGCCATCTGACAAGAACTTGTCATAGATTTCAGCTATAGCCGGATTTTGATAAGATTTTCTGATTTTTGCACTTCTGTCTTCATCGTATATTGCCTGTGCCCTCTTCTTTCTTATCTCTGCATTAGTGGGTATAGGTTGTCCGCCTCCGCCTAGGCAGCCTCCAGGACAGGCCATGAACTCTATGAAATGGCATTCACTGAATTCACCACCGTTTTTTATATTCTCAAGCACCCTCTTTGCATTTGATGTCCCGTGGCACACAGCTACCTTTAGTGTTGCACCCTCTAAAAACTTCAGGTCTCCAAACTGTTTTTTCAATAGCTCAGGAACGTCATCCCTTACTTTTTCTATCTTTAACTCCCCATATTTTATCTCCTCGAATCCCCTCACTACCTTCACTTCACCCTTTTCGAATACAGATTCTATCTCCTCTCCGGTGACCACCTCATAAATGGTCCTTATGGCTGATTCCATCACCCCGCCTGTTGCACCAAATATAACTCCAGAACCGCTACCCCCACCGAAAGGATCGTCAAATCCGCTTTTATCAAGTTTCGGCAGTTCTATTCCTATCTCCTTAAACATTTTGGCCATCTCCCTGGTGGTTATTCCGTAGTCCACATCCTGATACCCGGACTGACACATCTCCGGTCTGTTGGCTTCAAATTTTTTGGCGGTACACGGCATAAGTGCCACTGTGACTATATCCTTCGGGTCCACCCCGTGCTTTTCTGCGTAATACGTCTTTATAATTGTCCCAAACATCTGTTGTGGACTTTTAGCACTAGACAAATTCTTCAGCATCTCCGGATAAAAATGCTCTATATACTTTACCCACCCAGGGGAACACGAGGTGAAAACAGGCAAATGCGAATTGGCCCCATTCAAGGCATTTTTTATCCTCAGCAAAAGTTCTGTCCCCTCCTCTATTATGGTGAGATCGGCTGCAAAAGTGGTGTCAAACACCTTGTCGAAACCGCAATATTTTAAAGCGGTGTTCATCTCAAGTGTAAGGGGGGTCCCAGGTTCTAGTCCAAACTCCTCTCCTATTCCAGCCCTTGGAGCCGGTGCAGTTTGGATAACCACATGTTTTTTAGGGTCCTCTATCGCCTTCCATACCTCTCCTGTATCATCTTTTTCGTGCAAGGCACCTGTAGGGCACCTGTTTACACACTGGCCGCAATTTATGCATATAATATCGCTCATTGCTTTCCCGCCAAATGTAGTCACTTTAGATTCTACTCCCCTGTTGTTAACGGTGTAGACCCCTACCTCCTGCAAGTCTATACAGCTTCTGACGCACCTCCTACACAATATGCATTTGTCCATATCCCTCACTATGGAGTGACTGGACTGGTCCACCCCATGCTTTCTCTCGTTTGGGTGTCCAAAGCTGTATTCGGTTATGCCATACTCCATAGCGAGCTGCTGAAGCTCGCAGTTGTTGTTCCTAATGCAGGAGTAGCACTCCCCTACATGGCTGCTTAGCAAGAGCTCCAGAACGTTTCTTCTTGCACGCCTTATATTTGGTGTGTGGGTTTTTACGCGTACTGGAGATTGGATGGAGTATGAGCAGGCTGCCTCCAGGTTATTGCTACTCTCAACCTCTACAACACATATCCTGCATATCCCTGCCACGCAAAGGTCCTCGTGGTAACAAAGTGTGGGTATCTTTATGCCGATGCTTTTAGCTGCATCAAGTATCGTGGTACCCTTGTTCACCTCCAGCTTTTTCCCATCTATTTCTACTTCTATGGGTTCAAGTTTGCACTCTGGCTCCTGCCCCTCGCAAGCTTCCCTGAGTTTTTCTGTTTTTGGCGCCCTACACGAGTCCGAACTACACGGTTTCATACGATCCCTCCTTTGGCAAACGTCCAAGCACCTCATCCTGGAAGTTATTTACAATAGATAAAAATGCCTTCATGCTTAGCTGACCCAGGCCGCACTTGGATGCCATCTCCACTGTTTTTGCCAGTTCCTTAAGTTTATTAAGATAGGCAATGGAGCATTTCCCCTGTTTTAAAATTTTTATCCCTTCTAGTATCTTTGTGGTTCCCTCTCTGCACGGGGTACATTGACCGCAGGATTCGTCCACGAAAAACTCCATGAAGTTTTGGGCTATATCTAGCATGTCCCTTTTATCGTTAAAAATTATTATGGATCCCCCTGTGGGAATAGCTTCATATGCTATTATCTTATCAAAATCCCTACTCGGTATGCATACTCCAGCTGCCCCGCCCACCTGCACAGCCTTGGCATCACGACATCCAACCTCTTTCATGAGCTGTGCTATGGTTATACCGAATGGCAGCTCATATATCCCGGCTTTTTCTATATCGCCGGATACGCTAAAGAACTTTGTACCCGTAGACCTTGATGTACCGTATTCCTTGAAGAATTCCACTCCTTTTTCGCATATAAGGGTCACGTTTAAGAAGGTCTCAACATTGTTTACTATTGTGGGATTGTTCATAAACCCAGTATCCACAGGATATGGGGGTCTATTTCTAGGCTCACCCCTTTTCCCTTCGAGTGACTCTATAAGGGCGGTTTCCTCTCCACATATATATGCCCCGGCTCCCATTCTTATATCTATATCAAAATCAAACCCTTCCAGCCCACCTATTTTATCTCCCAATAGCCCCTTCTCTTTTCTAGCAATTATTGCATCTTCTATCATGTCTTTAAGGTATGAGTACTCTCCCCTCAAGTATATATACCCCTTATTTGCTCCTATGCATCTGGCGGCTATTGTCATCCCCTCTATGACCCTATGCACTTCCCTGTGAAGTATATACCGGTCTTTAAAAGTCCCAGGCTCCCCCTCGTCTGCATTGCATATAACGAACTTTTGAGGACTTTCCTCCTTTGCGGCCAATTTCCACTTAAGCCCGGTTGAAAATCCGGCACCTCCCCTTCCACGCAGCTCGGATTTCTCTATCATTTCCAAGATTTCTTCGGAAGTTTTGCCGAGGGAATCCGTTATTACCTTTCCAGGGTAAAATTCTTCTGTAAGTAAGGGTCCCTTTTTCACTACGTTGGAAACTATGGTGGTATCAAACTCCTGGTTTAAAGCTCCTCTCCTGCAGCTGTCTATTATGGCGGGCACATGTGCTGGCTTCACCTTTGGTATGAGGCAGCCGTCCACCATGATGGCAGGCCCTTGGTCGCACATCCCCAGGCAGTTGCAGTACTCCAGTGTAAACATACCGTCGCTTGTTGTTTCCCCAAACTTTATCCCTAGTTCATTTTCCAATTGTTTTGCTATTCTCTCTTTCCCCTTGAGCTCACAAGATATTGTTCTGCATAGTCTTACTATATATTTACCGTATTTCTCCTCGGTTTTTAAAAAGCTGTAAAAACTAGCAGTACCTTGGATTTCAGCCGGATGTACATTATAGGCGTGCGCCACCTCTTGAAGTACAACCTGTGATAACTCCCTGTACTCTTCCTGCAAATCTATCAAAGTCTGCAGTATCGCCGAATTATTGCCGCCGTATTTTTCCTTCAACTGAAATATTTTACTGTGCAACTCTTCTAATTCAATCTTTTTCATGCCCCTACCCCTCTCTTGAATAGTCGTCTTTTTAAATTTTAGCAAGATCTTAGAAAATTCCTTTTTTATATACAAATTCATTGTACTCAAGCTTTTATATAGAGTTTCCACTTCCTCCATACTGACTCCAGATTAAAAAACATTGCACACCGAGTGTCACTAAGCCCGCTATAAAAAACTTAACTTTTGAAAAAACTTATGATATACTTGAATTCACTTTGAGCTCTAATATGATAATGTAAATCAATTAAAAAATTAATTATACAACATATCTTGTTTTAGGAGGAAAAAATGAACGACAAAATTCTAGTTTTCGGACACAAAAACCCGGATACAGATTCCATCTGCTCTGCGATAGCCTACGCAGAATTGAAAAAATCCCAGGGCATGAATGCTCACGCAGTTAGACTAGGTGACATAAGCAAGGAAACTGAGTTTGCTTTAAAATACTTCCAGACAAAGTTCCCACAGCTAATCGAAACTGTGCGTCCCGAGATAGGCGATCTCAAATCAATACAAAACGAGATGGTAAAGCATAGCGATTCCCTGCAAAAAGCTTTGGATGTAATGCTGGAAAAGAACCTTTCAAGTATCCCTGTAATAGATGATAAAGGCTACCTAGAAGGTATGATCTCCATATCAGAAATTGCTAGCACCTACCTGGAGCTAAACCAAGAGGATATCCTTTACAGGTTCAAGGCTACCTTCGAAAATCTTAAAGAGGTTTTGGAAGGTGAAATAATAAGCGGTACATACCCTGGTGGACCTATAACAGGTCATATAAAAACGGTTTCTGACATAGATAAGATCTCTCAAGGGGATATACTCATAACTACAACAGACTTCAATATAGACAAAGCCATACAGGCCGGGGCAAGATGCATAATCGTCTGCACAGATTCTGACGACGAGGTCATTCCTAGAGCTGGTAAAGAGTGCGCTATAATGAAGGTAAATAAGTCTTACTTCAAAACACTTAAGCTTATAACTAAATCAATATCGATCTCTGGGATACTAAAAAACAAAACCTTCTATCAGTTTAAATTAAATGATTTCATAGACGAGATACAGGACATCATGAAGGAAGCAGACCAGACTCACTTCCCTGTTGTGGACCTTTCAGGAAAGGTTTTAGGTTCTATTCACTCCAAAAACCTTATTAGCTACAATAGAAAAAAGGTTATTCTGGTGGACCACAACGAAAGAAGCCAATCAGTTGACGGGGTAGACAAAGCCCAAATTATGGAGATAGTAGACCATCATAAATTCGGTAACTTCGCCACAAACGAGCCTCTTATGATAAGGGCTGATTCTGTAGGCTGCTCTTCTACAATAGTGTACAACCTGTACAAGGATGCCGATATTGTCCCTTCCAAAAAGATGGCTGGCCTAATGCTAAGTGCTATCTTGTCTGATACCCTTCTTTTCAAGTCACCTACGTGCACTGAAAAGGATATCGAGGCTGCCAAAGAACTTGCAGAGATAGCTGACGTGGACTACAAAAAATACGGTATGGATATGCTTATAGCTGGTACCTCACTGGGAGATAAGACCCCAATGGAAATTATCACCCTAGACATGAAAGAGTTTAAAATGGGAGAGCTCCTGGTATCTGTTGCCCAGGTAAACACAGTTGACGTTCAGGGTCTTTTAAGCAAGAAAGCTGAGCTCATGGGTGTTATGAATGAGAGGATGGCTGAAAATTCCTACAGCGCTTCCCTATTGCTAATAACGGACATAATAAACAATGGCTCTATGGTTATATCTATAGGGAAAAATGCCGATATAGTGGAGAAAGCTTTTAGGGTTAAGTTAGAAGATAATATGGCTTGGCTTGAAAATGTTGTCTCTAGAAAAAAACAAGTTGTACCATTTTTAATGGCCGCAAGTCAGATGTAATATAAAAAAGATGTTAGCCGGTCGGCTAACATCTTTTTTAATATCTCGTTACAATTTTTTTATATTCTAAGTACTCCCTCACCTTTATAATCCTCTGGTTTTTCGATCCCCTATAGTAGAGTTCAGGGTCATACATATCTTTATAAAATTTCCCGTCAACCAGAACGTCTATATATTTCAAACATTCCCACATAGCTGAGTAAACTTCGTCCTTTTCTCTGTTTCTATCCATCTCTTCTATGGTGAATCCAGTATAGCACCATATATTCTTTCCTGTTCTAAGCTTCAACTCCTTCAAAACGGGCAAAAGCTCTATTGCAGAAAACATAGGATCCCCGCCGCTTAGAGTTATCCCGTCTAGCATCGGATTATCATTTATCTCTTCTATGATTTTTTCGATTCCCTCTTTGGTCACCACTACCCCGTTTTCAAAATCCCAAGAATGCTTGTTATGGCAGTCAGCACACCCGTGCAGGCAGCCAGAAAAATATATAGAATACCTGAATCCCGGGCCGTCTGCAGTTGTTTCTCTATATATTTTTAGTATCCTCATATCCTATACCTTTCAAGTACTTTTTCTTTAATTTCATAAATATTTTAGTTTAAGCCAATTCTTGTGATTCATGTCTAAAACAGATATTTCTATTATAGATTTTAAACCGAGTGTTTCACCCTGTCTCTTTCCTCAGCTTGCTTGTATGAATTCCAGTTTTCCAGACCGCCTACAAGATAGCCGGTTATTCTCCTGGTTCTGCTTATATTGTCCTCTCCGCATTTAGGGCAGCCTTCATGTATTATCCCCATATATCCACAGCTTCTACACCTGTCCACAGGATGGTTTATAGATCCGTACCCTACCCCTTGCCTGTACATCTCTCTTACTATTTTCATTACAGCCACAAGGTTTTTCTTGGCCTCGGAGTCAAGCTCTATATAAGTTATGTGACCGCCAAGTGTTAGGTTGTGATAAGGAGCCTCCTTCTTTATCTTCTCAAAAGAGTTCACCTTGTAGTGCACAGGTATGTGATTTGAGTTGGTATAGTACTCCCTGTCTGTTACCCCCTCTATGACACCAAATCTTTTCCTGTCTATCATAGTGAAACGCCCGCTTAACCCTTCCGCCGGAGTACCTAAAACCGCATAATTCAGGCTATACTTCTCTTTATAGATACTTGAAATTCTGTTCATTATTTTCACGGTGTTAAGCCCTATTTCTTGTGCTCTGTCGCTTTCACCGTGGTGTTCCCCTATAAGCATTTTCAAAGCTTCCGCAAGCCCTATGAAACCTATTCCTAGGGTACCCTGCTTTAATATATCCTCCAGCCTGTCCCCTAATCCGAGCTCCTTTCCACCCTTCCAGATATTGTTTGTAAGCATAAAAGGGAACTGTTTTACTATGGCGGTTCTTTGGAAAAGATATCTTTCATACAACTGCTCGGCAACCAGTTCTGCAGTTTCTTCCACACTGGAATAGAACTTATCCACTGCGCAGCTTTCCCTGTCCTCTGTACTCTGGAATTTCTCCTCGGCATATTTTTTAGCCAATATCGCCAATCTAGGAAGATTCATCGAAGTAAACGACAAGTTCCCTCTACCTATGCTGCTTTTTTCGCCGTTTAAGTTGTCGAATACCCTTGTTCTGCAACCCATGGTTGCCACCTCGTGCTTCCATCTTTCTGGGTCGCTTGGGTCCCACTTTTCGTGTTTATTGAACTCGGTATCCATGAATAGGAAGTTCGGGAATAGCCTCTTAGAAGTCACCTCGCATGATCTTACAAACAGGTCGAAGTTCGGCGCCTCATACTCCAGCTTACCGTTTACAGCGTCTTCTATGTTCTCGATAGCCTTCTCAAAATCACTATCGCTATATGTTATACCATCTTTTACTTTAAGTATCTGTATAGGGAAGATGGGGGTTTCCCCTTCTCCTAAGCCTCTTTCAGTGGCATCTAGTATCCCCTTGACCACAAGCTTTCCTTCAGGCGAACTGTCCGTACCATAATTTACCGAACTGAAAACCACCTGGTTCCCTCCCCTGGAATGCTGGGTATTCAGGTTGTGCACGAATCCTTCCATTGCCTGATAGGTTTCCTTTTTAGTGTCCTCATGCGCCATTTTGGCGGCTTTCGCCACTATTTTCCTGCTTAGCTCGGCTTCCCCGACTCTGTCAGCTACAAAGCTGCTCAACAGCTCTAACTCATCACCGCAGGTTTCTATTGAGTGTACCTTTTCATCTATATATCTTTTTATCTCAGCACTGTCGAGCTCTTTATCCATTGCGAAGTCTATGCTCCTAACTATGGACTTTGCTAGGTATTTTCTGTAGGACTTAAGAACTCCCGGAGCAAGAAAAAAGTCCAGTGCAGGTACAGCCTGCCCTCCGTGCATCTCATTTTGATTGGTCTGAAAAATTATAGCCGCAAGCTCGGCGTAAGTCGATATAGACTGAGGTTCCCTCATATGTCCGTTTCTCGTGTCAAACCCGTTTTTAAATATATCTTCTAAATCGTATTGCACACAGGTAAGCGTCTTGCTCGGCATGTAGTCCAAATCATGTATATGTATCAACCCCTCTTTGTGGGCCCTTGAAAACTTCTCCTTTAGCAAGAACTTGTGTGTGTAGTCCTTTGCGACCTCGCTGGCAAACTTCATCATCTGACCCGCAGGGGTGTTGCCGTTCATGTTAGCGTTTTCATTCTTTATATCGTTATCCTCTATGTTAACTATCTCGTTGTATGTTCTAACGAGTTTGGATTTTTTTTCTCTCTCTATAGTCCTTTTTTCCCTATATAATATGTATTTTTTTGCAACCTCAGGGTACGACTTCATAAGGTACTTTTCCACCATATTTTGTATTTCTTCCACGTGGATTTTTTCCCCATCCAGCTTCTCTATGTTTTCAGCTATCTCTTTTTTAAATTCAGCCGGTACCTTTACACTCGTCACATTCTCCGCAAGAGTTATGGCATTTATTATCCTCTCGGCATTGAATTCAACTTGCTTACCATCTCTTTTTACTACCCTCATCTGCTCTCCTTCTCTATACTTTATTATATATTGTCCCCATAAAAAAGAGTGGCGTTTACCACTCTACTTTCCGGTATGGCCAAAGCCACCGGAATTCCTTTCAGTTTCATTCAATTCTTCCACTTCTACAAGCTCCGCCTGAGCCACCCTGTTTACAACCAACTGGGCTATCCTCTCTCCAGGGCTTACAGTGTACTCTACGTTGCTTAGATTCACCAGTATAACCCCTATGTCTCCTCTGTAGTCGCTGTCAACCGTCCCGGGAGTATTTAGCACAGTTAGCCCGTGCTTTAGTGCAAGGCCGCTCCTAGGCCTTACCTGTACCTCGTATCCCTCTGGTATCTCCATCCTTATACCGCTTGGTATAAGTTTTCTTTCAAGCGGTTTAAGGGTCACACCATCCTCTATGTGTGCCCTTATATCCATCCCGGCAGATCCGCTTGTCATATATTTAGGGAGTTCAACTCCATTTTCTATTACAACTTTTACTTTAACCTTATCCATTATTCCTCCTAATCGCATTTCGAGTATCCGCAGCTTCTACAAGAGTAGCATCCACCGGATATTTCTAGCTCCTCGCCGCACTCAGGGCAGATCACCTTGTTTTGTTGCCTTGCTTCCTCTACGAGCTTAAATCTTTCAGCTTTTACATAGTCGTTTAGCCCTTTATCTACTTCAAAATCTTTTAGGGCGTATAGTATAGAAGAGGCACAAGTGGTTCCCTTAGACACGTTTTCACCCCTGCCCCTAGACATAGCGAAAGAGTTGCATGCACTTATACCTTCTATGGCTTTCTCAAGCATGAATATGTTCCCTCCGAGCCTCAGCATACCAGACATATAGATTGCAGTGGACTGGATGTTTTTCTCACACCCGCCTTGACCGCTTCTTATGGCGTATATATCTTGTATCCTTTTCTCTTCGTCAGAGTATCCTATCATAAGTTTTAATTTTCCACAACCTATTCTAAGTGCCTTAGGGTAATATACCGTATCGTCCGCTATCGGTTTTAACTCTCCCCTATTTAACTCGATTTGTTCCTCAGGCGCATCGTCTAGTGTAAGTATCCCTTCCCTAGCACAGCCTGACCTGTATACCGTGAGGCCCTTCAATCCGTTTTTCCAGGCTTCCATATACACTTTTTCTACCTCTTCTACGGTGGTCTCATTAACCAGGTTTACAGTAGAAGATATACTTGCATCTATCCTTTTCTGCCATATCCCCTGCATTTTGACCCTCTCAATTGGATCTAAATTTTGCGCAGTTACAAAAAAGTCTGGCAGTTCATCTTCACTCTCTATTCCGTGTTTTTCCATATAGTTCTTAGCTATAGGCACATACACCTTGTAATAGACATCCTCCCCGTGCAGGCTCTCAGTTTTCCTAGTGTAAGAAAATGCAAAGTTAGGCTCTATTCCGGTTGACATTTGAAGCATGGTTCCTATACTTCCAGTTGGAGCTATGGTAAGCAGCTGAGAGTTTCTAAGCCCATACTCCCCTACAGCCTTTATAGTTTCTTCGCTTGCATTCTCCTTCAAGAAAGGCGAGCTGAGCACCTTGTCTTTTTTAAATTTAGGATACGCCCCCTTTTCCTTTGCTAGCATAGAGCTCTCAAATATAGCTGTATCTATTATGGTTTTGGCCACCTCATTACAAAATTCAATCGATTCCTGGGAACCGTATCTTATACCCAGGTGTATCAGCATATCCCCCACACCTAGTATACCAAGTCCAATCTGCCTCCAGTCCTTCACAGATTCCTGCTGCTCGTTTAGAGGGTGTAGAGGCAGCCCTTCATCCAATACATCGTTTAAAGCTTTTACAGCGTTTTTTACAGCTTCTCTCAGCTTGCCAAAATCGAATACTCCGTTTTTGACAAAGCTAGGTAGTATGAGGCTACCTAAAAGGCAGCTACCGCCTGCTGGAAGAGGCTCTTCTGCACACGGGTTTACACCGTCATATTCAAACTCATGGTCTTCGCTTAGCAGGTTCCAGTTTGATATGTTATCCCAAAAAAGCACTCCCGGTTCTGCATAATTCCAGTTTTGGTATGCTAGCTCTTTAAAAAGCTCCTTGGGGTTCACTTCGTTTTCTATTGTCTCCCCAGTATCCCTAACTATAAACTGGGTCTTGTAGGTTTTGTTGTCCTCCACTGCCTCCATAAATTTATCGTTAACCCTTACGGAAATATTTGCTTTTTTTATTTTGTTCAGGTCAGATTTTACCTTTATGAACTCACTTACATCCGGGTGGTTGATATCCATGGAGAGCATAAGCGCTCCCCTCCTACCGTTCTGACCTATTATGTCAGTGGTAAGGTTATACAGGTCCATAAACGAAACTGCTCCAGTCGTTGCCCTGGCTGCATTCTTTACCTGCGCCCCCTTAGGCCTAAGGTTTGATATATCCACCCCACATCCCCCGCCGTAGGAAAATGTCCTGGCAAGTTTTTTCGCAGTATCAAATATAGACTCTAAGTTATCTTCAGGTTTTTTTATAACGTAACAGTTGGAATAAGTTATCTTTCTTCCCTCTATATTATTTAGGCCCCTGTTGGCGAGTATCCTACCTCCGAATATGAACTCCTTGTTCACTATCATGTTTTTCAGGGTCTCATCCCCTGCAGATACCCTGCTTAGCCACTCCTCGAAAGTTTCGCCGTCATTTTGGTACTTATTTTCCCATATATCGTACCCCAATTTATTATCTTTTCCCAGCCAGTCCTGTAAAATCAAACTCTTCACCCCACTATATATAGTTGTCTTCAAATTTTAACGCACACTATATTGTGCTCTCCCTCATTAATAACAATATAAATTATATCCCATTTTCACCTTTTTGTAAAAGAAAATATTTCTTCATTTACGGGTGCATCCTATTTTTAATGGCCTAAAGCGAAGTATTGTTTTTATATATCTAACGAATTGAAAATATATATTTTTATGTTTATCTTAACAAAAAAAGGCTTATGAAAAAGCCTCGACAATTATTAGCACAAATTTATGCCTTATATGAGTAATTATTATTTTCATGTGTTTAGCATTTAAAATGCTAAATTCTGAGTAAATTATTGAATTTATCTAAACCTTACTTTCTTTCCCTTGATGAAAAGAAAGTAACAAAGAAAAATCAAGCCCTGCTCTTGTCCAAGCTAAAACATAATAAATTTTACTAAAAATTCAAAAACTCGCTATCGCTTAGACATTGCATTTTCTTAATGTAAAATTGATTCTGTTTTTTAACGCTTGTCCTGCGAAATGGGCGAAAGTTTAATATCTTTTTGAATTTCCCTTTAAAAAATGCGTTAAAAAATCAGCTTTTGAAATCCACTTCCATTGAAATAAAGAGGTTTATCGACTATATTTTAATAGGAAGTTAGTTCAGAAGTGATTTTAGCAATTTTTTAGGGGGTGTCGTTTCTTTGGTACTTTCTTTGGACAAGCAAAGAAAGTACGTAAATTCAGTAATTTAATCATAATTTTTAGATAGGCCTTTTCATCTATTGTATCTACACCTATTCGTTATCAAAACAAATATTTCCGGGCATAAAAAAAGGGCCGGTAAAACCGGCCCGATGTTTAACTTTTATTATTTTGAGTAAGAGAATCCAAGGTAAACTTTTCCGTCTCCGTCTTTGTCAGAGTAAGTTCCTTCGATTGCATCGTCAGATTTCATGCTTATAACTTCGTATACTGCACCAGTGAAGAAGCTAGTTTCGTCGTTGATTGCGTAAGTGTATCTGATTTGAGGAGCTACGTAAAGTTCTGCAGGTCCTGCGTTTCCGATTTCAAACTTCCCTGCTTCGTAACCAACCTCTGTGTTGAACGCGAATCCCATACCAAGGTCGTAGTTGTAGTTTAGGTAAACGTTTAATTCTGTGTTAGTTTCGTCGTCTCCTGAAGCATCTGGGTGGAAAGCATTTAGGTACTCAACTGAAGCGCTTACAGGTCCGAACCCTTTTCCTAAGTATAAGTTTGCTTCGTAGTTATCTTTATCTTCAGTTACTCCACCTATTAATTCCACACTTGTAGCTACTCCAGCTACATCAGTTGAAGTTACGTATACTAATTTAGTAGTATCGCTGTCTTCTCCATCTGCACCTTCTGTAGCTATGTCTTCTACTTCATACTTTAATGAAACCTCGTTTGAGAAAACTTTCCCCATCATTTCTGTTGATGGTAGTTTGTAAGATAAACCTAGTTCGTTGTCGAAAGACTCCGCGTCAGATAATTCATAGAAGTATTTGTCGATATCGAATGTGAAAGTTAAGTTGTCTCCTAATGCCATGTAACCAGATACTACTTCCCACTCGATTTCGTGAGCGTCGTTTCCTGCGTCGTTTTTGAAGTTAACTTGAGTTGTTGCTGAGTAGTCTGCTGCGCTTGCTACTGCTCCAACAAGTAATAATCCTGCTACTAAAGTTGCTAATTTTTTCATTAAAAATCCACCTCTCCCTGTTTTTTTAAGTATACTCAATTAAAAGTTTTCATGGCTCTCCCTAGGAAATGAAAAACTATGCAGGTTAGAAAATAACCACTCTATAAACGGTCACTTCCTCCTCTACACCTACATATTATCACTTCAAGACAAGTTTAGCCCAAAAACAAGTACAAACATAATTTATATTTTCAATCCACATATATATTTCGTAAATGAGTTTTATCTGCTGGTACATTTTAGACCACGCCTTGGGCAAAAATCCTATTTTTTTGATACTACCTTAAAATCACAGTTAGCAAAAAAGTTTAAACTTTAATTTTTTTTCATATCATATTTATTTTTTTTTAACTTTATTTAGGGTTGTATTTTTAAAAATAAATTCTAATAAATCATTTTTTATGATATAATGTGTGGTAAATCTGTTTATATAAGGTGGTTTTTATGTTTTTACCTACAACCCGGGAAGAGATGGATAAAATCGGCTGGAACGAGCTTGACGTCATCCTGGTTTCCGGAGATACATATATAGATACCTCCTACAATGGTTCCACCGTTATAGGAAAGTTTCTCGTGAAAAATGGATATAGGGTAGGCATAATCGCCCAGCCGGATACAAACTCCCCTGAAGATATCACAAGGCTCGGGGAGCCTAAGCTGTTTTGGGCAGTTTCAGCTGGCGCCGTGGACTCCATGGTTGCAAATTACACCGCCACCAAGAAAAAGAGGAAGAATGACGACTTTACCCCTGGGGGCATCAACGACAGGAGACCTGACAGGGCTTGCATAGTTTACACCAACCTTATAAAAAAGTACTTCAAAGATGGGCCGCCAATAGTCTTAGGTGGCATAGAAGCCAGCCTTAGAAGGGTTGTGCATTACGATTTTTGGTCCAACAAACTCAGGAAATCATTACTTTTCGATGCCAAGGCGGACATACTCTCGTATGGCATGGGTGAGAAATCCATGCTCGAACTTGCCCGGACATTTCAGTCCGGAGAGGACTGGAGAGGCATAAGAGGTATCTGCTACATATCAAAGGAAAGAGAGGAAACTTATCTGGAGCTGCCGTCCTACGAAGATTGCGTTTCTGATAAGTTTAAATTTATCGAGGCCTTTGAAAGGTTTTATGCTAACAATGACCCCGTCACCGCAAACGGCTTATACCAAAAGCAGGATACCAGGTATTTGGTGCAAAACCCTCCTTCAAAGCGTCTTACACAAGAAGAGATAGACGAAATCTACAATATGGATTTTGAGAGGAAAGTCCATCCTTATTATAGAGTCCAGGGCGAGGTAAGAGCCCTTGACACGATAAAAAACTCCATAACCACTCACAGGGGGTGCTACGGAGAATGCAATTTCTGCTCAATAGCCGTCCACCAGGGCAGGACAGTCGTTGAGAGAAGTGAGGCCTCTATAATTGCCGAGGCTGAAAATATAGTGCAGGAAAAAGGCTTCAAGGGGTACATCTCTGATTTGGGAGGTCCGACGGCAAATATGTACGGCATAGAGTGCGGTAAAAAACTCCAAAAGGGTGCTTGCCAGGACAAGAGGTGTCTATACCCGCAGCCATGCCCAGCTCTTAGAGTCAATCATAAAAAACAGCTCAAGCTTTTGAAAAGCATAAAGAACATAAAAGGTATAAAAAAAGTGTTCATAGCTTCAGGTTTGAGGTACGACCTGATCTTAAACGATAATGCCTGCGGAAATGTTTACCTGGAGGAACTTGTAAAAGATCACATCTCCGGTCAGATGAAAATTGCACCGGAGCATACGGAGGACCGTGTCCTTTCATACATGGGAAAACCAGGAAAATCTGTGCTGAAAGATTTCAAAGACAGCTTCTATGAACTTAATAAAAAGTTCGACAAAAAACAGTTCCTCACATACTACCTTATAGCCGCGCATCCGGGATGTACAGAACTTGAGATGAAAAAGCTAAAAGATTTTGCCAGTAGCGAGCTCAGGATAAATCCGGAGCAGGTACAGATATTTACACCCACACCTTCTACTTATTCCACCCTCATGTACTACACAGAGGTGGACCCTTTTACAGGCAGGAAGATATTTGTAGAAAAAGATATAAACAAAAAGTATAAACAAAAAGAAGTTGTTACTGGAAACTTTAAAAACATCAAAAAATACGGAAATAAAAAATAAATTATTATATAAATTGGGGGTTAAAAATGAAACCTATTGTTGCAATAGTAGGGAGACCAAATGTCGGGAAATCCACCCTGTTTAACAAACTTATCGGCGAAAGGTTATCAATAGTAGATAATCAGCCGGGCGTGACCAGGGATAGGCTTTACAGAGAAACAGAGTGGTGCGGCACAGAGTTCGTGCTGGTAGATACCGGAGGTTTGGAACCTAGAAATAACGACTTTATGATGTCTAAGATAAAACAGCAGGCCGAGGTGGCCATGAACGAGGCAGATGTTATCCTCTTCATAGTTGACGGTAAAGCCGGAGTGACATCTTTAGACGAGGAGATAGCTTACGTACTCAGAAAGAAGAACAAGCATGTTATACTTATAGTAAACAAGGTAGATAACTACCTCGATCAACAAGATAGTGTATACGAGTTTTGGGGATTGGGCTTTGATTCACTTATACCTATATCGGCAGAACACAAGACAAACCTGGGAGATATGCTGGATGAGATTACTGACAAAATAAACAAAATAGAGCTGCCAGAGGAAGAAGAAGGCT
This sequence comes from Ilyobacter polytropus, assembly GCA_003246855.1. Lineage (GTDB taxonomy): Bacteria > Fusobacteriota > Fusobacteriia > Fusobacteriales > Fusobacteriaceae > Ilyobacter_A > Ilyobacter_A polytropus_A. The sequence goes on from QKCP01000094.1 coordinate 17,758, forward strand.
TGAAGATAGCCATAATAGGTAGGCCAAATGCGGGTAAATCTTCTCTTGTAAACAGACTCATGGGGGAAGAAAGAACTATAGTCAGTGATATAGCCGGGACTACTAGAGATGCCATCGATACATCGTTTTCTTACAGCGACAAAAAATATGTCCTAATCGACACGGCCGGGATTAGAAGAAAATCAAAAGTAGAAGAGTCCTTGGAGTACTATTCAGTGCTTCGTGCTATAAAAGCTATTAAGAGGGCCGACGTGTGCTTTTTAATGCTAGACGGAAAAGAAGGTCTCACAGACCAGGACAAAAGAATTGCAGGTATAGCCCACGAGGAGCAAAAGCCTATAATAATAGTCATAAACAAGTGGGACATAGTAGAAAAAGAAACAAACACCATGAAAAATTACGTAGACCTGTTGAGGGTTGACCTTCCGTTCTTAAGCTACGCACCTATAGAGTTCGTATCTGCCCTTACAGGTCAAAGGACTCTAAAACTGCTCGAGCTTGCAAATTTCGTATCAGAGGAGTACACAAAAAGAATTTCTACTGGTCTGCTTAATACTATTTTAAACGAAGCTACAATATTAAATGCCCCACCTACTAGAAAAGGAAGAGTTGTAAAAATAAATTACGCTACACAAGCAACCGCGGCTCCACCGAAGTTCATAATTTTCTGTAATCACCCGGATCTGCTGCATTTTTCATATTTAAGATATTTAGAGAATAAATTCAGGGAGGCCTTTGGTTTTGATGGGTGCCCTATACAGTTTATAGTTAAGAAAAAAGGCGAAAATTAATAGAAGAGCTGCCCGAAGGCAGCTCTCAGGCTGTAGACAAAGAAATTTGTCTACAGCTCTTTTTTTTGCCTTAAATTTCTGATAAAATTTAACTGACTAGGAG
>QKCP01000123.1 GCA_003246855.1 Ilyobacter polytropus
CACTGATTGTGGAACCTGCAAAAATACTTTTCCTAAACAACGCGATCAACCACGGAGTTTTCTCACCACTTGGTATCCAACAGTCTACTGAACTTGGTAAATCAATATTCTTCCTTATTGAGACAAACCCCGGACCAGGTCTTGGAATACTTCTTGCTTATTTTTTATTCGGTAAAGGCAGCGCAAAACTATCTGCTCCAGGTGCAATGATTATACACTTCTTCGGCGGAATACACGAAATCTACTTCCCATATGTACTTATGAAACCTTTCCTTATCCTTGCTGCTATCGCAGGAGGTATGACTGGGGTTCTTACTAACTCAATCTTAGGAGCTGGACTTATCGCACCACCCTCACCTGGAAGTATATTCGCACTGCTTGCAATGACTCCAAAAGGCGGATTCATTGTGACAATAATCGGTGTAATTACAGCTACTGCTGTATCATGTCTAGTGGCAAGTCTGCTTCTTAAATCACCTCTAAATAAAGATGCTTATGAGGATGAAGATGAGTTTGAAGCAGCAGCTGACAAAATGAGAGAGCTTAAAAACAAACCAGCTACAAGTTCAGTTAGCGATGTTAAAGGTGCTGTGTCTAGAATAGTTGTTGCCTGCGATGCTGGTATGGGTTCGAGTGCTATGGGTGCTGGACTTCTCAGAAAAAAAGTAAAAGCTGCCGGGCTAAAAATAGACGTCACAAACAAAGCTATAAACGATTTAACAGAGGATATAGACATAGTAATCACACATAAAGACTTGACTCCTAGGGCTATGAATACGGTTAAAAATCCAGTCCACCTGTCCATAAAAAACTTCATGGATGGAAGCTTCTACGATGAACTAGTGGCTAAACTAAAAAATCAATAGTTCTAATTCACACAATTTACTCTTTAAAAGCTATACACTTCGCCCTCTCTTTGTATAAGAGAGGGCTTTTTCATTATCCAACTATCCACCTTCGAATACATTTTTTTTCAATTTTTTTGAATTTTTTTAATTCTAGTCTCTCCGAAGACGTTTATTTCAGAACAATTTGAAATTTTGACTTTCCCAAACGCCCGAAGTGTTTCAACATTGAACATTTCTTTGTAAAGGCATATAATGGATACATGAAAAGCGAAAAAAATGATTAAAGGGAGGTCGTTTTATGAGTACTAATTCTGCAATGATTTCAAATACTAAAGCTGGATCGGCAAAAGTTAAAGTTCAGGCGTTTGGTAGGTTTTTAAGCGGTATGGTTATGCCTAATATAGGGGCTTTTATAGCTTGGGGGTTTATCACTGCACTATTCATTCCTACAGGGTGGATACCAAGTGAAAAGCTGGCTACTCTTGTTGGCCCTATGATTACATACCTGCTTCCACTACTTATAGGTTATACAGGGGGTAAAATGGTCGGAGGTGTCCGTGGAGGTGTGGTTGGAGCCATTACAACTTCCGGGGTTATCGTTGGAACTTCAATACCAATGTTTTTAGGTGCCATGATTGCAGGTCCGCTTGGCGGATACACAATCAAGAAGTTCGATGATGCAATCGAAGGTAAAGTTAAATCTGGTTTTGAGATGCTTGTAAACAACTTCTCAGCTGGAATTATAGGAATGCTTCTTGCACTTGTATGCTTCTTGGGTATTGGTCCTGTCGTTGAAATACTAAACACTGCACTTGGTAATGGGGTTAACAAACTAGTTTCTCTAAACCTTCTGCCACTAACTTCACTGATTGTGGAACCTGCAAAAATACTGTTTTTAAATAACGCAATAAACCACGGTGTATTCTCACCGCTTGGCATACAGCAGTCTACAGAGTTAGGTAAATCAATATTCTTCCTTATCGAGACAAATCCTGGTCCTGGGCTTGGGGTGCTACTAGCTTACTTCCTATTCGGAAAAGGCAGCGCAAAACTATCTGCTCCAGGTGCAATGATAATACACCTTTTCGGTGGAATACATGAGATCTACTTCCCATACATACTAATGAAACCATTCCTTATCCTTGCTGTTATCGCAGGTGGAATGACAGGGGTATTTACTTATTCTATACTTGGTGCAGGACTTATCGCTCCGCCATCGCCTGGAAGTATATTCGCGCTACTTGCAATGACTCCTAAAGGTGGATTCATAGTGACTTTACTTGGTGTTGTGGCAGCTACTGCTGTGTCGTGCGTAGTGGCAGGTCTGCTTCTTAAATCGCCTCTAAACAAAGACGCTTATGAGGACGAAGACGAGTTTGAAGCAGCAGCTGACAAAATGAGAGAATTAAAAAATAAGCCAGCTACAAGTTCAGTTAGCGAGGTAGCGATAAAAGGGGCTATATCTAGAATAGTGGTTGCCTGTGATGCAGGTATGGGATCAAGCGCTATGGGTGCTGGACTTCTCAGAAAAAAAGTAAAGGCTGCCGGACTAAAAATAGACGTCACAAACAAAGCTATAAACGATTTAACAGAAGATATAGACATAGTAATCACACATAAAGATCTTACTCCTAGGGCTATGAACACAGTTAAAAATCCTACACACTTATCACTAAAAAACTTCATGGACGGAAATTTCTATGATGAACTGGTTGAAAAACTAAAGAGCAAATCTGTAGCTGAAGATACTTCTTTAGACAAAACTGAAAAAGAAACAGAGAGTTCTGAAGGCATATTTTCTAAGAAAAATATCTACCTGGGATTAAAAAGTATTTCAAAAGAAGAAGCCATAAAGGCTGCCGGTAAAGCTCTTGCTGATGCAGGCTATGTAAAAAACGGATATCTGAGCGCAATGCTTGACAGAGAAAATAAATCTACAACATTTATAGGAAACGGTGTTGCAATCCCTCACGGTACAGCAGAAGCTAAGGGAGAGGTATTAAAAGCTGGAATAGTTCTTATGCAATACCCTGACGGCGTAGATTTTGGAGATGACAACATTGCCAAACTGGTTATAGGAATTGCCGGAAAAAACGACGAGCACATAGAGATAATATCTAAAATAGCCGACGTCATAGAAGACGAGGATGTAGTTGAAGAGTTAAGCGTGTGCGGCGATATCGAAGTAATCTATGATAAATTTTCAATATAGGGGGTACTAAAGATGAAATTAGCTATACAGTTTGGGGCAGGTAACATAGGTAGAGGCTTCATAGGCAAGCTCTTGTCAGAAGCAGGCTACAGCGTATATTTTGCAGATATAAACAAAGCAGTTATACAGGAACTGCATGATAAAAAAGAGTATGTTGTAGAGGTAGTTGGAGACAACTACCAAGAAGTCACAGTAAAAAATGTAGACGGAGTGCTCTCTACAGATGAAAAGCTAGTAGAGCTGATCTCAGAAGCAGAAATAATTACCACTGCAGTTGGACCTAACGTGCTTAGAATAATAGCTAAGACAGTGGCTGAGGGGCTTACCGCAAGGTTTAACTCAGGGAACAGAGAGTATCTGAATATAATCGCCTGTGAAAACATGATAAAGGGGTCTACTTTCTTAAAAGAAGAAGTGTACAACTACCTAGAAGATGGAGTTAAAAGCTATGCAGACAAATACGTAGGCTTCCCTGACTCAGCCGTTGACAGAATCGTTCCACCAATGGAGGAGTCCGATGATGTGCTAAGGGTAAGAGTTGAAGAGTTCCAGGAATGGATAGTGGACAAAACCCTTTTCAAAGGTGGAATCCCTGAAATAAACGGCATGCAGACAACAGACAACCTTATGGCCTTCGTGGAAAGAAAATTATTCACACTTAACACCGGGCACGCCATAACGGCATATCTGGGGGTTTTAAAAGGATACGAAACTGTAAAAGAGAGCATAGAAGATGAAGAGATACAAAAACTTGTTGTGAGTGCCATGAAAGAGAGCGGCGAGGTCCTTATAAACAGATATGGTTTTGACAGGGAAGCGCACTACAAGTATATAGATAAAATATTGGGCAGATTTAAAAACCCATATTTAAAAGATGAGGTTAAAAGGGTAGGACGTGAACCACTTAGAAAGCTAGGGTTTAATGACAGGCTTATAAAACCTTTAAGAGGAACTATGGAATACAATCTGAAAAACGACAACCTGGTATACGGTATTGCAGCTGCTCTTCTGTACAGCAACGAAGAGGACGGGCAATCTGTTGAACTTCAAGAAAAGATAAGTAAAGAGGGGATAGAAGAAGCTGTCAGAGAAGTGACTTGTTTAGAAGATTCTTCTCAAATTTTCAAAATAGTTAAAACTTATGAAAAAATATCTTAAAACGGAACTATTCTTTAAAAGAAGAAGGACGGGAATAAATCCCGTCCTTCTTCTACTTTATTACAACCCTCTCTATCCTGCTGCTTATCTTACATATTATATCGTCTGCTATGCTCCCAGAAAGCTCCGCCAGATCCTCTGCACTTATACCTTCTCCCAAAAGAACCACTTCGTCGCCTATGCTTACACCTTCTACTCCGCTCACATCTATTATCATCTGGTCCATACATACCTTCCCTATGACAGGACACCTTACATTTTTGTAGTTCACATATCCCCTATCAGAAAGCTGCCTCATGTATCCGTGGGCGTAACCAACCGGTATGCAGGCTATCTTCATTTTTTCAACGATTTCTTTCTTCCCATAAGAAATCCTTTCTCCAGCATCTACATACCTTGTGTTTGATATCCTCGCTTTCCATATGAATATCCCCTCTATATTGTCATCATACTCTGAAACAGGCTGAAGCCCGTAGAGTAGCATCCCGACCCTCACGTAATCGAAATAATACCTGTCATATTTCAAGCTAGCCGTGCTGTTAGCTATATGTTTCTCATTAAAGTTTATACCCAGCTTCTCAAATTCACGGACGTACTTATCTAGTTTTTCGCACTGAGCTTCTGTAAAGCCCTCGTCTTCTTCAGCATCAGCAAAGTGAGAGTATATCCCGTCGACCTGTATACCGTTCTCTCTTATCAGCTTCTCTATCTCCACTATTTCGCAAAAGTCTATGCCCAGCCTGTTCATCCCGGTATTCACCTTTAAATGAAATTTAAGCTCCTTCAGCTTTTCCCCAAGCTCCAAGATATAATTTTTCAACTGCTCAACGGAGTAAATTGTAAGTATATAATTTTTCCCCAGGCATTTAGAAAGGTTTTCTGGTGATATATAATTAAAGA
>QKCP01000064.1 GCA_003246855.1 Ilyobacter polytropus
CGTCGGCCTTCAAGTCGTTCCACCCATCTTCTATGAGTTTAGCTTTTACCTGAAAGCTGGTCTTTCCGGCAAGTATATCTTTTTTATTGTAGTCATCTATTTTGAAAAGTTCGTGTATACTAGTCCTCCCCTTATAACCTGTATAAAAGCAGTAGTCGCAGCCTTTACCGTACCAAGTCTCCTCGCCGTTATCTAGGACCTTTTTTGTCTTGCAGTAAGGGCAAATCTTCCTAACCAGTCTCTGAGCCAGAACTCCTATGAGGGAAGAGGTTATCAAGTAAGGCTCTATCCCCATATCTATCAGTCTCGTTATTGCACTGGCTGAGTCATTGGTATGTAGTGTAGCAAACACCAAATGCCCTGTTAAAGAAGATCTTATTGCTATTTCTGCCGTTTCTCTATCCCTTATCTCTCCGATCATTATTATATCCGGGTCATGTCTTAAAATCGCCCTGAGCCCAGCAGCAAAAGATAGTCCTATATCAGTTTTTACTTGAATTTGACTTATCCCGTCTATCTGGTATTCCACTGGATCTTCTATGGTAAGTATCTTTTTCTCTCCGTCATTTATTTCCTTTATCGCAGAAAAAAGTGTTGTACTTTTCCCACTACCTGTAGGCCCAGTTACCAAAACTATCCCGTTTGGCTTATATACGAGCTCCCTAAAATCCTTTAGTACAAGCTCCTCCATTCCGAGTTTTTCCAGGTCCATCTCCGCCTTTTGGTTTGCCAATATCCTTACAACTATACTCTCACCATTTATTGTGGGGATAATGGATATCCTAAGCTCCTGCTCCGTATCCTTCATCTTTATCTTTATCCTACCATCTTGAGGCATTCTTTTTTCGGCGATGTCTAATTCAGCCATTATCTTTACCCTGGATACTATGGCTTTGTACACACTCTTTATGGCACTAGGTAATGGCACATTGTGAAGCACACCATCTATACGGTACCTTAAGAGAACGTCGTTTTTTATGGGTTCCAAGTGTATATCAGTGGCTCCCTTTTTATAGGCATCTAAGAAAAGCTGGTTTACAAACCTAATTACCTCCGGGTTGTCCTTATCCTCTTCTATGTCATAGTCGTTTGAAAAGGTAATATCCCTTTCCTTTCCACTAAACATTCCAGAGCCTATCCCAAAATAACGGGTGGCCAACATATAAAACTCCTCTTCGGTCATCTGTATCTGCTTTATCCTCTTATTAAACTTTGACTTTAAGCTCATTATGGTCTGCATATCTGCTGGGTTAACCATAGCTATAGTTACCTCTTTGTCGTCTTCTTCATAAGGGAAAACTTTTCTTTCGTGAATATAACTTTCTTCTAACTTTCTTATTAATTCTTTTGGTATAATCTTTTTCAAATCAATTTTTTCCATAATAGCTCACCTCCCTATGCATAAACTATCTTCAATTTCTTTTAGCCTTTACCTCTTTTTTGCGTATATGAATTTTATCCAGAACACTCCAATTCTCAAGGTATCAGCTCAACAAATCTTGTAAAAATAACAAAAGAGCCCCTTAGGGCCCCATTTCTACTTATTCAAATCCTCTAAAAGGTATTTATACTGCTTTAGCATTATCTTTATCATAACTTTCCTGAATACCTGATACCACTTAAACTCCATAACTTCCATGCCTTTTACAGATTCAGCGACAGTCTTTTTCAAAAATTCCAACTCTTCAAAGCTCATCTTAATAGATTTGTTCTTGTTTTTTGATTCTACTTCAAGATAGTTCAAAAAGTCTATAACACCTTTTGTTTGTGGGTTAGCTCCGTATCCAGCCATCTGCTTTTTCATCTCTACAACAAGCTTAGCCAAGAACTTTTTGTTGTTTTTTTCTATCTTCACATCGTATTTTCTTTTCCCTTTTCCAATCTTTTGTATAGAACTCATTGTACCCATCATACTTTGGGTATTCATTTTTTGCATTTGATTCATTCTGTTTAGGTTCATTTTTTGGCCTTTCATATTTCTCCCCCATACTGTTATTGTTCTTTTATTTTCATTCCAAGAATTTTTTCTATCTCTTCTTTTGGTATTCCGCCTAGCCTGATTATCCTAGGTTCAGACCTCATGTCTATAATCGTAGACTCTATCCCCAAAGGACAATTTCCGCCGTCTACTTTTATATCTACCAATTTTAAAAGCTCTTCGTCTAGATCGCCATACCTTTTAGCACTTGGTCTTCCTGAGATATTGGCGCTAGTTGTAGCCAATACTCCACCGCAAGCTTCTATTATTTCAAGGGATATATCCAGTTTTGGCATTCTTATACCTACTGTATTTGTACAAGATACCATTTCGCTAGGAATTGTGTCCTTTTTTTCCAGAATTATTGTAAGGGCTCCAGGCCAGAATTCATCTATAAGCCTCTCCACTAGCAAGCTGTTTTCTCCCAGTTCAGCTATTTTTTTTACGTTTTCCTTTTTGCTGACCAATGCTATAAGCGGCGAAGAAAAAGCTCTAGATTTAACTTCGTATACTCTTTTTATGGCGTCTACATCATGAATGCTAACCCCTAATCCGTACACCGTATCTGTAGGATATACAATGAGCTCACCGTTTTTGACTCTTGCTTTTATTTCTGATAAAAGTTCGCTTTTGTACCTTGTTTTCATCAAAAAAGCCCACCTTTTTTCAAAAAATACCTTCTTAAAATATTTTACCATACTATAAAAAATAAAACAAGTCTTAGCAACTTACAAAATAAAAAGAGGGGACCAAGCCCCTCTAGATGTAATCTTCTATATTTATGCTTCTAAGCACTTCGGCAGCTTTTTCCGGAAGTACAGGATTTATATAAAACCCGGTTCCCCATTCAAAGCCTGCAATTTTAGTTAATTTAGGCATGATCTCAATGTGCCAGTGATAATAAGTCTCGCTGTTTCCTGGAATATTTATCGGAGCCGTACTTATAACATAGTTATAATTCGGGTCACCCAGAGCCACCTTTATTCTCAGCAGGGTATTTTTAAGTATCTCAGCAAGAGATTTTACCTCCTGACTGCTGATATTACCGAAGTGTGCATTGTGGGATTTAGGAACTATCCAAGTCTCATAAGGGAATCTCCCCGCAAAAAAAGCAAACGCCAAAAAGTCGTCATTTTCCTCTACTACCCTGTCCCCTGTAGAGAGTTCCTCGTCAAGTATGTCACAGGTCACACATCTATCCCTAAAACTATAGTATTCTTCGGCACCTCTCAATGCCGTTTCAACCCTTTTAGGTACCACCGGGGTGGCTATCAACTGAGAGTGGGTATGCTCTATAGAGGCCCCCGCCTCAACTCCGTAATTCTTAAATATCAGTATGTGCTTTATATTCTTGTCTTCCGATATCTCAAGGTACCTATCCCTATAGGCCCAAATGATTTTTTCAATTTCCTCGTAAGTAAGCTGACTGGTACAGTACTTATGTTCCTCAGTTTCCACTATTACTTCGTGTCTGCCTACTGCATTCATTTTGTCATATATCCCTACAGCTTTTTTCCCTAGCTGCTCATTGCTGCTTAGCGCTGGATACTTATTTTCCAAAACCCTTATCCACCACCCAGGAGTATTCGGAATTCTTCCCCTTATTTTGGGGTACACCAAGATTTCATCGCCAGACCTTTTCTCATTACCTGAACAGAACGGGCAGTATTTTTGCTTGGCTTCATCTTCATAAGGAGGTTTTGTATCTTGAAAATCATTTGGCCTTTGAGCTCTTTCAGGTGAAAATATAACCCATCTTTTACTCACAGGATCCTTTCTTAACTCAGACATATCATCACTTCCTTTTTAAGAAAACACTCCACCAATTACTTTTCAAACAAAACGCTTAGCGATTGGTTGGTGAATATCCTTTTTATCCCTTCCGAGAAAAGCTTATCCGCAGAAAGAACCTTTACCTTGTCTATTTTCTTGTGCTCAGGCAACTGTATGCTGTCAGTTATAACTACCTCTTTTAAAGGGCTAGCTTGTATTCTTTCTATAGCTGGTCCTGAGAAAACAGCATGTGTACAACATGCATATGCTTCTTTTGCACCTCTGTCTATAATTGCCTGCGCACCATTTGTTATGGTACCACCAGTATCTATCATATCATCTATAAAAATAGCGGTCTTTCCTTCTACCTCACCTATCAGATTCATAACCTCAGACATGTTCGGTTTAGGCCTTCTTTTATCTATGATAGCAATCTTACAGTCCAACCAGCTAGCAAGTGACCTTGCCCTTTTTACTCCACCAACATCTGGAGATACTACTACTACATCATCTCCGCAGAGACCTTTTTCTACGAAATATTTTGCTAGTATAGGTAGAGCCTGCATGTGGTCTACCGGGATATCAAAGAACCCTTGAATCTGTTGCGCATGAAGATCCATTGTCATAACCCTAGTTGCTCCTGCAGAAGTAAGTAGGTTAGCGACAAGTTTCGCTGTAATCGGTTCCCTTGGGCTAGCTTTTCTGTCTTGTCTAGCATATCCATAGTAAGGAATTACAACGACGATTTTTCTAGCAGATGCTCTTTTTAGGGCATCAATAAAGATTAGAAGCTCCATCAAGTTTTCGTTAACAGGTTCTGAAGTAGATTGAATTACGAATACTGTACATCCTCTAACGGTCTCGTTTATCTTAGCGTATATCTCTCCGTCCTCGAATCTAACCAGTTCTGCATCCCCCAATGGGATCCCTATCTGTGTAGAAATTTTTTCAGCTAAGCTTCTGTTCGACGTTCCCGAGAAAATCTTGACACTTTCACCGTTTTTCAACATTATTTTTTACTCCACTCCTTTTTTATTATCTGTTTTGCCCTGGCTACTCCCAGTGCATTAGATGGTATATTTTTTGTAATTGTTGATCCCGCTCCAGTTATTGCATTATCCCCTACTTCTACCGGGGCGACCAGCATGGTGTCGCTTCCTATGAATACCTTTTCCCCAATTATGGTCTTATGCTTGTTCTTGCCGTCATAGTTGCAAGTTATTGTCCCAGCACCTATGTTTGTATCTGCTCCTACATGGGCATCCCCTAAATAAGTAAGGTG
>QKCP01000029.1 GCA_003246855.1 Ilyobacter polytropus
TTTCAGCTAAGCTTCTGTTCGACGTTCCCGAGAAAATCTTGACACTTTCACCGTTTTTCAACATTATTTTTTACTCCACTCCTTTTTTATTATCTGTTTTGCTCTGGCTACTCCCAGTGCATTAGATGGTATATTTTTTGTAATTGTTGATCCTGCTCCAGTTATTGCATTATCCCCTACTTCTACCGGGGCGACCAGCATGGTGTCGCTTCCTATGAATGCCTTTTCCCCGATTATGGTCTTATGCTTGTTCTTGCCGTCATAGTTGCAAGTTATTGTCCCAGCACCTATGTTTGTATCTGCTCCTACATGGGCATCCCCTAAATAAGTAAGGTGCCCTGCTTTTACCCCGGCCTCCAAAGTAGAATTCTTCGTTTCCACAAAGTTTCCTATGTGCACTCCAGCCTTCAGATGTGACTTCGGCCTTATATGGGCAAAAGGACCTATTGTTACACCAGCTTCTATGATAGACTTTTCTATCACTGAGCTCTCTATCCTAACTTTATCGTAAATTTGTGAATTTTCTATCCTAGTATTTCCAATGAGCTCCACATTTTTCCCTATCACACTGCTGCCTTCTATGATTACCCCAGGATAAATTACAGTGTCGCTGCCAATTTTTACGCCGTCTTCTATATAAGTTGCCTTAGGGTCCAATAGTATTACCCCATCTTCCATGAGCTCCACATTTTTCCTAGCTCTCAAAACTTCGCTTGCCTCAGCCAGTTGAGCTTTTGAGTTTACACCCAGTATCTCGTTGTTATCCTCTAAAATATAGCTTTCTATCTTCTCGCCGTTTTCAACCTGTATTTTTATTACGTCAGTCAGATAGTACTCCCCTTTTTCGTTTTCGTTTTTTATCTTGTCCAGGGCATGAAAAAGTTTTTCGCTGTCAAAACAGTATACTCCAGCGTTCACCTCTTTTATACTCTTGACCTCGTCTGTTGCTTCTTTTTCTTCAACAATAGCCCTTACGCTACCACCATCTTTTACTATCCTGCCATATCCAAAAGGGTTTTCAAGCATGGAAGTAAGCACAGTGGTACTCGCACCGGCAGCCGTGTGCTTATCGCAAAGTTCCTTAAGTGTTTCCGCACGCAAAAGCGGTGTGTCACCACATGTGACAAGCAGGGTTCCTTTAAACCCTTTAAGTTTTTCCTTGGCCATCATAACGGCGTGTCCTGTCCCGAGCTGTTCTTCCTGCAGCACATGGCTGACATCTCCCAACTCTTCCAAAACCATCTCTTTTTTGTGGCCTAAAACCAATATATTCTCAACTGTTTTCAGCTTGTTAAGCTCATCCAGTATTTTTTTTATCATAGGTATCCCGTTAACCTTATGCAACACCTTCGGGAGCTCAGACTTCATTCTAGTCCCCTTACCCGCTGCTAAAACCAAAGATATCAAGTTCATTCCATCCTCCTAGAAGCAAACAATCTATTTACACATAGTAAACCTATTTTACACATTCTAAAAGATTATATCACAATCACCCCTCTTTTTCAAATAAATTTAGGTGCTCCATAATGGGCCAAGCTATGCTTAACTACTGATGATTTTTTAACCGAAAATTCACCAAGCTATCAATAGATTGCTACGTTTTTTCAGCCTTTTTAATATAAAACCAATTTTAAAAACCGTCAAAACTTACTCCCTTAAAACCGAGTTTTATCATCCCCAGCCTCACCTCACCACCGGCTACTAGTACTCTATAGGCAGACCAAACCACTCTACCGTTTTTCACAATTAATCCCGTTGCCCTCTTCCAAAACCATGTGCATATTGTCCACTTCACGCACTGCATTGCACATAAAAGCTAGGTCCACTTCTTCATAATTTTCCGGCAAGTCGTTTTCTTCGCTTTTTTAAGCACCTCAATCGGAGGGCGTCATACTTCTTCTTTCTAGCTTACCTAGCTCTTTGAGTTTTTTATCCATAATATTCATTACATCCTAGACATCAGTCTTTTCTAGATATTCAACAAACGTCTTCATAAGCTTGTTGAAAAATTTATCCCGGTGATAGACCAGGTTGAAGTTTCTGCCTATATGTAGACCGTCAAAACTATAGGACTTAAGCCTCCCATCTTCTACCTCATTTTTTATGGCGAGCTTGGATATGCAGGATACTCCCATGCCAGCCTCCACAGACTTTTTTATGGCCTCTGTGTTCCCGAGTTCCATAAAAACCTCGTAATTTATACCCTTAGCCAGCATGGTTTTCTCAAACTCCCACCTGGTCCCACTGCCCTTTTCCCTTAGGATGAATCTTTTTTTGGGTATCCCATATATATCCAGGTTGTCTTGTGGCGAGCTTATAAACACCAGCTCGTCATCCCAAATCTTCATGCTCTCTATCTCGTACTCCTCTACTTCAGCTTCAACAAAAGCAAAATCCAGCTTGTTCTGCAATATGAGCTCACATATTTTTTCCGTATTCTCTATCTCTATTGAAAATTCTACACCAGGGTAAAGTTTTATAAAGTCACCTACTAGCCTAGGCAGGACATAGTTGCCTATAGTAGTGCTAGCCCCTATCACCAGCCTCCCTTTTTTAAGTTCCACTGTATCCTTTATGCTGCTTGTGGCCTCGTCGTAAAGATTTAGTATTCTCCTTGAATACCCCTTGAAAAGCTCCCCTTCACTGCTCAAATACAGCCTCTTTCCTATCCTATTAAAGAGCTTAACCCCCAACTCATTCTCGAGCTCGGATATCATCTGACTAACTGCTGGCTGACTTATGAAAAGTTTTTTAGATGTCTTTGTCATATTCAACTCTTTTGCTACCTCATAGAATACCTCAAGCTTTCTAAAGTTCATCTTTCCCCCTTCGCCGCAGACTTATTTTAAAACATAATTTCCAATTTTTACATACTTTCAACCAAAGCAGACACATGCTTTTAATTGGAATCAAACTACTGAATTTATTTAAAAACTTTTTTGAGCACAGAGTTTTACAGAGCTGACAAACAGGAGCTGCACAGAAAAAACATCCTAAAATAAAAATATTTTTTGTCACGAATTTTAACAGATCACGCGAATAAATATAAGATCTTGAAGCATTTTTCTTTTCTTAAACTCTGCAAAACTCTTAATTTTACTCTGTGTCCTAAATACTTTTATTTATCTTTTGATTCATGCTAATCGTGCGATTCGTAACTATAATAGATGTTTTTTATTTTTATGACTTTAAATCAATTCAATAATTTATATATAAAACTCCCTCTACCAGACTCTCAAAACATAATTTTAGTCAAGGCTATCCCAACAAATATCTGGGCAAAAAGTACCGCATACCCGAAAGAGATCACCTTTATCCCTTTTGAGAATATAGCCCTAAATTTTGTCTGTAACCCTATCCCGGTCATGGCAACCATCAAAAAATAGGTGGATAAATTTTTTATGAAATTCTCTAATGTGCTTACAGAGTTAACAAATCTAGATTCTAAAAAATTTCTTGCCTCGAAATAATGAAAGGTACTGAAAATTACGCTTAAAATCAAAAAACCTTTAACAAAGTAGGGAAGGCCCACCTTTTTTTGTGTCTTTTCCCTCTTATTCCTCCTATACCCCAAGTAGATGATAAGCAGCGGCAAAACGGCCATCTTCCCCATCTTTGTGAGGACTGCAAGGTTTCCTACGTATTCTCCAAGGGTATAAGCTGAAGCTATGGTGTGCGCCAGTATCTGAAGGGTGCCACCTATGAAAAGTCCGCCCTGTACTTCATCAAACCCTAAAAACTCCGATATAAGCGGCATGAGAAAAATACCAGTAAGGCCGGTTATATTCACCACCGATATGAGTAGCGGGAAATCCTCCACATCAAATTCAACCGCAGGAGCCGCTGCGGCCATACTAGAAGTCCCACCGACTCCTAATAGAGCCGAGAATTTTTCTTCTATCCCGTAAAAATTCCCTATCCATATCCCAACCAGGGAACCGATAAAGGATATCAAAAAAATATACAAAACCGCTTTTATCCCCAGAGCAAGTATGGCATTTATATTTAGCCTAGCTCCCAAAAGTATGATGGCTATCGCAAGGAATACATTGCCGCTATACTTTATCCCAGCCTCAAACGGCTTATATCTACTCCCCTTAAAAAACAAGTTCCCAACCAAAACCCCAAGTATTATTGCAAAATTAGTTTTCCCTATATCCACAAACAGCTCGTTTAAAAAATATGCCAGTGCCGCAAAAAAAACGCTTAACAGGACCCCTGGATATATCTCTTTTGTATTCATAATATATGTCCCCTTTTAATTTATTATGTCAACTAATATAATAACAGTTTTCATTGGAAATTTCTATCTAGATTTTTCTAGGGTAAAGTCATCCTTAAAATCTACTACCCTGCCAAGTGCTTTAGGTATATAATTAATACTGTATTAATATTCCTGATATTCAGACCGTTTTTCAGCTAATTTAAAGCAACGGTAAAATAAATTGGTTTTCCTACCAATTTTTTACTTTATTTTTACTTTTTTATTGTATAAATTATATGGGGTGATTTTTTGGCTAATATACTTGTTATAGAAGATGATAGAAAAATTTTACGTTATCTGGAACTAGAGCTAATCCATGATGGCTATACTGTAAAAGGGTGTACCGACGGGAAAAGCGGTCTGGATGAGCTAATTGAAAATAGTTTTGACCTTGTCATCTTAGACCTTATGCTCCCGGAAATTTCCGGAGAAGAGGTCTGCAAAAAAATAAGAGAGGTTTCAGAAGTTCCCATCATTGTGGTGTCCGCTAAAGACGGCACCAAGAGTAAAGTTGAGCTCCTAGATATCGGTGCCGACGACTACATAACGAAACCGTTTATAATAGAGGAGCTGCTTGCAAGGATAAGGGTCGCCTTGAGAAATAAAAAAAGCTCCCCAAAAAAAAACATGCTGAAATACAGAGATGTCTACATAGACGAGGATGCCCGTCTAGCATTCAGGCAGGACTGCGAGGTGAAACTCTCAAAAACAGAGTATAGCTTGTTGGAATATCTTTTGATAAATTCAGAGATAGTTCTTAGCAGAGAACAGATCCTAAACAATGTTTGGGGCTATGATTATGTCGGAGGGGAGAAAATAGTCGACGTCTATATAAAGGCTCTGAGGAAAAAAATAGACGAGCCATTTAAGAGTGGTTTAATAAAAACAGTCCGTGGCTTTGGCTATGTTTTAAAGGAGGATTAAGCAAAAATGAAAAAACTGTCCTCTGAACTTTTAAAAAATTATTTCATAATTGTAGTTTTATTTGCTTCCGGGTACATGGGAATAAATTTTTTCTTAAAACAGTACCTGATACAGCAGTCTATTAACGATATCAATCAAGCCCGTTTTTTTTTACAAGAAGAATTAAAGGAAACGGAGCACCAGAATCTAGAGGCCTTTTATTGGAATGCACTTATGGAAAGCCCCAAGGCAAACGAGCTTTTTATAAATGTTTATTTCAACGGGGAGAGTTTCGTCGAAATAAACTCTCCTATACTAGATAAAGGGGATTTTCAGGGGAAACTATTAAAAGAAGGGGAAAATTACGTATTAAACACTAAAATGAACCTCCTAAACGGCGAAACAATAGGAGTTCAAATAATACGCGGCACCTCAAAGGAAAAACAATTTTTAGAAAAGATATTTAGAACCTCTATTTTAGGTTTGCTGCTCATAATATTCATCTCCTATAAGATACACCGCTACTTCTATAAAAAAGTACTCACCCAATTTGAACAGATAGAGAAGGCCACTTCGCTCATCAATTTGGATTACTTCAACGTCAACTTTGACAAAAGTGCTTTTTTCAAGGAGTTTTCCAGCATCTTTGTAGCCTATGAAAAAATGCTTGAGAGGCTAGAGGAACAAACTGCTTCGCAGATAGAGTTCGTCCAAAATGCCTCCCACGAACTCAGGACCCCGATCTCTGTCATAAGCGGATACGTAAACCTAATCGACAGATGGGGAATAGATGACAAAAATATCTTAAGGGAATCCCTCTGCTCTATAAAGGACGAGACCAAAAATATAGCTGCCCTCATTGAAAAACTCCTATTTTTAGCTAAAAGAGGAGAGTTGAAATTAGATTACGAAGAGTTCAACGTTTCGGAGCTTGTGGATGAGATAAATAGTGAAATGAATATAATCTACCCAAAAGCAAAGCTCACCTCAAAAGGTGATGGCACTCTAATGTTGACCTCAGATAGAAACCTATTAAAACAGCTGTTACGGAATTTAATAAAAAATGGTATAATGTACAGCAGTCAAGGCATTGTGAACACGAGTTACTACATATCCGATTCCGAGCTTATTTTAAAAGTCAAGGATAACGGTATAGGCATAGATGAAAGAGAGCTTGAGAAAATCTTCGAAAAGTTCTACAGAGTAGATAAGTCTAGAGCCCGCGACCTAGGTGGTCATGGACTAGGGCTTTCTATAGTGAAAAATATTTTAGAAATGCTTGGTGGTAAAATAAAGATAGAAAGCAAGCCAAAAAATGGGACCACCGTATTTCTGATATTTAATGTCAAATAAATTTTTTAAGGAGGTTTTTTTTAATGCTGCAGTTATCAGTAATCGCTCCTATCTACAACGAGGAGGAAAACATCGAGAGGCTCACCGAAAGGATAAGCCAAGCTGTTGAAAAAGAGTTTAGCGACTACGAAATAATATATGTAAACGACGGAAGCTCGGACAAGAGTAAGGAAATTCTAGACAAACTAGCTTTTCAAAACAGCAAGGTAAGGGTGTTCCATTTTACAGAAAACAACGGCCAAACTGCTGCTTTAGCCGCAGGCTTCGAAAAATGCACGGGGGAACTCGTGGTAACTATGGACGCCGATCTCCAAACCGACCCGGAAGATATCTACAGGCTGCTGCCATATATAGAGGAATACGACATGGTCAACGGGAAAAGGGCCACTCGTGAAGATGGTATTGTAAAAAAACTTTCATCAGTTATAGGAAACGGCGTGAGAAATAAAATAACAGGGGACGACATCCAGGACACAGGCTGCCCTTTGAAACTGTATAAACTGGAAGTAGTAAAAAAATATAAACTTTTTGACGGCATGCACAGGTTCCTGCCTACCCTTGCTAGAATGAACGGCTATAAAGTTATCGAAGTCCCGGTTAGGCATTTTGACAGAGAGTTTGGGGTGTCCAAATACGGTGTCTGGAACAGGCTTTTCAAAGGTCTGAAAGATGCTTTTGCAGTCAGATGGATGATGAAAAGGAACTTAAATTATGAGTTTGAAAATTAATTATTTCAATAAAAAAGAGCTGTCCATAATTTTATTTGGGCTTATACTATTTATTCCATCTCTACTGCTAAGGGATTACACCCCAGGAAACGAGCTAAAGTACATTGGAATAGCAAAAGACATGCTGAAAAACGGTAGCGTTTTCGTCCTGAGGGACCTGGGGGAGCTGTATTCTGACAAGCCGCCACTATACTTCTGGCTTATCAATGCCACCAAGGCAGTTACCGGCGGCTACCACCTTTGGGCTATCGGATTATTCAGTGCAGTACCATCTATAGCTATAGCAGTGATTATGTACAGGTGGGGTAAAAAACATATTGGAGAAAAGAATTCCTTTTTGGCGTCTCTTATGCTCATCACCACTATCTTCTATTTCGGGGCTTCAGTGGTACTGAGAATGGACATGCTCATGGCACTTTTTATATTATTGTCCCTGTACAGTTTCTTCCTTTACTACGAGGCCCCTGTAAAGAACCTTGGCAAAAAAAACTGGATCTACATATACATAACCCTCGCCGTATTCACAAAGGGACCTGCAGGCCTTATAATACCAATTGTAGCAATATTGGCTTTCCTGGCACTGGAAAAAAATCTTAAGTTTCTAAAAGAACTCGCACTTATAAAGGGACTCGCATTAATTTCAGTTTTTTTCCTAGTCTGGTTCACACTTCTGGTAAGAGAAGGCGGCAAGGAATACTTATACCTGCTAACTGTAAAGCAGACCGTCGGCAGGGGAGTAAACGCCTTTGCCCACAAAAGGCCATTTTACTACTACTTGAAAAATATCTGGGGGAACACCTTCCCCTGGCCGTTTATTTACATGGGGGCAATTGGATATGGATTTTTTAACTTTAAAAAATTAAGTGTCTTTGAAAAATTTATGTTTTCTGCTGTTGTCTCTACAATTTTGGTTTTCTCTAGCTTTAGTAGCAAACTGGACATATACCTGATTCCAATATACCCATTTTTCCCTTTTCTCGCCATTGGCGTATTTGAAAAATTGGAAAAAAGCAGGGGAAAATTTTCCTGGGCAACTCTTGGAGTGGTACAGATTTTATTTTCCTTGTCTTTTATAGCGATATTTTTTCTCCCTAAAAGTATAGAGGGGGTGTCTATAGATTTATTGATAAAATCCATGTTGATTGCACTCTCTGTATTAGGTATATTCGGGATCATTTATCTGAAAAACTCCAGGCATAAAGATTCCATGATTTTAATGGTAGTTACTATGGCTGTAATCATACTGACTCTTTCTGCAAAAGTGCCACAGATAAACCCAGAAATAGGTCTTGGAAGTGTGGCGAGTGAGATACAGAATTTTGAAACCACGCACCAGGTCGAAGAAGTTATAATCTATAATTACAGAAATGGAAAATATATAGGTACCTATCTAGATAGAAGGGTGAATTTATTTAGAGACAACACCGAATTCCAGTCTTACGTAAGTAAGAAAAAAAATATAATGGTACTAGCCAGGACAAAGGATATGAAAAAACTCAACGAAATCTTAGATGTACCAGCGAAGTCACAGGAGGTCTACAGAAACAACTCCTACGTGCTGCTTTTTATAAAAAATTAATCTATTTTCAAACGGGGGTAAGTGATTGAACATATTTCTAATAATAGGCTTCATTGGCCAGACAATGTTTTCCATGAGATTTGTCATGCAATGGGCAGCAAGTGAAAAAGCAAAAAAGAGTGTTGTTCCGACCTCGTTTTGGATTTTCAGTATTGCCGGTAGTGCTCTACTTTTAATCTATGCTATATACAAAAAGGACCCAGTATTTATACTCGGACAGGCACCTAACCTTCTTATATACTCTAGAAACCTATACTTTATCCATAAGAATAAAAAGGAGGAAGAAAATAGTCTAGCGGAAGGTGAAATAAATGTATTCGAGAATAAATGACATTAAATATCACTATCTAGTTCTAATGTTTGTCTGTGCCATTACTTTCTTTGCAAATCTGTCTGTCGATGAGCCAAACATAATGGAATCTAGAAATTTCATTACTGCCCGCGAGATGCTATCAAACGGAAACTGGCTCATCCCTACAATGAACGGTGAGCTGCGATTTGAGAAACCGCCGCTACCTACATGGCTAACAGCTGCCTCTGCTGTGGCATTCAAAAAAAATTCAAATCTTTTTATATTGAGGATGCCGGCCGCATTCATAAGTACCCTGATGATTGCTTTTTTTTACGGCTTAGTACTTTTTACTTCAAGGGATACAATCCTGGCGTTTATTAGCTCTATAGTCCTATCAACAACCTTTATGGTTGTAAAGGTTGGGACTACCAATTCCTGGGATATTTACCCTTACGTATTCATGCTGGGGGCCATCTACACCATGCTGGTTGGCATAGAGAAAAAACGGAGAAGCTACTTCCTATTATGCGGGGTATTTTTAGCTGCATCTTTCTTGAGTAAGGGTCCTGTAGCCTTTTACGGGATGCTCTTGCCATTTTTATTTTCATATATACTGGTATTCAAAAGAGAACTAATTTTAAGAAATAAACTAAATTTACTCATAGCTCTTGCAACCGCAGCCATGCTCTCTCTTTTGTGGCCGCTATTGGTCTACCTTAAATCACCGGAAGTTTTTATGGCAGTTATGAAAAAAGAGGTCTCAACCTGGGGAAACAAGCATGTGCAGCCCTTCTGGTTTTATATCAATGTTTTTGGATATACAGGAGGATGGATTACATTCTCGACTGCCGCGCTTTTCAAACCTTTTATGGAGAAAAGGGTAAAAAATAAAAAGCTCTACTATTTTTCATATATTTGGTTTTTAACAACATTTATAATGCTGTCCGCAATACCAATGAAAAAAGAACGGTATGGGCTCCCAATGTACATCCCAATGGCGGTTATGATTTCTCAGCTTTTGTATTTTTTTATCAGGAACCCTAAAAATTATGCACACATAAAAAGGGAAAATATGATTTTGAAAATACACCTGATACTCATGAGCATTCTGGCATTTTCTGTCCCTGTACTCTTCTATATAAACGGGTTTTTAAAGGGCACCGTGCCCCTTTTAAAATTTATTTTTATATTTACCCTGTTTACGTTGCTGGGGGGCATGTTTGCAGCCTTTATTAGAAAAAAGGCGGATTTTAAAATTGTACTCCTGCTTACGGTTGCTTTTATTCTAAGCCTACAGCTGTTTGCATACAGCTTCTTCGAAATAAACATGCGGGGCAAGACAACTGCTCCAGCCCTGACCCTTGCGGAGGTTCAAAAAAGTAAACTTTTTAGTGAATATGATTTTTATACAACTTCTGAAATACCGGATATAATGAATGTCTGGAGGGTAGGTAAAACTATAAAACCACTGAGGAAGCTAGACTTAAGCTCCTTAAACTCACCCATAGTCCTAATTGGAGAACATGCTGATAAATTTCTTGAATCCTTTCCAAAAAACTTTAAAATCTTGAAAAAGCTTGAGTTTTACGAGTCTAGGAAAGGTAAAAAAAAGATTGAACTTTTACTCATAGAAAAAATATAGGTTAGGAGGCAATATGAAAACATATCTGGTAACCGGTGGGGCAGGTTTCATCGGCTCACACCTGTGTGACTATCTTTTGGAAAATGGAGCCCGGGTAATCAACGTAGATAACTTCAACGACTTTTATAATCCCGGCATAAAGGAAAAAAATATAGCGCAGCACCTTGGGAAAGAAAACTATACTGTCGAAAGGACAGATATAAGGGATCTAGGCAGCCTGGACAGAATATTTGGACAAAATAAAATAGATACAGTGGTACACCTGGCAGCCATGGCCGGTGTCAGGCCCTCCATTGAAAAACCGCTTTTATACGAAGAGGTTAACGTGGCTGGTACCATGAACCTGCTGGAAATGTGTAAAAAATATGATATTAAAAATTTTGTATGTGCATCCTCTAGCTCTGTATACGGTAACAACAAGCAGGTTCCTTTCAAAGAGACTGATATAGTAGACTTCGCCATATCGCCGTATGCAGCCACTAAAAAGTCCTGTGAGGTGATGGGGCATACATACCACCACCTTTACGGAATCGACATGGCTATGCTTAGATTTTTTACTGTTTACGGACCTAGGCAGAGACCAGACCTTGCCATACATAAGTTCACAAAAATAATAATCCAGGGAGATGAGCTCCCTTTTTACGGAGATGGGACTACCAAAAGGGACTACACCTATATAGAGGATATAATAGATGGCGTGGTAAAATCAATAAAATACGTTGAAGAAAACAGCGGGGTTTATGAAATATTCAACCTGGGAGAATCACAGACCATCTCCCTTTCTCATATGTTAAAGTGCATAGAAGAGGAACTGGGAACAAAAGCAACCGTAAAGAGACTTCCTATGCAAGCAGGGGATGTCGAAAAAACTTTCGCCGATATATCAAAGGCAAAGGAGATTCTAGGATATAATCCGAAAACAAAATTTGAAGACGGAATCAAAAAATTTATAAAATGGTATATTGCCGAGAACAATTGATGACTGTACATTGTATATAATAGATATTGGCGATAATCTTTAGCCCAGTTGAAATCTCTAACAGCTATCGATATACTACTGAATTTATTTACAGAATCTTTTTTGAGTACAAAATTTCACTGAATTTTTAAATATAAGTTTCATAGATAAAACATATTAAAATAAAAATGATTTTTTTGTCTTTTTTTTCTTAAACTATACAAATTAAAAGAATGGGTGGTATTACATGAAAATAGGGGTTATAGGTACAGGATATGTGGGGCTTGTCCAAGGAGTGATTCTGTCGAACTTTGGGCTTGAAGTAATCTGTATGGATGTGGATGAGAAAAAAATAAAAAAACTTCAAAACGGTATCTCTCCAATATATGAACCGGGTCTAGAAGACCTTCTAGAAAAAAATCTCAAAGATGGTCGGATAACTTTCAGCTCTGATATTGAGCATACTGTAAAAAACTCAGAGGTCATCTTTATAGCGGTTGGCACTCCGCCTGCAGATGACGGGAGTGCGGATCTAAAATATGTGCTTGAAGTTGCCGAAAACATAGGCAAGTATATGGAGAAATACAAGGTTATCGTAAACAAATCCACTGTTCCAGTAGGGACAGGTAAACTGGTTGCCGATACCATTCAAGCCCAATTAGACATAAGAGGGAGTAATTTAGAGTTTGATGTCGTTTCAAATCCTGAGTTTTTAAGGGAAGGTAAAGCCATAGGGGACTGCTTAAGGCCCGATAGGATTGTAATAGGAACAGAATCTGAGAGAGCTAAAGAAGTGATGAAAAAGGTGTATGACGTACTTTATATAAACCAGACTCCTTTCTTATTCACAAATATAGAAACCGCCGAAATGATAAAATATGCTTCAAATGCTTTTCTGGCTGTGAAAATCTCGTTTATTAACGAGATGGCTCTTTTAGCGGAAAAAGTCGGGGCAAATACCCAGGAGATTGCCAGAGCTATGGGGATGGATGGTAGGATCTCTCCAAAATTCCTACACTGTGGTCCGGGTTATGGTGGGTCTTGTTTCCCTAAGGATACTAAAGCTATTGTGGATATAGCCAAAAAACACGGCGAAGAGTTCAAGGTTATCCAAGCGGCAATAGAAGCAAATGAAAAGCAGAAGAAAAAAATGGTTGATAAAATAGTTAAAAATATGGAAAGTTTAGAAGGAAAAACTGTGGCTATTCTAGGCCTTTCATTCAAACCTGAAACGGACGATATGAGGGATGCCCCTAGCATTGATATAATAAAGGGGATTGTAAAAAACGGAGCTAATATAAAAGCCTATTGCCCACAGGGAATGGAAGAGGCCAGATGGAGGCTCGAGGATATAGAAGAGTACATCACCTACTGCGCCGACGAGTATTCCACAGTCAATGAGTCTGATGCGGTGGTTTTGATAACTGAGTGGAACCAATTCAGGGGTATGAATTTAGAAAAAATAAAAGCCCGTATGAAAGGGGATTACTTTTTCGACCTGAGAAATGTTTTTGCAAAAAATACCGAGATTAGAAGGTTATTTAAATATTTCCCAGTGGGGCAAAATTAAAAATCCATGAGGCATATGCCTCATGGATTTTTATAATTTATTTACCTTTTCTTGCGAAATATTTAGTATGTAGTAAGTGGTGAGCTTTGTGGCTAAGTGG
This sequence comes from Ilyobacter polytropus, assembly GCA_003246855.1. GTDB lineage: Bacteria > Fusobacteriota > Fusobacteriia > Fusobacteriales > Fusobacteriaceae > Ilyobacter_A > Ilyobacter_A polytropus_A. The sequence goes on from QKCP01000029.1 coordinate 13,390, forward strand.
TTCTCCAAGATGTTTTTCATAGATCTCTTTTATAAATGGATTATCATGAGATTTTCTCATTTCTTTTCCTGCATCTATTGCATTGATTCCCTCTGTTCTCTTCTTAAGAATAGATTCGTTACCGTGATGGAAAGGTTGTCCTCCCCCACCGATACATCCACCTTTACATGCCATGATTTCTATAGCGTGGAAGTTTTCTTCCCCGGCTCTTATTTTATCTAGCATTTTTCTAGCTTCTCCAAGACCGTGGGCGATTCCTATTCTAAGTTCAAGATCTCCTACTTTTACGTTAGCAGCTCTGAATCCTTCCCATCCTCTTAGTGCTTCGAACTCAACTGCTTCAAGAGTTTCTCCAGTTATCACTTCGTAAAGTGTTCTTGTAGCAGCTTCTATAACTCCACCTGTTCTTCCGAAGATGTCAGCTGCACCAGTTGATGCTCCAAGCGGATTGTCGAACTCTCCATCTGTTAATTTGCTAAGGTCGATATTAGCTTGTTTCAATAGTTTTGCAAGTTCCCTTGTAGAGATAGATATATCCACATCCGGGTTCCCGTCTTTAGAAAATTCTTCCCTTGAAACTTCATATTTTTTAGCCAGACAAGGCATTACAGATACAACTACTAGGTCTTCTCTTTTTATACCTTCTTCTGGAGCCCAGATTTCTTTAGCTACAGCACCAAACATTTGTTGTGGTGATTTTGCAGTTGAAGGAACATCTAGCATATCAGGGTAGTTGTGCTCGAAGAATTTTACCCATGCAGGACAACAAGAAGTAAGCAGCGGAAGTTTTACATCTTTGTCTCCGGCTAGGAATTTTTCCAATCTTTCTTTGAACTCAGTTCCTTCTTCCATTATAGTAAGGTCAGCTGCCCAGTTAGTATCGAAAACTTTGTCAAATCCAAGTTTCCTAAGAGCTGTTACCATTTTACCAGTTACGTCTGTTCCTGGCTCAAGTCCGAATTCTTCACCTAGTGCAACCCTTACAGCAGGTGCAATTTGTACTATAACTTTTTTACTTGGATTAGATATCGCTCTTACAACGTCCCATGTGTAGTCAGCTTCATGAAGAGCTCCTACAGGACATACAGCAACACACTGTCCACAGTAAGTACATGTTGAGTCGCTTAAGTCTTGCTCGAAAGCAGGTGCAACAACAGCTTCAAATCCTCTGTTTACACCAGATAGCACTCCACAAGTTTGTACTTCATTACACATAGTTTCACATCTTCTACACATGATACATTTATCTATATCTCTTATGATCGAAGGTGATATGTCTTGTCTGTATGTAGATTCTTTACCAGCGAATCTTACTTCTCTTACACCAAATTGGATAGCTAGGTCTTGAAGTTCGCATTCCCCATTTTTAGAGCAAGCTAAGCAATCTTTAGGGTGGTCAGAAAGCATTAATTCTAATACAGTTTTTCTAGCATGCATAACTCTCATAGAGTTAGTAGTTACGTTCATTCCTTCGTAAACTGGAGTAGCGCATGAAGGTGCTAAGTTTCTTCTTCCTTCTACTTCTACTACACAGATTCTACAAGATGCACAGTCATTTTTATAGTCAGCTGCACCTATTTGAAGGTGGCATAAAGAAGGGACTTCTATTCCAAGCGTCTTAGCTGCAGAAAGTATTGTAGCTCCTTTAGGCGCTTCTGTTTGGATACCATCTATAGTAAGTTTTACCATTTCCATTTAACCTTTCAACTCCTTTGACTTTTTTATCCTCTTTCGATAGCATTAAATTTACAAGTTGTGTAGCATGCACCACATTTAATACATTTTTCTTGGTCGATAATGTGCTTTTCTTTAACTTTTCCTGAGATACATGATACTGGACATACTCTAGCACACGCTGTACACCCGATACATTTGTCGTTGATCTTGTATTGGATAAGATCCGAACATGCCCCTGCAGGACATTTTTTATCTGTAACGTGAGCAACATACTCATCCCAGAATTTGTTTAGTGTAGAAAGAACTGGGTTTGGTGATGTTTGTCCAAGTCCGCAAAGTGAAGTATCTTTTATTGTCTCAGATAGCTCTCTTAGAAGGTCTAGGTCTTCCATTGTTCCCTTACCTTTTGTAATTTTGTCCAAGATTTCATAAAGTCTTGTATTTCCTATTCTACAAGGAGTACATTTACCACATGATTCTTCTACAGTGAAGTCTAAGTAGAATTTAGAAACTGCAACCATACAGTCATCTTCGTCCATTACGATCATTCCACCAGATCCCATCATAGATCCTTTTGATGTTAATGTATCGAAATCGATAGGAGTGTCTAAGTCGTCTTCTGTCAAGCATCCTCCTGAAGGTCCTCCAGTTTGAACCGCTTTAAACTTCTTACCGTCTTTAATTCCTCCACCTATTTCGTATATAACTTCTCTTAACTTAGTTCCCATAGGTACTTCTACTAGACCTACGTTGTTTATTTTACCTGCCAATGCAAAAACTTTAGTTCCAGAAGATTTTTCTGTCCCTATTCCTTTAAACCATTCTCCACCATTTAAGATGATTTCAGGTATGTTTGCAAATGTTTCTACGTTGTTAACATTTGTAGGTTTTCCCCAATATCCAGCTTCTGCAGGGAATGGTGGTTTAGAAGTAGGCTCTCCTCTTTCTCCTTCCATAGAGTGGATAAGTGCCGTTTCCTCTCCACATACGAAAGCTCCTGCTCCGTATTTTATATCTATGTCAAAGCTGAAGTCAGTTCCTAAGATGTTTTCTCCTAGTAATCCGTACTCTTTAGCATCATTTATAGCTTTTTTAAGTCTTTTTATAGCTAGTGGGTACTCAGCTCTTATGTAAACTAGCCCTTTAGAAGCTTTTGTAGCATATCCACATATGGCCATAGCTTCAACAATTGAGTGAGGATCTCCTTCTAGTATAGCCCTATCCATAAATGCTCCCGGATCTCCTTCGTCTGCATTACACACCACGTATTTTTGGTCCGCTTCATTATTTAATGCAAATTGCCATTTAAGACCGGTAGGGAATCCTCCTCCACCTCTTCCTCTTATTCCTGCAAGTTTAACTTCGTTGATTACATCTTGAGGAGCTTGCTTTGTAATTATTTTACCTAAAGCTTGGTATCCTCTGTTACCGAAGTACTCTTCGATGTTTTCAGGGTCGATAAGTCCGCAGTTTCTAAGGGCGATCCTTTGTTGTTTTTTGTAGAACTCCATGTTTTCGCCTTCTGCAATTCTCTCTTTAGTTACAGGATCTCTGTAAAGTAAAGTTTCTATTTTCTCACCTTTTATAAGGTCTTCTTCTACTATTCTAGCTGCGTGTTCAGGTCTTACCTCTACGTAGAATGTGTTCTCTGGCATTATTTTAACGATAGGTCCTTTTTCACAGAAACCGAAACACCCTGTTAAAACTACCTGAACTTCATCCTCCATACCTTTTTCTTTTAAAATCCCTTTTATATTTTCAGAGATTTGGGCACTTTTAGAAGATAAACAACCTGTCCCTCCACAAATTAGGACATGCTTTTTGTATGACATTTTTAACCTCCTTAATGATTGCATATTTTGTTTCCATCATTATCAACTAAGAACTTCTCTATCTCCTCGGTGTTTATCAAGTATCTTTCAACAATTTCAAGAGCCCCTTTTATGTCCATGTTTCCGAATACAACCTGTCCCTTTTCAGGAATTATTATCTCAAGAGACGGCTTATCTCCCTCATATCCATAAAATTCCGTCTGATAAACTACCACGTCTTTTATTTCATCTTTTTTTATCTTCTCAATAATAGCTATACTAAGCTCATCTGCCAGTTTTTTAGCTGACAAACTTGAAGAGCCTATTCCTACCTTGATGATTATCTTCGCCTCATCCAAAGCATTGGTTCATTTTTTTCTTATATCGATTTTTGCTTCGCACTCTTTACCTTTTTTTAAAAGTTCTTCATAAGAAGTAATTTTCTTAGACATTTCTACCTCCTATTATCCTAATTCACTGTATTTTTTAATTAATGTTTTCACGTCTTTTGCTTCGTCTTTTCCGTATACATCTTCACCAATAAGTACAACCGGAGCAAGTCCACAAGCACCAACACATCTTAACGCATCCAATGAGAATAACCCGTCTTTAGTAGTCTCTCCAGGTCCGATCCCGAGCTGAGCTTGGAATTCCTTTAAAACTTTTTCTGCTCCCCTTACGTAACAAGCAGTTCCCATACATACCGAAATAGGGTATTTCCCTTTTGGTGTCATTGTAAAGAACGAGTAAAAACTTACAACCCCATAAACTTTAGCAAGTGAAACGTCCAATCTTTCCGCAACAAAAGTTTGCACCTCTTGCGGTAAGTAACCGAAAATTTCTTGTGCTTTGTGAAGTACCGATATTAAAGCACCTTCTTTTTCTGGAAGAGCGTCAATGAAATCTTCCAACATTCTAAAACACTCTTGCTTTAATTTGTTATCGCACGCAGACATCTTTTTCCTCCTTTAAATAAAAATAATATTGAGCATAACTCTATTCTGTAAATTCTATTGTTTCCTTGAAAATATGTAAAAAAATCCATTTCATGAGTCCGGATTTTAAACAGTTGTGAATTTTTAAACAAGCTTGACGCAAACTTTACTGATTGCATGTGATTATACCATAATCTATTCTATATTGCAACAATATACGACAGATTTTGCATCACAATATGTTAAAAAATAAAACAAAAAAAATTTTTTTCGAGGTTTGTCTTTATATTTTTAATTTTTAGTAGCTTTTGTCAAATTTATAATTTACTATAATTTTATTTTTCCCATATTTCATTATATTTATTACACTTAGGTTCTTGTGAT
>QKCP01000007.1 GCA_003246855.1 Ilyobacter polytropus
AAACCGCTACAAAACAGGTTTCTCATGGGGACCTATCCCCCAGGTTCGGTATTTAAAGTAATTTCAGCGCTGACGTTTTTAAAAGAGGGGATAAATCCGGATATAAAACACTACGATCCGGGATATTATCAGTTGGGAAAATGGAAGTGGCGTACCTGGAAGCGTGGCGGGCACGGTTATGTAGATATGGAGAAATCCCTAGTTGAGTCTGTAAACACCTATTATTATGAGCTAGGCGATAAAATTGGATATAAGCCCATTGTGAATATAGCTGAAAAGATGGGGTTGGGAAAATTAACTGGAATAGACTTGCCTGATGAAAAATCAGGGGTTCTACCTGACAGCGAATGGAAGAAAAAAAATATGAAAGAGGCCTGGTACAGAGGTGACACTATAAACCTATCCATAGGACAGGGGTATGTTTTGGTTACTCCACTTCAAATCGCTATGGTTTATTCTATCATGGCCAACAAAGGATATGCCTATACTCCGCATCTTTTAAAAAAGATAGGAGATGAAGCTGAGTATGAAAAAACTATAAGGTACAAAGTGGATCTCCCAGAAGAAGACTTTGACCGGGTGAATAGCGCTCTGGAAAAGGTTGTAACAGAAAAAGACGGAACTGCAAAAGTCTTGAAAACAGAGGGACTTCGTATAGCGGCCAAGACAGGTTCCGCACAAAACAACCAGTACAAAATAACGCATGCTTGGACTGCGGGCTTCTTCCCAGCAGAGGACCCGGAAGTTGTTTTTGTGACCTTCGTAGAAGGCGGAGGCGGAGGCGGAGGAGTAGCTGCTCCGATAGCCAAATTATTTATTGATAAGTATATGGAACTGTATAACTAGGCGGTGAACTTATGTTAAAGGGTGTAGCTGAAGGAGTGCTAATCCGCATTGATGATTTTGAAAAAGATATAGAGGATCTGAAAAGAAGACTTGAGACTACCTCTTTTTTTACAAGAGGTACAGATTTTTTAATTTTAGCAAAGGACAAAGAATACTATAAAAGCATTGAAAAAATTTTAGAGGAATACGGGCATAACCTTTATTTGATTAAAAGGGTTGGTAAAAAAGAGGAAAAAAAGAAAATAAGGGAAACAATTATTTTAAAAGAAAAAATTCATGGCGGACAGAGAATAGAAGTAGAGGGAAATATACTTTTTTTGGGTGATTTAAATCACGGAGCAGAACTTGTGGCAACCGGAGATATATATATAATGGGGAAAGCCAGGGGGAATATACATGCAGGGAGTTCTGGGGACAATTCCAGAGAGATAATAGCTCTTGGCATGGAAGTAAGCCATTTTAAAATAGGAGACCTACTTGCCCAAAACTCATGCGAAGAGAATATAGAGTCCCTTGCGAGGGCTTATGTGGTTGATAGAAATATCGTAATAGAGGAATTCAAGACAAAAAATAAAATTCAAGAGGAAGATGGCTTTGTGCCAATGAACAAAAGGTCCTTGAGTTCATATTTTAGTTTTTTTAAAAAGACTAAAATATAGGGATTGATGTTATTTTTTGAAAAGGAGAGCTTTTAATATATAAACGGAGGTTAAAAAATGTCTAATGAAACCCAGGCGAACATTGGGAATACAGAAAATAAAACAGACAAGAAAAACAATAAGTATAAGAAAAAGTGGGTGAAAAAAGAAGAAAAAGCTTACGTTATTCCGCTTGGTGGCTTGGATGAGGTCGGGAAAAATATGACCCTTGTTCAGTATAAAGATGAGATAATAATTATAGATGCAGGGCTTACCTTTCCAGATGAGGACCTTTTAGGGATAGACTTAGTTATTCCAGACTTTACTTATTTGGAAAAAAACAGGGAAAAAATAAAAGGGCTTCTTATAACCCACGGACATGAGGATCATATAGGTGGGATACCTTATTTGTATCAAAAGATAGACAAGTCGGTACCTATGTATGGAGGAAAGCTTGGCCTCGCCCTTGCAAAAGCGAAATTTGACAGGACAAACTCAGTTGATTTTAAACCTATAACTAATGAGATTGAGGGTCGAGAAGTCGTGAAGATAGGCAAGTATTTCAAAGTTGAGTTCATAAGGGTAACCCACTCAATTGCAGATGCTTATGCAGTGGCAATAACAACTCCTGCAGGAGTGATAGTACATACAGGGGACTTTAAGATAGATCTTACACCTGTGGACGGAGTGGGAGTAGATTTTTACAGATTTGCAGCCCTTGGGGAGAAAGGTGTGGATCTTTTACTTTCCGACAGTACAAATGCTGAGGTACCTGGTTTTACGCCTTCTGAAAGAAGTGTAGGGGAAGCTTTGAAAGTTGAATTTGCCAAGGCAAAAGGTAGAATAATAGTAGCTGCTTTTTCATCGCACATACACAGGCTGCAACAGATAGTTGATGTGGCACATAATACAGGCAGAAAGATAGCTGTTGACGGCAGAAGCATGGTGAAAGTTTTTGAAATAGCTACTCAATTAGGCTATTTAAAGGTTCCAGAGGGACTTATGATTAGTTTAAGGGATGTGGAAACCCTAAAAGATGAGAATGCAGTTATAATGTGTACAGGTACCCAGGGAGAGCCTATGGCTGTGCTATCTAGGATAGCTAAAAAAATGCACAAACACATAAAGCTAAAGTCAGGTGATACAGTTATAATCGCTGCCACTCCTATTCCTGGAAATGAAAAGGCTGTTTATAACAATATAAACAACTTGCTAAAACATAATGCCGAGGTTGTATTTAGAAAGGTAGCAGGAATACATGTTTCTGGTCATGGAAGTCAGGACGAGCAAAGGCTTATGCTAAACCTTATAAAACCTAAGCATTTTATGCCGGTTCACGGAGAATACAAGATGTTAAAAGTACATAAGGAGATCGCAACAGAAACAGGAATAAAACCTGAAGATGTTATTATAGCAACAAACGGAGATAAGATAGAATTAACGAAGTCATATGCTAAGATAGTCGGGAAGGTACCGGCAGGGGTGACACTTGTAGACGGACTAGGCGTAGGAGATATAGGGAATATAGTATTACGTGACAGGCAGCATCTTGCCCAGGACGGTATAGTTATGGTTGTAATGACCATTTCCAGAGATAATGGAAGGATACTTGCCGGACCGGATATAATAACTAGAGGCTTTGTGTACTCAAGAGAATCAGAAGAACTTATAAACGAAGCCACAAATACTATAAAGGAAGAGTTGAGAAAACTTGAAGAAAACAATGTCACAGAGTGGGCAATTATAAAGGGAAGTACGAAAGAGGTTGCGAGCAAATTTTTATATGAAAAAACAAAAAGAAACCCAATAATACTTCCTATAATAATGGAAGTGTAACTTAGCAGCATATTGAAAGGGGAAATTAATGAAACTTACAAGTAAACAAAGGGCATTTTTGAAAAAAAAGGCTCACCATTTAGATCCTATGGTTAGGATAGGTAAAGATGGACTTACCGAGAATGTGGTGAGAAGTCTAGAAGAGGTAATCAGCTCTAGAGAATTAGTAAAGGTTAAGATATTACAAAATGCTGAAATAGATAAAAGAGAAGTTGCATATGAGCTGGCATTAAAAAGCGGGTGTGAATTAGTTGATATAATAGGTAAAACCTTGGTATACTATAAAGAAAACAAGGAAAAACCTAGTATTTCTATTGAGTTAAAAGGGGTGTAATTATGAAGGCGGGTATATTTTTCGGTAACCGAATACTTGACGTAGCATTCATAGCCTGGTTTATAGCCCAAATTTATAAAGTTTTGAGCACCCTTATGATAGAGAAAAGAATTAACTGGAGAAGATTTGTCGAAACCGGGGGAATGCCTAGTTCACACTCTTCTACAGTTACTTCTCTTGTCACTAGCATGTACATCCTGCACGGTTCTAAGTCTAGTTATTTTGCGCTTACTTTTGTGTTCGCAGGAATAGTTATGTACGATGCTACTGGCATAAGGAGGGCGGCAGGCAGGCAAGCTGGGGTTTTAAACAAGATTGCAGAGATTTTTTCACATAAATTCAACCATAAAATAGTTGAAGAAAACTTAAAAGAACTTTTGGGACATACCCCTGTTGAGGTAGGAATAGGGGCGATTCTAGGGATTATAGTTGCCCTGGTAATGAAGCCTTATTTATTGGCTTAAAACTTTGACAGTAGAGGGATTGCTATGGATATAAAAAAAATGAGCATAGAGGAGATGCAGCAGTACGCTGCTGACATTAGAAGCCGTTTGATTGATGTGGTCAGCAAAAACGGTGGGCACCTTGCACCAAATTTGGGTGTAGTGGAACTAACTATGGCCATACATAAGGTGTTTGATTCTCCTAAAGACAAAATATTATTTGACGTAGGCCATCAATCCTATGTGCACAAAATTCTTACCGACAGGGACGAAAAATTTGATACCATCAGAAAAAAAGGCGGTTTGGGACCGTTTACCGACCCAAATGAAAGTGAACATGACCAGTTTATAGCGGGGCATGCCGGTAATACATTATCTGCAGCCTATGGGATAGCGGAAGCTTCTAAAGAAAATAAAGTGATAGCAATAATAGGTGACGCATCCATAGCCAATGGACAAAGTTTGGAAGCCTTGAACAATATAGGTGGCAAGGCAAAAAATCTTGTAATAGTATTAAATGACAACGAAATGTCTATCGGAAAAAACGTGGGTTCTCTTTCAAATTTTTTTAGTAGAATGCTTGGCAGCAAAATGTACATGGATTTAAAAGGTGAAGTAGAAAGCTTGCTAAGAAAGGCTAAGTTTGGTGGCAGGCTGGCGGATATAATAAAAAGGATAGAAATATCCTTAAAGCACTTTGTGTCACCTGTGAGTATATCGGAGGATTTGGGATATAGGTATATAGGTCCTATAGACGGTCACAACCTGGAAGAACTCATAAAGACTTTTGAAAAGATAAAAGAAGTAAGAGGACCTGTTTTTTTACATGTTAAAACAAAAAAGGGAAAGGGTTATACTCCAGCCGAGGAGAACAAAGAGAAATTCCATGGGATATCCCCATTTGACGTAGAAACTGGAGATACCAAACCCAAGGAGAAAACATACTCAAAAATTTTCGGAGAGAAGATACTGGAGATGGCTGAAAAAGATAAAGATGTAATTTTGATTTCAGCGGCGATGGTAAAAGGGATAGAAGCTGTTGAATTTTTTGAAAAATACAGTGACAGGGCTTATGATGTTGGTATAGCCGAGGAACACGCAGTCACTTTTGCGGGCGGTCTAGCCATAAGAGGGAAAAAACCGTATGTTGCCGTATACTCTACATTTTTGCAAAGAGCTTACGATCAGCTTATACATGATATAGCCATTCAAAATTTACCGGTGAGGTTTATAGTTGACAGGGCTGGTATAGTTGGCGAAGACGGTAAGACGCACCAGGGCGTATTCGACCTGAGTTATTTTTTAAGTATACCCAATTTTACTTTGATCGCACCAACCACATGCAGGGAGTTTAAGGATGCCTTGAATTATTCCACAGTCCACAAAGGCGGGCCTATCGCGATAAGGATACCTAGGAGCAACTGCTATGATGTATTTGGAGAGATGCAGTTTGAATTTGGGAAGTGGAACGAGCTGAGAAAAGGGGAAAAAACACTTATAATAGCGGCCGGGAGTATGCTTAAAAATGTGTTGGAAATCGAAGGGATGATGGCCGAAAAGGGCATAAAGGCCACTATAGTTTCAGCAGCATTTCTTAATCCGATGGATGAAGATTATCTGCTCAATAATGTGAGAAACTATGAGAATGTCTTTGTTTTAGAGGAAGCTTATGAGAAGAACTCTTTCGGGACTCATGTCCTGGATTTTTTGAACAGCAAGGGGATAGAAAAGAGGGTGTATAAGATAGGGATAGAGAAGGCGTTTGTTGAGCATGGAGATAGAGATGAACTTTTGAGTGAGTTAGGATTAAAGGGCAGTCAATTACTAGATAGAATTGAAAGGTGTTTGAATTGCGAGAAATAAATAAGAAAGCTAAAACATTTATAAACTTTTTGCTGCTGCATCCGATAGTTCAAAATCTGAAACTTGTGGATGATCAGGGAATAGAAGTTTCTACCCATACCTATGATGTACTAAAGATAGTCATAGAAAAAATCAAAATTGAATTCGGTGGATTAAAAAATGCAGCTACAGAATTGGATTTTTTTGCTATAGTTGCAGGCATAATATTGCATGATTCCACAAAAGCTACCATTAGACTTTCAAATGAGAGGTTATCTCACAGCGCTATCATGACAAAAAAGCCAGATAGGGCAAGGAAGGAAGCTGAAAAAATAATAAACGAGGTAGAGGAACTCAGCGGTATAGCTGTAAAAGATGAGATAAGAAAAAGAATAATACACATAGTGTTGTCCCATCACGGTAGGTGGGGAAAGATACTCCCTGGAAGCAAAGAGGCGGTTTTAGTGCATAAGGCGGATAAGTATTCGGCACTTTACCATAGGATAAACCCAATCGGAGCAAACCAGATACTTGTGCTTAAATCCGAAGGCATGAGCGATGTTGAAATATCTGAAAAATTGGGGTGTACCATGGGAATATTGAGAGACAGACTTAAGAAAGCAAAGATAGAGTTAGGCTTAAAGAGCAACAAACAATTGCTAAGCTACTATATAAATACAAAAAATGTTCCCGATGGAGATGCTTTTTTTTGTCAGAGGCTAGCTGAAACCAGCGAGCTCATAGCAGAGGTAGAAAAAAATGGTTTTGAAAAACTTGTAAATAGAAACGAGCTTATGGGATATATTGTAGATGAAGATATATTTGAACAGGACTTGGATTAGGTGGAGATATGAAAGAGAGATTGGATGTGTTGCTGGTTCAAAAGGGTTTTTTTGAAACCAGAGAAAAAGCAAAAAGAGCTGTGATGGCGGGGCTTGTAATTGTAGATGACCAAAAAATAGAGAAGCCCGGTACCCAAATAAAACTTGATAAAGAACCTAGTATAAGAATAAAGGGCGAGGTAATTAAGTACGTAAGTCGTGGCGGCATGAAGCTTGAAAAGGCTATTGGTGTCTTTTCTATGGATTTTAAGGGGAAAACAGTTTTAGATGTCGGAGCATCAACAGGGGGCTTCACAGACTGTTCCCTTCAAAATGGGGCCAGTTTTGTGTATGCCGTTGATGTTGGGACAAACCAGCTAGACTGGAAATTGAGGAATGATCAGAGGGTAAAATCCATTGAAAATATGCATATAAAAAACCTTTCACTAGAAGATCTGGACAATAGAAAAGCCGATTATATAGTAATGGATGTTTCCTTCATATCTATTACTAAAGTTTTTAATCATCTCATTAAGTTCATGAAAGATGATTCGAAATTGATGGCTCTTATAAAACCACAATTTGAAGTCGGCAAGGAAAATATAGACAAGGGTGGTATAGTAAGAGATACATTAAAACATAAATTGGCCATAGAAAATGTAATAGAGAGTGCTGAAAAAGTGGGGTTGTACATAGAGGGGTTAGACTATTCACCAATAACAGGAACAAAAGGCAATATAGAGTATATATCAATATTTTCGCTAAAAAAAAGGACAAGGGAACTGAATATTCAAGTGGTTATAGATAGCAGCTTGCAATTAAAGAATGGGGGAAAATAATATGAGAAAGCAGCTTAAGTTACTTATTTTAGTAGTTACAATAGTGATATTGACTTTCACATATTGCTACTCTGAGTCTACTAAGAAAACAAGTGACTCTAGTAAGAGTGAACAGACAGGTTTTCTGTCGAATCTAAGTGAGCTGAAAGAGATGTCTGATATAATGGATATACTGATAGAAAACTTTGTAAAAGATGACGATGTGGATGAAATAACTAAAAAGAAACTGCTGCATGGTGCAGTAAAAGGTATGCTTGACTCATTAGAGGACCCTCATTCTGTCTATTTTGATAAAGAGGAGATGGAGGAATTCACCGAGGATATTCGAGGTGAATATGCAGGTGTCGGAATGGTAATCCAGAAAAAAACCGAGGAAGCACTGACAGTGGTGTCACCTATAGAGGACACTCCCGCTTATAAAGCTGGAATAAGACCAAAGGATAAGATACTTACAATAGATGAAAAGTCTACAGTAGGGATGACAATAAATGAGTGCAGAAATATGCTAAGGGGAGATGAAGGAACCACAGTAGACATAACTGTGTACAGGGAATCTACAAAGGAGACCAAAAGTATAACCCTTACAAGGGCTATAGTTGAACTGAAGTATGTAAAGTATAAGATGTTAGAGGACGGGATAGGTTACCTTAGACTTACACAGTTTGGGGAAGATGTTTATCCAGATATAAGGGCAGCAATTAAAGATTTGAAAAAACAGGGCATGAAATCGCTTGTATTTGATCTGAGAAACAATCCTGGTGGATCTTTAGAACAGTCTATAAAAATAGCTTCTCTTTTCATAGAAAAAGGTCACGTGGTAAGCGTGAGAGCTAAAGTAGGGGAAGAGAAATTTTATGGTAGGACAGGTGAGTATTTAGGCGACTTCCCTATGGTTGTACTGATAAATGAAGGAAGTGCCTCTGCATCTGAAATAGTAGCTGGCGCATTAAAAGATTATAAGAGGGGGATATTACTTGGTGAAAAATCTTTTGGTAAAGGTAGCGTGCAGAGTTTGATACCGCTTCCTGACGGAGATGGAATAAAGCTGACAATAGCAAAATATTATACCCCTTCAGGAGTGTCTATACATAAAAAAGGTATAGAACCGGATATTTTAGTGGAGGAATCAGATGACTTCTTGTTTTTCGATGGCTTTATAACCAATATAAATGAGGAAGAGAGCAGGGAGAGTCAGGAGAAAATGATAGAGCAGTTAAAAGGGAAAGAAGAGGCCGACAAACTCAAAGAGAAAAAGGATGTACAGCTTGATACTGCTAAATCTGTTTTAAAGGGGATAATGTTGCAACAAGGGAAATAATACAATTTTTTAAGTTGCAAGTTTTTAGTGTTTATGCGACAATAAAGACGAACTTGCAACTTTTATTATTATGGAAAGGTGAAGTCGATGTTATATATTGTAGCTACTCCCATAGGGAACCTGGAGGATATTACTTTCAGAGCTGTAAGAACTCTGAAAGAGGTAGATTATATTTTTGCTGAAGACACCAGGGTGACAAAAAAGCTTTTGAACCATTTTGAAATACAAAATACAGTTTATAGGTATGATGAGCATACCAAAATACACCAAGTAGAGAATATAGTAAAGCTTTTAAAAGAGGGGAAGAGTGTAGCCTTGGTGACTGATGCCGGAACCCCATGCATATCGGATCCTGGATACGAGGTTGTGGATGCCGCTCTAAAGGAGAGCATACAAGTTTCGCCTATACCTGGTGCTAGCTCTATGACTGCTGCAGCTTCAGTTGCAGGAATAAGCATGAGAAGATTTGCATTCGAGGGTTTTTTGCCAAAAAAAAAGGGAAGGCAGACGCTACTGAAAAAACTTGCCGAAGAGGAAAGAACAATCATAATTCTGGAATCACCGCACAGGATACTAAGGACGCTGACTGATATCAGAGAACACCTTGGAGATAGATATGTAGTGGTGGCCAGGGAGATCAGCAAAATATATGAGGAGATAATAAGGGGAACAGCAAGCGAACTCATAGAGAAGTTGGAAAAGAAGCCAGTAAAGGGCGAGATAGTACTCATGGTAGAGGGAAAAGAAAAGTAGAGAGGAAGTAGAAAACAATGTCTATGACAAAAATAAACTGGTACCCCGGACATATGAAAAAAACAAAAGATATGATAAGGGAAAATATGCAGATTATAGACGTGGTTCTTGAGATAGTTGATGCCAGAATACCGATAAGCAGTAAGAATCCTGATGTAGCCAAGTTATCAAAAAATAAGAAGAGAATAATACTGCTTAACAAATCGGATCTAGTAGAGAAATCAGAAATAGATTTTTGGAAAAATTACTTCATAGAAAGCGAACTGGCCGACAGGGTTTTGGATATAAGCGCAGAAACTGGTCACAATATAAAGAAGCTTTTTTCCGTTATAGACGAGATATCTAAAGACAAGAAAGAAAGACTGCAGAAAAAAGGACTCAGAAAGGTAAACATACGGCTTATGGTCGCAGGAATACCAAACGTCGGGAAATCCAGACTAATAAACAGAATAGTCGGTAAAAAAAGTGCCGGAGTAGGAAACAGACCCGGGTTTACCAAGGGGAAACAGTGGGTAAGAATAAAAGAGGGGCTGGAATTACTAGATACCCCTGGGATACTGTGGCCAAAATTTGAAGATGAAGATGTTGGTTATAGCTTGGCTATAACTGGGGCCATAAAAGACGATATACTCCCCATAGAAGATGTTGCCGCCAAGTTTATAGAGAGGCTTATGAAGATGGGCAGGGTAGGTATACTGAAAGAGAAGTACAAATTGTCAGAAGAAGATTTTGAAAGTGGAAATCCAGAGATAATACTCAGTATGGTGGGGAAAAGAATGGGTATGATTTTAAAAGGGGATAGGGTAAATATGAAACAGGTATCTCTAACTCTTTTAAGAGATTACAGGAACAGCAAATTAGGTAAATTCGGAGTCGACAGAGAATTTGTAAATAAAATTGATTCTTAAGCAGGAGGGACGATGGAAAGGCTAATAAGCATTAATCTAGAAATAACTGAAAAAATATTAGTTGATTTCATAAGAGAGGAGGTAAAAAAAGCCGGGTTCAAAAAAGTTGTGCTTGGCTTATCAGGTGGAATAGATTCTGCAATAGTGGCATTTTTAGCAGCAAAAGCGATGGGGCCTGAGAATGTATTAGGTATAATGATGCCATATAAAACTTCTAGCAAGGAAAGCCTAGAGCATGCAGAGCTAGTGATAAAGGCAACAGGAATCCAGAGTGTAAAAGAAGAGATAACTGATATGGTGGATGCGTATTTTAAAACTCATCCGGATATGAACAACATGAGAAAAGGGAATAAAATGGCTAGAGAAAGAATGACCATTCTGTATGATTATTCTGCAAAGGAGAGCGCCCTTGTACTGGGGACTTCAAATAAAACTGAGATATTGTTGGGATACAGCACACAGTATGGAGACGCAGCTTCAGCTGTTAACCCGATAGGGGACTTATATAAGACACATGTTTGGGCGCTTTCTGAATACATGGGCGTACCGAAAGAGGTTATAAGCAAAAAGCCGAGCGCTGACTTATGGGAAGGGCAGAATGATGAATCGGAATTGGGATTCTCATATGCTGAAGCCGACAGGCTGCTATACCGTATGGTGGACGAAAGGTATACAAAAGATGAACTTATAGAAGATGGGTTTCCTGAAGAGTTTATAAATACGGTATATAGAAGAATGAGGTTGTCGCAATATAAAAGAAAGCTACCACTGATAGCTAAAGTGTCTTCAAGAACAATCGATAGGGAGTTTAGATATCCTAGAGATTGGGAAATATAGATTTGAGGTGAATTTGTGAAAAAGCGTTACTCTAGAATTATAAATCTTGAAAGTTTAGAAGATGCTTCTGTTGAGATGATGGAGTTAGGGGTTTATAGGAACGATATAACCGAGATGTCTGAAAAGTCTGTTTTTAGAAATATAAAGGTAAAAAATTTGGATGCAATATCTGCCAACCTATTAAAGCAGGTGGCACTTTCTGTTGGGGCAGATATCTCCTTTTCCAATGAGGCAATACTAATGACTGAACATATAACAGATGTCATAATTTCTGGAAATTTGGAACAGTATAATAAAATTTACCATAAGCTCCAGGGGAAACAACTTGAATTGCCTAAATTTGCCGAAGAGATAAAAGAGGTTTTAATAAATTACGATAGGAAATACAAGAAAATCAGGATAAATGGCAGGGATTTCGACTTTAACAATAAAAGTTATGTTATGGGGATACTAAACTTGACACCAGATTCTTTTTCTGACGGGGGATCATATTTTGATGTGGAAACGGCATTGAAAAGAGCTAAACAGATGGTGGCTCAAGGTGCCGACATTATAGACATAGGAGCAGAGTCTACAAGACCTGGAGCGGACTATGTAAGCGAGGAAGAAGAACTAAGTAGAATAGTGCCTGTGGTAAGCAGACTTTTAGAAGAGTTAGATGTCCCGATTTCGATAGATACTTATAAGGCCAGAGTGGCGGAAGAGTGTCTAAAACTCGGAGTACACATAATAAACGATATAAGTGGGTTAAAAGCAGATAAAAGGATGGCTGAAGTTGTGTCGGATTATGATGCAATCTGCATTTTGATGCATATGAGGGACACCCCAAAAACAATGCAGAAGAACCTAGAATACGAAGACTTAGTGGATGACCTGATATCCGAACTTCAGGACAGTATAAGGATAGCCAAATTAGCAGGGATAAAAGAGGAAAAGATAATATTAGACCCTGGAATAGGTTTTGCAAAAAAACAGGAACACAACCTTGAGATAATAAAAAGACTCGATGAGTTTAAAAGTTTAGGCTATCCCATTTTGATAGGCGCTTCAAGAAAAACATTTATAGGAAATATATTGGATGTGGGTGTAGACCAAAGGCTAGAGGGCAGTCTTGCTGTAGCGGCAATATCAGCCTATAATGGAGCCTCTATTTTAAGGGTACATGATGTCGTAGAAACTGTAAAAGTCTTACGCATTACGGATGCCATAAACAACAGCAAAAGAAGATAAACTAATTTTTCTACCTGCTAAGAATTCTTTAACTTTTAAAGATTGCTACAATATTTATATTCAGAATTTGATATATAGATAACAGGGGGGATTGGATGAGAGTAGATGATTACTTAAGTAAGGAGTTAGAAGAGTTTAACCGCGAAAAAGAACGAATAAGAAAGATAGTCGGGTCAATAGGTGGAAAACAGCACGTTAAGCACCATCTATACATAAATCTAGTTTTTTTAGGAATTGTTATCATTACTTTTCTTCTAGGTGCCATATTCCATAAGATAGAGTTGACCTTGTCCCTAGAGTTAGGTGTACTTCTAGTATCTGTAAAAATTGCATGGATGATACATGATCAGCAGAAAACAAACCATTTTCAATTTTGGATTTTGAACTCTTTGGAATTTAGGATAAATGAAATACATAAGAGAACTAAACAAATAGAGAAGAAACTGGAAGAATTTGAAGAAAATAAAGAGAAAAATTCTATGTAAAATGGGGGCCATATAGGTCCCTTTTTAAATTCCTATAAATATTTTATTGAAAAAACATATGAAAAAATGTTAATATTACACTTAATAAATTAAACTAAAAATCGGGGGAGTAGCATGACTGAAAAAAAAGAAAGGAAGTTTATTCAATCGATAGGAAGAGCAACTAAAATTCTGCAGTATATAGCAGACAACGGCAACAGCGTAAGATTGGTCGAGTTAAGCAACGGGCTTGGATTAAATAAAAGTACATTACACAGTATAATATCTACACTTCAGCAACTTGGTTATGTGATGCAGGATGAGGAAACAAGTAAATACTCGCTTGGGATAAAACTTTTTGAACTTGGGAAAATTTACGAACAGGATATGTCCATAAAGAAAATTTCTAGGCCATTTTTAGAGAGCATAGTAGAGGAGTTTCAGGAAACGGCACATATTGCAGTAGAGTCCCAGGGAGAGGTACTTTTTGTAGATAGGGTAGAACCTAGCCATTCATTGAGAGCAATAACTAATATAGGGGAAAAAGATCATATGTACTACACTGCGGTGGGGAAAGTTCTGCTAGCTGACGTAGAAGAAGAGGTAATGGATAAGATAATAGAGAAAAGCGGCCTGAAATCCTTTACGGAAAATACAATTACAGACATAGGTCTACTGAAAAGAGAACTGCAAGCTGTTAAAAATAATGGATATGCATATGACAGGGAGGAAAAAGAGATAGGGGTAAACAGCGTGGCTGTGCCAATAAGAGACCACAAAGGGAAAACTGTAGGGGCAATAAGTTTGAGCGGTCCGACTAGCAGGGTTACTGAAGAAAAATTATGCAGGATGAAAGACAGACTAATTGAAATTTCAATTGAAATTTCCAACGCTTTAGGATACAAGTAATTCAATTAAAATGTTGAATTACTTTTTTATTTGTATTTTTTAAAAAAATGGTGTAATCTTTTAGAAAGAATTGACAAATAATAAAATATATTATATATTAAAAAATGATAACAAAAACTGAATGCTGTTTTATAATGTGAAACTCAAAGATGGATTCTTAATTTCATAAAAGCATTTATAAAAGAGTTCTGGATTGGAGAACATCTTTATTGTACTGGTAAAAAAATGAGCAGACATTTAATTTTAAGGAGGTATAGTAGTGGTTATTAAACAAAAACAAGAATTTCATTATGGCTACAACGCCATAACAGAAGAGTTTGGAAAATACAGCAACATGATGATGGATTTCGGAATTTTGAGGTTAGCTAAAGCTCAATCGGAAACTCTATTTTCTGAAACTAAAGAGATTGCTGTCCTACTATTACAAGGAGAAGTTGTACTTGAGTGGGAAGGGAATAAAAAAGAGATTAAGAGAACATCTTTTTTTGACGAGAAACCATTTGCTTTACACGTGTGTAAAGGCGTTGAGATAAAAGTTACAGCTAAAGATGAAACTGAAGTTATAGTGCAAAAAACTACAAATGAAAGAACTTTCGAGTCTAAATTCTACGATCAAGATGACTGTAAAGTTAACGTTTTCGGTGGAGGCCTTATGAACGGTACCGCTGAAAGAATGGTAACAGATATATTCAAATACGAAAATGCACCTTACTCAAATATGGTACTTGGTGAGGTTGTATCTTACCCTGGTAAATGGTCGAGCTTCCCTGCTCACTCACACCCACAGCCAGAAATATATTTCTACAAATTTAACAAGCCTCAAGGATTCGGATGTTCTTTTATAGGGGAAGACGCATATAAAATCGAAAACAATGATACTTCTGCTATCCCAGGAGGATTAGTTCACCCGCAAGTAACAGCACCTGGGTATGCTATGTACGTATGCTGGATGATAAGACATTTCGATGGGAATCCATGGACACAAAGAATCGACGACCCTAAACATGAGTGGCTTTACAACCCAGAAGCAAAAATTTGGCCAGCAAAATAATGCTTAACAGCATTATGACGAGTGCCTATTTTCTTTGAGAGAGCATTTATATTTTTAGAATAAATGATTATAAAGAAAAACGGAGGAAATGAGAATGATAATGAACAAGGACAAAGTAAAATTAGGAATCGCACCAATAGCATGGACAAATGATGACCTACCTGAATTAGGAGGAGAGAATACATTTGAACAATGCATAAGCGAAATGGCACTCGCAGGATTTACTGGAAGTGAAGTAGGAGGAAAATACCCTAAAGACCCAGAAGTACTAAATCCATATCTACAAATCAGAGGATTAACAATCTGTAATGCTTGGTTCAGCACTTTCTTCGCAATTGGAAAAGAAGAAGAAACAATTAAAGAATTCATAAAATTCAGAGATTACCTATACGCAGTAGGAGCTAGAGTAATTGGATGTTCAGAGCAAAGCTACAGCATACAAGGGCAAGACAAAGCTGTATTTGACGAAAAACCAAGTTTCACAGAAGACGAGTGGAAAAAAGTAGCAGAAGGATACAACAAATTGGCTAAACTTGCTGCTGAAAAAGGAATGAAAGTATCCCTTCACCACCATATGGGAACTCCAATCCAAACACCTGCAGAAGTAGACAAGTTCATGGAGATGACAAACGACGACGTATACTTACTATTCGATACAGGTCACATGTACTATTCAGAAAACAGCCAAGAAGCTGTGGAAACAGTTCTTAAAAAATACGTAAAAAGAATCGCGCATGTTCACTTAAAAGACGTTAGACAAGAGATGGCTGACGAAGTAAAAGCTAAAAAATTAAGCTTCCTAACAGGGGTAAAAATGGGGACATTTACAGTTCCTGGAGACGGAGTAATAAACTTTGACCCTGTATTCAAAATATTAGATGAAGCAGGATATGAAGGATGGATGGTAGTAGAAGCTGAGCAAGATCCAGCTAAAGCAAATCCATTTGAATACGCAGTAAAAGCTAGAAAATTCATAGCTGAAAAAACAGGACTATAAAAATAAAAACATGCACTCCCTCAGGGAGTGCATAATTTTCCAAAGCTGTAAATAAATACTGAACAATGTGAAATTTAATGAAATTTATGGTATGTAATTTTAATAAATTAATTGTGTATTTGCAGAATATGTAAATAATTTTACTTTAATTTTTATTAAATTTGGCCAATTTTTATTTAAATATCTTAATGGGGGGAGTGGAATATGGAAACTAAAGATTATAAAGGACCTTTACACGAAATGGCGATGACCACAGTTACTGACTATTGGAATGACTCTTGTTCTATACCTGAGTTGATGTATGCTCTAGAAAACGGTGCGGTAGGAGCTACAACAAATCCAGTTATAGTAAAAAATGTTCTCGCAAGCGAAATGGATAGATATGAGGGAAGAATCAAGCAGTTGATTATAGATATGCCTGAAGCCACAGAAGATGAGATAGCATGGAAAATGATAGAAGAGATGGCTGTTGAAGGGGCAAAACTTTTAGAACCTATATTTGATCCTAAGAGCGGAAAAGGTAGAATATCTATTCAAACTAATACAAAATACTATAGAAATGCAAAACTTTTAACTGAGCAAGCTATACATTTTAGTAAACTTGCCCCAAATATGCAAATAAAAATGCCTACAACGAAAGCTGGGATAGAGGCTTTTGAAGAGGCTACTTACCAAGGGATAAGCATCAACGCAACTGTAAGCTTTACAGTACCACAAGCTATAGCAGTGGCTGAAGCTGTGGAAAGAGGGTTGAAGAGAAGAGAAGCTGAAGGTTTAGATAATTCTGAAGTAAACCCGGTGTGTACAATTATGGTAGGTAGGCTAGACGACTGGTTAAAAGCTGTGGCTGAAAGAGATCATATAATAACAAATCCTGAATATTTAGAGTGGGCTGGAGTTGCAGCCATGAAAAATGCATATAAGATATACAAAGAAAAAGGCTACAGGACAAAACTGCTTGCTGCTGCATACAGAAATCACCACCAATGGTCACAATTTATAGGGGGAGATGTATTAGCTACAATTCCTTATAAATGGCAAAAAAGATTCAATACATCTGACGTAGAAGTAAAGCATAGAATGGACGATGCTGTAGAAGCAGAGATTATAAATGAGCTACTTAATAAATTTGATGATTTTAGAAGAGCGTACGAGCCTGACGGCATGACTGTAGAAGAGTTTGACAGTTACGGGGCTGTTGTTAAAACATTAACTCAATTTTCAAAAGGTTATGACGAGTTAGTTGAAATAATACGTAAATTTATGCTAGTAGTTAAGTAGAGATTAATTAGAGGCCGCAGGAAACTGCGGCCTTTTATTGTTTTTTTTGAAAAAAAGTGTAATTTTAAAGAACGATATATGTTATTTTGATAAAAAAGCAATCAAAATAACATATATATTTTTGAAAAAAAGTTGACAAACAAAAAAAAGTGCAGTAAACTTATATCAAAGTGATCATAAAATAAACTGTTTTTGGTTAAAAAAGCTCACAATAGCACAAAAAGTTATAAAAATGGATATTTTGAGATCTATATATAGGATTTAATGATAATTAATAGACAGCTAAATACAAACGGTTTACTATGAAATTATTAGAATGTATAAAAATGTGAATTGAATAAAGAACTTTTTAGAAAATGAAACCGGTTGCGGATTCGGGTAAAAAAATGTTATCTAAGTAAATATTATAGATATATGTCGTTAATTTTGGCTATTAGTTGTTGGTTGTTGGTTGTATATTCCTAAGGATTTTAAAATTCTTGGAATGATTAATTAAATAAAAAGAGGTGAAGTTAGTGGCAACTGAATATCTTTTAGAAATGGAAAACATAACCAAAACCTTCCCGGGAGTAAAAGCGTTAGATAATGTTGAAATGAAAGTTAGGAAGGGTACTGTACATGCCTTCATGGGTGAGAATGGTGCCGGAAAATCAACATTAATGAAATGT
>QKCP01000115.1 GCA_003246855.1 Ilyobacter polytropus
AAATATTCTAGGAAAAGAAAATAAAAGAAAAATTTTTTTTGAAGACAAAAAAACGAATCCTTTACTCGAAGCTTTCAGGGTATTTAGAACAAATATGTATTTTATAGACAGGTACAGGAAAAATAAAGTAATAATGTTCACTAGTTCAATTCCAGGAGAAGGGAAATCAACAGTTGCCACAAACTATGCAGTCAGTGAAGCTATGAGCGGTAGAAAAGTTTTAGTGATAGATTGTGACGTAAGAAAACCCACATTGCATAAGTTTTTTGGTGTAAAAAATAATCTTGGGTTGCACAGTATTCTTATGGATGAAAGACAAGATGGGGCGATAAAAAAGGTGTCTAGTAATCTTGATATAATTCCTACAGAAAATCTAGACATAAATCAGACAGAATTGTTGCAATCGGAAAGGTTAAGCAAGTTTTTAGCTATGATAAAAACTACTTATGACATTGTCATTTTGGATGCTCCACCTGTGACTGTCGTTGCAGATCCGATAATACTATCAAAAGAGAGCGATGGTGTGGTCGTTGTTTGTGGCTATGATATGATAAATAAAAGGCAGCTGGAGTATACAAAAAAAGTACTCAGCAGAGCGGGAGCAAATATTTACGGTGTAGTGATAAACAAAATACATAAAAGTGGTTATGGACATGGAAACTATGGTTACTATAATGACCATTATGGGTACTATGATTATCATATAAAAAATAATAAATAGTGTTAGAGTTAAAATGATGAAGGGCATTTAGCATAAACTATTAGATATCTTAACAAATTATTGTATGATAGAGATTTAAAAAAGGGGAAGAGATACTATGATAAAAAAGATAGGAATTGCAATTTTAGTAGTAATATCTTTTCATTCTTATTCTGCAGAATCTGTAGAGATAAGTTTACAGGACGCTTTAAGAAATGCAGAGAACAAAAATCGTAGCCTACAATCTCATAAACTGGAAATGAAAATAAATGATTTGGAGTACATAAAGAGAAAAAAAGAGTTTGGGCCAAAACTCAATTTAACAGCAGAGGAAAACTTCATAGTGGACAACAAATTTAACGAGGACGGTGTCGGACCAGTAACACTAAGATTGTCGCAACCAATCTATACAGGAGGACAACTTACCGGCCTTCTAGAACAGGCACGGCTTCAAAAAGAGATAACTGATTCAGAAATGGTAACAGTATCTTTGGATGTGAGGGAACAAGTTGTAGACAACTTTTTTAGAATTTTAAACCTGAGAAAACAGATAGAAATAACGGATAGGGTAATAGAAACCCTTGAAAAGCAGAGAGATAGGCTAGAAAAGCTCTATACAAAAGGGAAGTTGATACCTAGAAGTGAGCTTCTTAAGGTAGAGTCAGACATAATTACAAACAAAACCGACAGAATAGTTAACCAAAAAAATATGGAGGTAGAAAAAGCTGCCTTGAAAGTTATTATGGGTATACCTTTTGATTCGGAGTTTGATGTATTAGAGTTCGATATTGGTTCTCTCAACATAGATGGCTATGACTTGAAGCTAGATATAAATAAAGCATTAAAGAGCGGTAGCAGGGCCTCAAGAGAAGACCTGCTAGTAAGAAAAGCTGAAAACGACATAAAACTCGCAAAATCAGATTTTTATCCTTCAATATCTTTAGACACAGAATTTGGATAGAAGGGGACAATTTTCAAGACACTTGGGTACTTAAAGTAACAGCGGAGTGGATATTGTTCAACTGGGGGATAACATTAGACGAGGTGAAGCAGAGCAAATATAAAAAAGAACAGGCAGATGTGGCTTATTCTGAAAATATAGATAACATAATGTTGGATATAACAACAAAGTACACAGATATGACCTCATTATCAGAACAACTAAGAGCACAACAGTCTAAATTGGAAATAGCAAGAGAGAATCATCGTATTGACACTCTAAGGTACGATAACGGGATAATAAGCTCGCTTGACTACTTAGACTCCGTTAATCAGCTTAAAGATGCAGAAGACAGCTACTATACGTTGCAGAGGGAGCTCGTGTCTGCTGTTGACAAATATGATAGCTCCTTAAAATAGGAGGTAATATGAAAAAACTATTTGTGACATTAATATTTTTTTTATCTCTTATGGGGATTTACCATTTTGTAGTTCCCGAAAGAGGCGCTAACGAAACTGGAAAAGAAGTTTCCAAAATAAATTTGATTAATAAAATAAAAGAGGGATCTTCTAGTAAAACTACAGAGGAGGAACCAGAGAAAAAAAACATTAAAGTAGACAGGATAACAAGGGACCGCATAGGAGAGAGCTTAAATTTGGAAGGCTTATTAGCCCCTGAAGAGGTTTATAATGTGCATACTGAGGCCACGATTATTATAAAAGATGTTTTGGTGAATGAGGGAGATGAAGTTGAAAAAGGGGAGAGCCTCTTGACTTTTGAGGACAGCTACAGGGAAGAGGTACTCAGACAGCTAAAATCAATAAAACTGGATATGGACAATGCAGAGCTGGAACTAAGGAATATGTCTTCTGGAAGCCTGCAGCTGGAATTGGACAACAAGAGACTGGAAGGTCAAGAAGTTAAAGAGGCTATAATAGGCCTGAACAAAAAGAAAAGCATACTCCAGTTTGAACTGAAAAATTTGAGAGAAGAAGCAAATGTAAAAGAGGAACTTCTGAGGCAGGATGGGATATCTTCGATAGAGGTAAATCGAGCTAAAACCGCTCTATACAATAAAGAACTTGAATATGAAGGTGTAGTCAGAGACCTTGAGCTTACAAAGAAGAGATACGATTTGTTGCTCTTGGGGTATAACCGTCTAGAAAAGGAGTTACGCTTTAAGGAAAGCACTTTGAAAAGTACCCTAAGCAAACTTAGACTTGACCAGGAACAAAAAAGGGTAGAGCTTTCCAAGTTAAAATCAGAGATCAAAGCCCCGGTGTCTGGGATAATAACAGAACTCTTAGCTGAAAGTGGGGGTATCGCGGACCCAAGAACAAAATTGATGTCCATTACGCCATTCGAAAAAATTATAGTAAAAATAAACGTCCCAATAGAAGACGCTAAGAGGCTTAGTATAGGGACAGAATCTAAAATTACCATGAAAGACAGCAAAAGCAAGGTATATACCGGTAGGATTAGTAAAATTTCGAATATAGCAAAAGAGAGCTATGCAGGAAGAATGGTAGAGGCAGAGATATCACTCAATGATTATGCAAAGCTGACTCCCGGTGAACCTGTGGATGTAGAGGTATTTTCCACAAACAAGAGTGAGGCGCTAACGGTAAACTCATTTTCTGTTTTTCAGCAAAACGGAAAAGACTATGTATATGTGGTGGAAGGCGATAAAATAGTTAAAAGAGAGCTAGAAATTGGGGTAAAAACTCTCTCTAAATATGAAGTATTAAACCTTGAAGAGGGAACTTATGTGGTTATGTACCCATATAAGGTAGAAGAGGGAGAGACAGTGAACGTAGAGTCAGAGTAACAGTTGAGAAAATATTTTATTCGAAAATATAAAATTAAAATTTATAAAATTGTATAAAAAACAGGATAATAACATCCTGTTTTTTGCAGATTTCGAATAGGATAATATTAAGGGGTGGGATTATGGATAATAAGATGGCTTATAGAATTTTTATTCAAAGTATTAGAGTATTCTTGCAGCTAGCCTTTTTTTTAATCCTCAGCCTGGCATTTGAAATCCATCCCAGGATATCTGTTAGGAGTTTCCTAATATTTTTCATACTGATGCTTATAGAAAATCTTTATGCATTCAAAACAATAATTGTTTGGGAAGAATTAAAGAAACAAGTAAGGGTGCATATGGAATTTTTGGCATTAATCTTAGTTAATGGCGGAGTTTCATTGAACTATAAGAATACTATGAATACAGTTTTGATAGTGCTTTTGTTTTTTATATTCAATTTGTTCCTACTTAGGATATTGAGAAGAGACTTCGGGAAAAGGCTGCAGAAAAGGTTGATGATTGTGGGGACTGGGGATTCTGCGAGGGTTTTGACGAAGATAATAGTGCACAACCCATTCACTCTATATAACTTAATAGGATATGTGAAGACGGATGATATGGTAAATGTGGAGCAAGATAAGGTACTCTGTGGTATTGACGATATAGAAAAATGCATGGAAATAAACGACGTGGATGAGGTGATAATAGCCCTACCTAAAGCTACGCATAATGAAATGGTTAAGATACACAGGAAGTTGGAAAAAAATGTAGATAGGATAAAGTATGTGTCCAGTTTAAACGGGGCTGTTACTTATAAGTCCGAGGCCGAGGATTATGGCGGAATGATGTTACTCTCTACTGATCAGATTATAATGACACCTAGACAGAAAATAGAAAAAAGGTTAATTGATATAATTTTCGGCTGTATTGGATTTTTGTTATTTGGAATTTTATACATAATTTTTGGATTTAAGATAAAGAAAGAGGACGGCGGAAAAATCCTCTTTGCACACAACAGGATAGGTAGAGACCTAGAACCTTTTAAGATGTACAAGTTTAGAAGTATGTATGTCAATGCAGAGGATAGATTGAATGAGATATTGGAAAAGGATGAGAAGTTGAAGGATGAGTTTTATAAAACTTTTAAATTAAAAAATGATCCTAGGATAACAAAAATCGGGAAGTTTTTAAGAGAAACTTCCCTTGATGAATTTCCGCAATTTTTAAATGTGATAAAGGGTAAAATGAGCATAGTAGGCCCGAGGCCGATTGTAAAAAAAGAGCTTGAAATGTACTATGGCAGCGAGGCAGGTAGAAAAGTTTTCATGGTGAAACCGGGTATAACCGGAATGTGGCAGGCTAATGGCAGAAGCGATGTGGAGGATTACGACGAAAGGATAGCTTTAGACCTTTACTATATAAGAAATTGGTCTATGTGGCTTGACTTGGTTATAATCATGAAAACTATAAAAAACGTTGTCCATAAAGCAGGGGCGTATTGATGTAGAAGGTGAGCATATTTATGGAAAAAATAGCGGTTATTGGCTTGAACTATTATCCAGAAGACTCCTCAACCGGTCTTTATACAACTGAGATGGTGGAGCACTTGTCCAAGGAGTTTGACGTAGAAGTGATGACAGGGTATCCATATTATCCGGAGTGGGAGATATGGGAACAGTATAGGGATAAAAGGGGAGAGCTGATAGAAGAAGCAAATGGTATAAAAGTATACAGAGTTAGACAGTACGTACCCAAAAAGGTAAATTTTATAAACAGGGTAGTTCACTACTGGGATTTTTACAGGAAAACCTTAAAAGTCTTGAATAGAAAGGATTTCCGACTTGTAATGGTAATTTTGCCTAATATTTTTCTACTCAAATTGGGCATTAAGTATAGAAAAAAAAATTCTGAGTGCAAAATTTGGGCGCACGTGCAGGATTTTGAAATAGATGCAGGGCTGGAAACCCTGAAAAAAATAGCTAAGATACCTCTTTTAGCCAAAGTTTTACACAGCATAGAGAAAAGTATGTTTTCTAAGTTTGATGTGGTAAGTACTATAAGCGATGGAATGATGGCAAAATTGGATAAAAAGGGGGTAGCTGGTGATAAACAGTATTTTTTACCTAACTGGGCAGATATCTCATTTATATTCCCGAAAGAGTCAAGTGTATACAGGGAAAAACTGGGTATAGAAGAAGATAAATTTGTGGTGATGTACTCGGGAAATATAGGGAAAAAAGAGGACTGGGATACAGTGATAAACTGTGTAGAAAAATTAAAAAATAACTCTAGTGTGAAATTTGTAATTGCAGGCGACGGGAACAAAAGGGAGTATGTTTTCGATAAGCTCAAAGAACTGCCAAACGTGATACTGCTGCCTCCACAGCCAAAGGAGATGCTGAACGAATTTTTAAATTTGGCTGATCTTCACGTAATACCACAGAAAAGAGAGGAAAAGGACAGCTTTATGCCATCGAAACTTTTGGGGATAACGGCTGTGGGTAAATCGCCTCTATGCCTTGCAAACAGAGAGTCTAGCGTGTACCGGGTTGTGGTGGAAAAGGATATTGGGTATGTGCTAAACGAAGATGAGTACGATAAGTTTTCTGAAAAAATCTTGGAGATAAGTAGTGATAGAAAGCTTATGGAGGAAAAGGGAAGACATGCAAGGGATTATGTTGTAGAGAATTATGAATACAAGAATATCATGGAAAAACTCAGCAGAAAGATAAAAATAACATTTTTATAGATAAGAGGGTGGATAAAATGTCTAAAAAAATAGCTCTCATAACCGGTATAACTGGGCAGGACGGGTCTTTTTTAGCGGAGTTTCTGCTGGAAAAAGGGTATGATGTCCACGGAATCATAAGAAGGTCGTCATCGTTTAATACCGGTAGGATAGAGCATCTTTATATTGATGAACTGATAAAGGATATGAAATCAAAGAGGAGTATACACCTTCACTACGGTGATATGAGTGACTCTACAAATTTAATAAGATTGATAAGCGAGATAAAGCCCACTGAGATATACAATTTGGCTGCTCAGTCGCATGTAAAGGTTTCCTTTGAAGTACCTGAGTATACAGCCGACGTTGATGGACTTGGAGTTTTGAGGATACTTGAGTCTGTGAGATTTTTAGGGTATGAGAAGGATGTAAAAATATACCAGGCTTCGACTTCTGAACTATACGGGAAGGTACAGGAGGTCCCGCAAAGGGAAACAACTCCTTTTTACCCTAGATCCCCTTATGCAGTGGCAAAAATGTATGGCTATTGGATAGTGAAAAACTACCGTGAGTCCTACGGTATGTTTGCCGTAAACGGGATACTGTTTAACCATGAATCGGAAAGGCGCGGGGAGACTTTCGTAACCAGAAAGATAACACTTGCTGCCGCCAGGATAGCCCAGGGGAAACAGAAAAAACTCTACCTGGGGAATCTAAATTCAAGAAGAGATTGGGGATATGCAAAAGATTATGTGGAGTGCATGTGGCTAATGCTTCAATATGAAAAACCGGAAGATTTCGTAGTCGCTACCGGGAAAATGCACACTGTCAGGGAGTTCGCCTCAATGGCCTTCAAAGAAGCCGGAATGGATATAGAGTGGCACGGAGAAGGCGTGGAGGAAAGGGGGATCTGTAAAAAGAGCGGGGAAACAGTTATAGAAGTGGATCCTAAATACTTCAGGCCTGCAGAGGTGGAGCAGCTACTGGGAGATCCCAGCAAGGCTGAAAACCTACTCAAGTGGAACCCGACAAAAACTCCATTTGAAAAGCTGGTGAAATTGATGGTACAGTCAGACATGAAGCTGGTAGAAAAAGAGGAAAAAATAAAAGCTGTATTTGATTAGAGATTTATAGATTTGCTTTAATTGTGCAAGACGGGAGGATAGCTATGAATACAGACGCTAAAATATATGTTGCCGGCCATCTGGGGATGGTGGGTTCGGCAATAATGAGAAGACTAAAAAAAGGCGGCTATGAGAACATAGTTTACAAAAGTTTTTCTGAACTGGACCTGAGAAGGCAGGAAGAGGTAGAAAAGTTTTTTATGGAAGAGAGGCCGGAGTACGTTTTCTTAGCTGCTGCAAAGGTTGGAGGGATACATGCCAACAACACTTACCCGGCAGAATTCATATACGACAATCTCATGGTGGAAGCCAATATAATAAATTCCGCATATAAATATGGAGTGAAAAAACTACTCTTTCTAGGTAGCTCCTGCATATACCCTAAGTTGGCAGACCAACCCATAAAAGAGGAGTATCTAATGGATGGGAAGCTGGAGGAGACCAACGAGGCGTATGCAGTGGCCAAAATAGCCGGGATAGAGCTCTGCAAATTTTACAGAAGACAGTACGGTTGTGACTTCATATCGGTTATGCCAACAAACCTTTATGGGATAAATGATAATTTTGATCTGGAAACAAGCCATGTTATGCCAGCCCTTATAAGAAAATTTCATGAAGCCAAGGTAAAAGGTGAAAAACAGGTGGTGATGTGGGGGACTGGTAAGCCTAGGAGAGAATTTTTGTATGTGGATGATCTTGCAGATGCCCTACTGCATCTTATGCTCAGCTATTCCGGAGAAAAGCATGTGAATATAGGCAGCGGGGAGGACATAGAGATAAGGGGTCTGGCCGAGATAATAAAAGGTGTTATTGGATATAGTGGTAAGATCGAAAACGATACCAGCAAACCGGATGGTACTCCAAGAAAACTGCTAGACGTCACACTGTTGCAGGAAACAGGATGGAAACATAAGATAGGATTAGAAGAGGGGATAAAAAAAGTCTACGACTGGTACCTGGAAAATAAAGCAAATGAGAACTGATGTAAAAATTTAACTGATAAATACAGAAGTATTGATAGTTTTTAGATGGCTTTTATATCGTAAATGTTCAGCCTATATCAATATAGGAAAAGTGGTGATGATCATGAAAGCTGTTATTTTAGCAGGTGGATTTGGAACAAGGCTAAGTGAAACAACTCATTTGATACCTAAACCGATGGTGGAAATAGGCGGGAAGCCAATTTTATGGCATATTATGAAAACTTATTCATATCATGGAGTGGATGAATTCATCATATGTCTCGGGTATAAAGGATACGTCATAAAGGAATGGTTTGCACATTATTTTTTACACAACAGTGATGTTACTATCGATCTTTGGGACAGCAGTATAAAAATACATGATAACCATTCCGATCACTGGAAGGTTACTTTAGTAGATACAGGACTTCATACGATGACTGCCGGAAGGGTAAAAAGGATAAAAAAATATGTAGAGGGAGAAACCTTTTTTTTAACCTACGGAGACGGGGTAGGAGATATAAACATAACAAAAACTTTAGAGCAGCATAAAAAATTTGGTAGAAGCATAACTGTGACAGCATACAAACCCCAAGGTAAGTTCGGTTCTCTGCAGTTGGATGAAAAGGGGCATGTAAAAATGTTTACTGAAAAGCCAAAGGGAGACGGTATGTGGATAAATGCAGGATATTTTGTATGCGAGCCTGAAATTTTTGATTATTTAAACGGAGATTCTGATAATACTATGTTGGAAAAAGGGCCTCTTGAAAATATTGCTAAAGCTGGGAAAATGACTTCTTATAAACATGACGGATTCTGGAAACCAATGGATACATTAAAAGACAACCATGATTTAAATTCGTTGTGGGATTCGGGAGAAGCACCTTGGAAGGTTTGGTAAGTTGATTTTTCTTTTGGGATATGATCTTAAATATGCTAAGCATAGCTTTAGCTCATTTATTGGAGGCGCCTATGGAACTCTATAATAATATTTATAAAAATAAGACGGTTCTGGTCACCGGTCATACAGGCTTTAAAGGTTCCTGGCTTTCAATATGGCTGAATAAGCTGGGTGCAAAAGTGGTAGGTTATGCCTTGGACCCATATACGGAAAGGGATAATTTTGTATTAGCAAAGTTATCTGAAAAGATAGTGGATGTCAGGGGAGATGTAAGAGATAGGAAGAAATTGAACGAGGTATTTGAAAAATATCAGCCTGATATAGTATTTCACTTGGCTGCACAACCAATTGTCAGGCTTTCATATAGTATACCTGTGGAGACGTATGAAGTTAACGTGATGGGTACAGTAAATGTTATGGATTGCATTAGAAAAGCTAAAAATACAAGGGTTGGGGTCATGATAACCTCAGATAAATGTTATGAGAATAGAGAACAGGTATGGGGATACAGGGAAAATGAGGCTTTTGGAGGTTATGATCCCTACTCTTCTTCAAAAGGAGCCTGTGAGATAGCTATAAATTCATTTAGAAGGTCTTTTTTCAATCCAAAAGATGTGAAAAAACACGGAAAAGCCATTGCCAGTGTAAGGGCCGGGAATGTAATAGGCGGAGGAGACTGGGCAAAAGATAGAATAATTCCTGACTGCATAAGAGCCATCGAAGATGGAAAAAAGATAGAGATAAGAAGTCCTGAAGCTATAAGACCATGGGAACACGTTTTAGAACCTTTAAGCGGCTACTTGCTCTTGGGACAGAAACTTTGGGATGAGCCTGCAAAATATGCAGATGGATGGAATTTTGGACCAAACTCAGATTCAATAATAAAGGTGTGGGATGTAGCTGAAAAAGTTGTGAATATTTACGGTGAAGGAAGCTTAAGGGATATATCAGATCCTTCTAGCCCACATGAAGCAAAATTATTAACTTTAGACATATCCAAATCCAGGTTTAAACTTGGTTGGAGACCAGTTCTAAATATAGACGACGCCTTGAAGATGACGGTTGAGTGGTATAAAAAATATAAAACTGAAGATGTTTATAGTCTTTGTGTAGAGCAGATAGAGGAGTTTATAAAAAAAGGTGATAGATGATGGAAATTATTACTACTGAAATTGAAGGTGTTTTTATTATAGAAAACTTCCATGCAGAGGATGACAGAGGAAGGTTCACCAAAACATACCATGTAGATTTTTTTAAAGAAAATAAATTGTGCAGAGAGTTTAGGGAAAGTTACTATTCTGTCTCAAAAAAAGATGTAATAAGAGGAATGCATTTTCAGCTTCCCCCTCCCCCTCATGATCATGAGAAGCTGGTATATGTGGCTAAAGGAGAAGTCCTAGATGTCATACTTGATATGAGAAAAGGCTCCAGTACATTCGGTAAATCAATATCTGTTGTCTTGAATGATAAAAATAATAAATCTGTATACATCCCAAAAGGCTTGGCACACGGCTTCAAGTCAATTGTCGATGATTCAATCATGGTTTATAGTGTTGCAACTATGTACAATAGCGAAGCTGATTATGATATTCGTTATGATAGCATTGATTTTGATTGGAATGTAGCAGAACCAATTGTTTCGGATCGAGATAGGTCATTAAGTACTTTTGAAGAATTTAGGATAAGAAATCTATTTTAGGAGATAACTTGGCTATATTGACATTATTCGACTATAACGATACAGAAGGAGGGCATAAGATGAACAGGGAAATGTTGGATGCATATATTAAACAGAATGGAAAGATAAGGGTCGGTTTAGCCGGCGCAGGCTATATAGCAAAAGGTTTTGTTAATCAGGCAGCGCAGTCAGGTGGCATAGAGATTGTTGCAATGTCCTCAAGAACCGAGTCAGAGATTCGGACACTTCTTGAAAAAGGCGGCTTCACTGATGCGAAGATCTTCACGGATCCAATGGATCTGGTGACGGCGGATTTGGATGTTGTTATAGATCTGACAGGAGATGTGGAGCTTGGCAGCAGGCTTGCTGAAGGGGCTATCCTCAACGGCAAGCACATCGTTACCTCAGCAGAGACGGACGCGACGGTAGGGCCGGT
Source organism: Ilyobacter polytropus (assembly GCA_003246855.1). GTDB lineage: Bacteria > Fusobacteriota > Fusobacteriia > Fusobacteriales > Fusobacteriaceae > Ilyobacter_A > Ilyobacter_A polytropus_A. Next base: position 11,280 of record QKCP01000115.1, read on the forward strand.
TCTTGGAGAAATGGCTGAAAAAGCCGGTGTTGTCTATACGAACATGTGGGGTGATGAACCTGGTATGATCAAGAGCCTTTACGATTACGCCACTATCCTTGGTTTGGAAGTTGTCACGTTAGGTAAGTTCAAAGGATACCATAACGTACATAGGAATCCCTCAACTGTGGTGATCTTGCAAAATCAGAATCCCTATAAAATGGTTTCCTTTGCTGACGGCACCAAGATGTCGATGGAGATGACAGTCGTGTCCAATGCCACCGGTTATGTCCCTGATGTTAGAGGTATGAATCTCCCAGAGGGCAAATTTGAAGATGTTCTCGGACTACTTCAGATGAAAGAAAACGGCGGCGTTCTGACCAAAGAGAAGGTCATCGAAGTTATCCGAGGACCGAAGCCGAGCGGTGCTGTATTTATCATGGTCAAAGCAGACAACACCGATATCATTGAATCCCTCAAATACTATAAGATGGGTGAAGGCCCTTACTATATGCTTTACATTCCATATCATATGCCAGGTATTGAGATGATCTTTGGTATCTATGAGATGATGCTTTTTGGTAAAGCCAGTATCAAACCCCTTGCAAGACCTTATTCGGATGTGATCACCATCGCTAAAAGAGACCTTGAGGAAGGTCAGATCCTTGATAAGATCGGCGGCTATGACTATTACGGCATAAATACGACCATTGAGGATTCTATGATGGAGGAAGCACTGCCAACGGGATTAGCAGAGGATGGGAAGCTGCTCCGAGCAGTCAAAGAGGGAGAGATCATCCGTTTCTCCGATGTAGAGATCAGGCATCACGACTGTACTTATAGACTGAGAAAAGAATACAGCAGGCTGATGGGGAATTGATCTAGGCAACTTCACTGGAACTGAGACATGGATTGAAGGCCTGTGTGTTGTTGTACCAAGCGTGTTCGGTGACAGCAGAGAATTCTTCATGGAGAGTAAAAGGAATCAGAAAGGCAGCATATACTAATGAATATTGAAAATCTTGAACTTGACGGATTGAAATTGATAAAGCCCCATCTATTTGAAGATCATAGAGGTTTATATAGAAAGTATTATGAAATAGAACAGTTTAGAGCCTGTGGCATTGATGTAGATTTCACTGAAAACAGCGATATTTATTCGGAAAAAGGTGCATTGCGTGGTCTGCATTATCAGCATGAATTTTCTCAGGCGAAACTGATTCATGTAATATCAGGTATTTTGTTCGATGTTGCACTTGACCTTAGAACAGACTCATCCCCCTTTGGCAAGTATCATGTGGAACTGATGAAAGCGGAAGATAACAAAGTACTCTTTATTCCTGAAGGGTTTGCCCATGGTTTTATCAGTCTCACTGATTCAATAGTTCGATATAAAAGTTCCAATTATTACTTCCCTGAAGATCAGTATGGTATCTCTTTTTTTTCCAAAGAAATCCAACTGAAAAAAATATTAAATTTTATGGGAGTGGAGAAATAAATTCTATCTCAAATCCCAATGCTCTCCATGAAGCCAATCTTTTAACTCTTGATATTTCAAAATCAAGAGTTAGGCTGGACTGGAAACCTGTATTAGATATAGAAGAAGCATTGAAAATGACAGTTGAATGGTATAAAAATTACAGAAAAGGAGATGGTTACAATTTCTGCGTTAGTCAGATAGAAGAGGGAGGCAAGACATGAAACTGATCCAGACTGAACTTGAAGGTGTTTTTATTATAGAAAACTTCCATGCAGAGGATGACAGAGGAAGCTTCACTAAAACATACCATGTAGATTTTTTCAAAGAAAATAAATTGTGCAGAGAGTTTAGGGAAAGTTACTATTCTGTCTCAAAAAAAGATGTAATAAGAGGAATGCATTTTCAGCTTCCCCCTCATGATCATGAAAAACTTGTGTATGTGTTGAGAGGGAAAATAATGGATGTAATTTTGGATTTGAGAAAATATTCAGCAACATATGGAAAACATATATCTGTAGAATTATCTGAAAAAAATAGGTATTCAGTATATATTCCAAAAGGATGCGCCCATGGGTTTAGGTCTTTAGAAGACAATTCTACTGCGGTATATAATGTGTCTACAGCCTATAATCCTGAGAGTGATTCGGGTATCAGGTGGGACAGTTTTGGTTTTGACTGGGGAATAAATTCTCCCGTAATGTCAGAAAAAGATAAAAATCTTATTTTATTTGAAAATTTTAAAAATATAAATCCATTTTGATTTATTGGAGGTTGTGATGAAAAAAAGGGCAATTTTGACAGGTGGAACAGGTTTTGTTGGCTCTAATCTATCCAGAGAACTTTTAAAAAAAGGATGGGATGTTTCTGTAATTTCTCAAAAATAATTTGGTTATAGAAATATCGAAGACATAAAAAATACCGTTAATATTCTCGAATATGACGGAGATATATTAAAATTGATTGATTTCTTTAAAACTGTAGATGCAGAAGTTGTATTTCATCTGGCATCTGCGATTATTGTTGAGCACAACGTATCAGATGTTGACCTTCTAATAGACAGCAATGTAAAATTTGGAGCTCAAGTACTTGAATCTATGAAGGAATCTTCAACCAAACTAATCATAAATACTGGCACCTCATGGCAGCATTACAACAATGAAGATTATAATCCTGTTTGTCTTTATGCTGCTACAAAGGAATCATTTGAAAAACTGATGGAATATTACATTCAAGCAGAAAATATAAGAGCAATCACATTAAAACTATTCGATAATTACGGAGAAAACGATATAAGACCAAAATTGATAAATTTATTAAATAAATTTTCTAGAGAAAAAACCGAGCTGGATATGTCTCCAGGAGAACAAATGATAGATCTGGTTCATATAGATGACGTGGTGGATGCATTTATCAAAGCCTATGAATACCTTTTAAACCATAAAAAAATTAAGCATGAAAAATATACTGTCAGCTCTGGCAGAGAGATAAACCTAAAGGATCTAATTTCTATATATGAAAATGTTACCGGAAATAAAATATTAGTTAACTGGGGAGGGCGCCCCTACAGAAAAAGAGAGGTTATGAATTTATGGAGAAATTTTAAAACACTTCCAAACTGGAAGTGCACCATCTCTATAGAAGAAGGTCTCAAAAGAATGTCTCATTAAATCATCAACTAACTTTTTAAAAATAAGGGGGAGAAAAATGGAAAAATTTATTCTAGAGGAAGAATTGGCACCTGGTCTGAAATTGATAAAAATGATCCCTTTCAAGGATGAAAGAGGGGAGTATATAAAAAGTTATAGTGATAAGGGGCTTTTGAGTCTTGGAATTCATAACAAGTTTGTAGAAGACAACTATCTTATCTCCAAAAAAGGCAGTATAAGGGGGCTTCATTATCAAAAGAAAAATCCTGATGCAAAACTTATTCGATGTCTTAAAGGGAAAATAATAGATATCGTAGTGGATCTCAGAAAAGGTTATGCTACCTATAAAAAAGTATTTAAAACAGAGTTAAGTGGGGGAGATAATCGTCTACTTTTTATTCCCGAAGGATGTGCCCATGGTTTTATAAGTTTAACAGATTCAATAGCTTTGTATAAAAGTTCCAATTACTATTCATCAGATGATCAATATGGAATTTCTGTTTTTTCAGACGAAATTCATCTGGATACTATATTGAAAAGGGAATATATTGAAGACATAATAATCACAGAGAAAGATAGAAGTCTTCTAAAAATTGAAGAAATTTAATTTATAAAGTAGAGAGTTTACTTAATGTATGTTATTTTTGTTTTTCTATGGATAACCTTGAAAGGAGAAATAATATGAAAAATGGGAAACAGATAAGTGTTATAATACCTTTTTATAATATAGGAGAGTATGTTTTAAAAACAATAGAAAGTTTAAAATCTCAGACCTATAAAAATTTTGAAGTTATCTTTATAAATAATTGCTCAACAGATAATAGTTTGGAAATTATAAAAGAACAACTGAAAACAGTTGCTTTTAGTTATAAAATTATAAATAGAACAAGAAATGAAGGTCCTAGCTCTGCGAGAAATATAGGCATAGATAATGCTAATGGCGATTATGTATTTTTTTTGGATGCAGATGATTATATACGTTCAGAAACATTTGAAAAAGTAATAGATGTATTTGAAAAAGAAAATTCTGATATGGCATTTTTTCAATTTGTACGTGTAGACGAAAAAGGAAATGTAGTTGAGCCGTATAAAAAATTATATAAAGATGTAAATAAAATTGAAACAAGTAGAGATATACTTATAAAATATTTAAATCTAGAAGTTTTTTTATATACGTGTAGTGTGGTCTACAAAAAACAGTCGATAAAAAATCTTTATTTTAATAATATCAACTTTATAGAAGATCAAGATTTTGTTATTCGTGCCCTTCTAGTTGTTGAAAAAGTAGGATATATAGATTCTGAGCTTGTACATTATGTACAAAGAAAGGGTTCTTTAATGCATAATAAACAAGGCGAATTTGAACTTAAAAAATTAGATAAAATAAAACTTTTCGATATTTTTTACAGTCAATACAAATCAAAAGATGAAGAATTAGCAAAATTATTTTCACAAAGAAGAGCAAAAGAGGTACTCTGGATAACGAGGGCATATGTAAAAAGTGAGACTAATTTGAAATTTAGAGAAATGAAAAATTATATAAGATCAAATATTTTAACGGATGAAATAATTTCTCATCTTGATATAGAGCATTTAAAAAACTTGAATATAAAAAATATAATTCAAATTTTTATGTTAAAGTATTTTCCAAGTTTATTTATATCTTTGTCTAGAAATGAAACACAATATTTTAATTTTAGGAGCAGGAATATCAGGAATATCAGCATCCTATCATCTGAAAGAAAAGAGGATAGAGTCAGTGATTTATGAGAAAAATTCTTCGTGGGGTGGTCTTCTTGATAATTTTGAAATAGATGGATTTAGATTTGACAAATTCGTACATCTGTCATTTGCAGTGGATGGACATGTTAAAGAAATTTTTTCAAGATCCACAGATTTTTATAGACATACCCCTGATCCTTTTAATTATTACTAGATAAAGCATCTTGCTCAAAATAATTTATACCCTCTTCCTGAAGAAGAAAAGAAGAAAATATTAAATGATTTTGAGAATAGAAAATACAAGGAAATTGATGAAATAAAAAATTATGAAGAATGGCTGAGAGTGCAATACGGGGATTACTTTGCAGAAAATTTTCCCATGAAATATACAAGAAAATACTGGACTGTGGAGGCAATGGAATTGGAGACAAAGTGGGTTGGTAAAAGAATGTATAGGCCTAGTTTAGAAGAAGTAAAAAAAGGGTGTGAAACTACAGAAACTCCAGTTACATATTATGCAAAAGAAATGAGGTATCCTAAAGCTGGCGGGTATAAATCTTTTCTTAAAAGTATGGTAAATGGATTAGACATTAGACTGAATAGAAAAGTTGTGGAAATAGACGTAGAAAATCAAAGAATAATATTTGAAAATGGAGACTCAGAGAAATGCGACAGTTTAGTTTCAAGCTTTCCTTTGCCGGAGATGTGTAAGCTCATAAAGGGTATTCTGAAAGAAGTTTCAGATGCATCTGACAAACTTTCATGGACTGGTGGATATTTGGTTTCCTTGGGATTTAATAAACCTAATATTCATACAAATTTATGGTTCTATATTTATGATGAAGAGATTCTACCAGCAAGAGTTTATTCACCTAGCAGAAAATCTTCGGATAATGCTCCGGAAGGCTGTAGTTCCATACAGGCTGAGGTATATTTTTCAAAGGATAAAAAATAGATATGACTCCAGAAGATATACTGGAAGATACTATAAATAAATTTATTGGCATGGGTATGTTTAAAAGAGAAGACATGGCTGTTAAAGATATCAGAAAAGAGGAATATGCAAATATAGTATTTAAACCAAGTATATATGAAAATAGAAAAAAGGTTTTAAATTTTTTGAAAAGCTTGGATATAGTTACAGTGGAAAGATTTGGAGAATGGAAGTATTTGTGGAGTGACCAAAGCCTTATAAGTGGGAAAATGGGAGCAGAAAAAGTAGTAGACGGGATGCAACTATGAATAAAAGAATTTATAAATAAATTTTGGTGGATAATTATGATTATACACCAAAATTTATTTATAAATTGGAAGTCAGGGGGTGGCACTATGCTTACGGCATTTATAATGGCTGGAGGAAAAGGAGAAAGATTTTGGCCACTTTCCACAAAGGAGAGACCAAAACAATTGCTGAAACTTATTTCAGATAAATCGATGATAAGGCATACAGTTGATAGGATACTCCCTATGATATCGGCAGATAAAATTTTTATAGGAACCAATATTGTGCAGGTGGCTGGTATAAAAGAGGAGCTCCCTTTTATACCGGAAGAAAATATAATAATAGAACCTGTATTTAAGGATACCGCTGCTGCAATAGGGTATGGTGTCACAGTAATAGAGAGCAGGTATCCAAATTCTTCAACGATAGTATTGGCATCTGATCACTATATAAAAAATGAAGAAAATTTTAGAAAAATGATGATAACTGCTGTAGAGACTGCTGAAAAAGACCACTCAATAGTTACTCTTGGGGTAAAGCCCACAAAACCTGAAACTGGTTATGGGTATATAGAAGTTGCAGAAAATTGTTATGTAGGGAATGCAGTTGAAGCAAAAAGATTTTGGGAGAAACCAAATCTACACAGGGCGAAAAAATATGTGGAAGCAGGCAATTATTTATGGAACAGCGGAATGTTTATATTTGAAAATTCTACAATTTTCAGCGCGATGCAGCAGCATATGCCCCATCATCATGAGATACTACAGAATATCAGGGAGAAATTGTGTATGGGCAGAACAGGTATCGAGTTATCGATGGTAGTAATGGAAGAGTTTGAAAAATTTGAAAAAATATCGATAGATTTTGGAATAATGGAGAAAGCTAAAAATTTAATGGTAATACCGGTAGATTTTGGCTGGAGCGACATTGGGAGTTTTTCTGCAATGGAAGAAGTCTTTGAAAAAAACAAAAATGGAACGGTTGAAAAAGTTAAAAATTTAATAGAGGTCAACTCTAAAAATAATATAGTTTTTGGAACTGGAAAAAAGATAATAGCCATTGTAGGTGTACAAGATACTATAGTTGTCGAAACAGAAAATGCCACTTTAATATGCAAAAAAGATGATGTTCAAAATATACGGGAGATATTGAAAAAAATAGATAACAGTTAAAAATTGTAATTAAACAAATATAGAAAAGTTCGTTGAGTTATATTTTATTAAAATAGGGAGAGATATTATGGAAAAACATAGAATTACAATTTCTATAAATTCGAAAAGAATCTCTAATCTACTTAGTTGTTTGTTTTTATTATTAATTTTTGCAAATATAGTTGTTGATTTTTTGTGGTTTAAAATGGGGCATCCGAATGTTTATGGATGGGTACGTATGTTTTATTTTGACGATGAAAACAATATACCAACATATTTTTCAGCTTTTATATTGTTAATTTCAGCAGCCCTTTTGAAAATAATAGCATTGTTCAAAAAAAAGAAAAATGAGATATACTCATCTCACTGGACACTGCTTTCATTTATTTTTCTTTACTTGTCAATAGATGAATCTGCCAGCATACATGAATTATTAATAATACCGCTAAGAACTAAATTTCATCTTTCTGGTATATTTTATTTTTCCTGGGTCATTGTTGGAATTGTAGTAGGTTTAATTTTTTTGATATTTTATTATAAATTTTTATTGAGTTTACCTTCGAATACAAAATATAGATTTATATTAGCTGGTATTTTTTATGTTTGTGGAGCCATAGGTATGGAGCTTATTGGAGGAGCTTATAGTTCTAAAAATCTTATCACTGAAATTTCAACGCATGATTTAAATTATGCTGTGATAACGAGTATTGAAGAATCTTTAGAAATAATTGGTATCCTAATTTTTATTTATGCATTATTGAATTATATTCAGGATAATATAAGTAGTGGAATTTTAAAATTTAATTTGAAATCAGAAGATTAAATTTTTATTAATGTATTATTAATCATAATTTTTTCAAGGGATGGATTTATTTAATTATTTATAGGTTGAGTAGGGATTGAATTGGCGATGATTGTGGCAGAAGATTTTGAAAAATTTAAAAAAATCTGGAAAAAGCTGAAACTATAATAGTTATTC
>QKCP01000072.1 GCA_003246855.1 Ilyobacter polytropus
TGTTGGTCCAGTCTGCAGATATGCTCTTCTTCTTTCTTCTTGTACATACCCTGTCTAGCTATCAGCTCGTCGAAATCCACCAGGAACCCGTCAAAGTCAGGTCCGTCAACACAGGCGAACTTGGTCTCGTCACCATAAGTGAGCCTGCACCCTCCACACATACCGGTACCATCTATCATTATAGGGTTCAGGGAAACCGATGTACTTATGTTGTGCTCCTTTGTTATATCCACAACGGCCTTCATCATTCTAAGCGGCCCGATAGAGATAACCTCGTCTATCTTGTCATCTTGAGCTATGAGTTCCTTCAGCATATCAGTAACGAAACCTTTTCTCCCTAAAGATCCATCATCTGTACATATGTAGAAGTTGTCCACAACTTTTTCCAGCTCTTCTTTTAAGATTATATAGTCTTTGTTTCTTGCACCGAGTATAAGGTCAACTTGGAACCCTAGCTCCTTGTACTCTTTAAGCTGAGGGTATATAGGCGCTGCCCCTACTCCTCCGGCGACTCCAACTATCCTCTTACCTTTTATATGCTTTATAGCTTTCCCAAGCGGTCCGGCAACAGCAAAGATGCTGTCTCCTACTTTTTTCTGCCCCAAAAGCTTGGTCGAGTACCCTACTTTCTGGTATATAATAGTGATGCTCTCTTTTTCCCTATCGTAATCAGCTATGGTCAAAGGGACTCTTTCTCCCTCTTCGTCTACCATTATAATTATGAACTGTCCCGCCCTGCATTTTTTTGCAACGAAGGGAGCGTGTATCTCCATTTTTTCTACGTCGTTATTCAAAATCTCTTTATCAAGTATCCTATACATCCAAAACCTCCGCTAGTTTATACTTACTCAATAATACAACCTCCTCTATAAAATATAGAACTAAGGATTCCAAGAGTAAATTTTTAAAACTCACTTTTTCATCCAACCTACTCTATACTTGACCCCCGTATAATATGCCTCAAGTTTTCGCCATACGACGTAGTTTTAACGATTAAAATACAAAATCCTAAACTCTAAAAACTATCCGGCAATAATCAAACTTAATGTATCTTATATAGGGTCAAATATTGTATAGCGAGCACTATTTTCTAAATAAAAACGTGAATAATCTAAATATTAAAATGCAAGCATTAGATTATTCACGTACTAAAAATGATGAAGATAGTTCTATCTAAAATATTTTCAACTATATTTCCAACAGTACTGCTAAATTAATTATAGTTTTACAACGTGTTTTTCTCTGTATGATTTAGTCATTGCAAAAGCTACTTCTGTTGATTTTGTACCGTCTACAGCACCTAACTCAGGTTTCTTATTTTCTAGCACACAGTTTACAAAGTTCTGTACTTCTAGAAGGTAAGCTTGTTCAAATCTTTCAAGGAAATCTTTAACTGTATGTTTAACCAATCCATTGCTATTGAATATATCCACTTGATTTTTTTCAGGTTCATTACCTATTCTAAGCGTTCCTTTAGTTCCAATGATTTCTGTTTCTATATGGTGTCCATGCATAGCTGTTCTTCCTGCATAGATAGTGGCCATGGTCCCGTTTTTAAACTTCAAAGTACTTATAGCATTATCAGCATCTTGGTATTTCTCAAAGCCTTTATGCACATAGCACCCTCCGATACTGTATACTTCGTCTACTTCAGATCCCAGTATCCATCTAGCCAAGTCTACGTCGTGTGTGTTGAAGTCCAAGAACAGTCCGCCGCTTGTAGCTGTGAATTGAAGTGCAAACTCAGCTGTATCATCTGTGTCTATTGTAACGGATCTAACCATTATTGGCTGTCCTATCTCACCTGCATCTATTAATTTTTTAGCGTAGGCGTAAGACGGGTCAAACCTTCTCATAAACCCTATAGTAAAAATCTTGTCTGGGTGTTTTTTAACTTCTTCTTCTACCAACAAGCACTCCTCCACATTCACCCCAAGAGGTTTTTCTGTGAACACGTGGAATCCAGCTTTAAGTGCTTTTATTATTTGCTCAGCATGAGCAGCTGAAGCTGATGATATGAATATTGCTTCCATCTCTTTATCTTTAAGCATTTCATCAAAATCTGTGTACCCTGCCGGAACACCCCAGTTTTTCATTACATCATCTACTTCTTCCTTCTTTATACTGCAAACTGCAACAAGCTCTGCATTCGGTATTCTAAAACAGATATTTTCAGCATGTTGTCTTCCAAGTCTTCCAAGTCCAACTATTCCCATTTTTAATTTTTTCATTATCTTCACCTCATATTTTTATTTTTTATATCTGGATATTATAGTAAACTTTACATATTTGTTAACTTTGCTATATAAGCTCTGGCTTTTTTCGCATATTCAAAAGGGTTTGCATGTTTAGGATTTTGCTCTGCTTCCACTACCATCCATCCCTGATAATAATTTTTTTCTAAGATATCCATAAGTGTTTCAAAATCCACGTCTCCATCACCAGGAACTGTAAAAACTCCCACTTTAACTGCGCTTCTAAAATCTAAACCATGCTTGTTAACCTGTTCCAAAATATCCTTTCTAACATCCTTTAAATGAACATATTTTACTCTGTCTATAAACTCTTCAAGATAATTTACTACGTCAACTCCACAGAAATATAAGTGGCCTGTGTCAAACAATAAGTGTACCTTGTCGGGATCTGTAGAGTCCATTAGTCTTTTTACCTGCTTGTGATTTTCTATAACTGTTCCGGCGTGTACGTGATAAACCAAAGCCATCCCGTGCTGGTTGCAAAATTCTCCAGCCCTGTTTAAACCTTCTGCAAGAAGACTCCACTCCTCATCGTTCATTTCTTTGACTCCCTCTTTTGTCCTGTCACCCCGAGGATCCCAGTGTTGAGAATTTCCAAGTTCGCAGGTTACCACGTATCTAGAACCCATCTCTTTTAAGAAAAGGACATGTTTTTTATAGTCTTCAAAGAATTCCTCTGAATGCTCCTTAGATATAAAACAGGTACTCCCCCATCCTGAAGACAACACCAAGTTTCTTTTCTTAAGCTCATCTTTCAACACTTTTGGGTCACTTGGAAATTTGTTAACCTTTTCGCATCCTTGAAAACCAGCCTCATGTATCTCATCCATAACTTTTGAAAAATGTACGTCCTTTCCCCATTCTGGCAGGTCATCATTTACCCAGTTTATTGGTTGGATTCCAAAATTAACATTGTAAAATTTTCTCACTTCTAACTCCTCCTTCATAAAAAAATCACATTTTGCGTTAACGTTAACGTTAACTGGAAAAAAAATAAATAATACAAGATTTTTTTAATTTTTAAGTACTTTAAAAACGTTGCCCAGTTTTGCGTTAACGTTAACGCTCGGTATCTTGATACAAATATACTATACTTTATTTTTTTTGTCAAATTATTTTTGAGTTGATTTTGTTTTTTTTTGTTACAATATTAACCAAAATATTTCAGTTATAACCGATATTGGTATTAAAATTTTTACGAAATTAATAGCACATATTTTTTTTAAATTTAAGTACTCCTTTTTTCATTAAGACTAACGTATTTATTTTTTCCTACTGCTACTCTTTACTTTTCTTGTAAAACTCCCTTTAATTTAATTTTTGATTTTTTTTGGCTAATATTGTAAACTATTCCTATAAACTGTCATAATAAGGAGTAAATTTGTGGAAGATAAAATCGTAACAATAAAAGATATAGCAGCTGTTTTAAATACATCCATCGGTACCGTAGACAGAGCTCTACACAACAGAAAAGGCATCAGCTCAGAAACCAGAAAAAAGATCTTAAAAAAAGCGGATGAGATGGGGTATAAGGTAAACAAAGTTGCCCAGTCACTTTCCAGAAAAGAGCTTGTATTTGGCTGCCTTTTCCCAAGTGAAAACTTCAGCTACTTTTATGGAGAAATCGAAGAAGGTATAAGAGCTGCTGCAGAAAAATTAAAGGATTATAAGATAAAGGTTATCCTTAAAAAACTAGAAACACTTGATTATCAAAAGGAGATTGAGATTTTAGACGAACTTACGCTGGAAGGCATCGATGCTCTTGCAATATGTCCAGCTCATACAGAATTTGTAAACGACAAAATAAATCAACTAATAGCACTTGGAAAGCCGGTTGTTACAATAGCTACGGATGCTCCAAAAAGCAACAGGGTCACCTGCGTGGCAACTGACTCTTTTAACAACGGGCAGATAGTTGGGGGATTAATGGAACTTTTTGTCCCTGAAAACTCTAAAGTTGCCGTTATTACGGGATTTAAAAGCATTTCAGACCACCAGGAAAAAACATCTGGATTTTCCGATGTAATCCTAAATTCCAGCAAAAATATAGAGATAGTCGGAGTGTATGAATCTTTTGAGATCCCTGAAATCGTATATGAAAAAGTAAAAGAGGTTATCTCAAAACATGACATACATGGTATATATTTCAACTCTGCAAACAGCTGGGCCGGTTGTCAGGCTATAGAAGAACTCGGGAAAGAAAAAGATATATGTGTTATAAGCACCGACCTTTCTCCTAAACAAGTAAAGTATATAGAAAACGGCTTAATAAAAGCCTCGATACATCAGAATCCATTTTTACAAGGATATAATGCATTGAATATACTTTTCGATATCTTATCTGAAAATAAAAAATATCCTCAAAATAGTTATACCAGGCCGGATATAATAACAAAATATAATCTTAGATATTTTCTTGAAAGCAAAGACATTTAAAAACAGCTGGCAATTTCGCCAGCTGTTTCTATTTATTCTTTAAATAATCATAAAAATTTTCCAAAAAATAAAAAAATGGCTCCCCGAGCCGGACTCGAACCAGCGACAACGCGGTTAACAGCCGCGCGCTCTACCAACTGAGCTATCAGGGAACTTGTATAATAAGCTTGGCGAATACCTATCCTTCCGGGGCGTTGCCACCCGAGTACTTTC
>QKCP01000006.1 GCA_003246855.1 Ilyobacter polytropus
TTTGAAAATCCGCGAGTGGATATCTTGTATTTTCCCCTAGATGATTTCTTTGCCATAAGAAATATTCTGAGAAAAGTAGAGCTTAGGGAACTAGTGATAGTTGAAACCGAGATTTGGCCAAACCTAATAAGTCAGTGCAGAAGGCAGGCTCCTGTGGTTGTCATAAACGGAAGGATATCGGATAAATCTTTGAAGTCGTATAAAAAATTTACTTGGTACTTGAGAAGGCTTTTTAAAAAGGTAAACTTTTTCATTATGCAGAGTGAACAGGATAAACAAAGGATAATTCTGTTAGGTGCTGAAGAATTCAAGGTGAAAAACTATGGTAATCTAAAATTTGACATAAAGCTCCCTGACTATAGCGAGATAGAGCTATATGAGCTGAAAAAACGCTTGTCAACTGGGGAAAGAAGAGTTTTTGTAGCCGGAAGTACAAGGAGCGGAGAAGAGGAAAAAATACTAGAAGTATTTGACAGCTTGGAAAATTATTTTCTAATACTGGTACCGAGACATGTAGAGCGTTGCAGCGACATAGAGGACAGGCTGCTTACAGGAAGAAAGTATGTAAGGTGGAGTGACCTAGACGAGCCTTGTAAAAAATCTACAGAAATACTGCTGGTGGACAAGATAGGCGTTTTGAGAAAGTTATACGCAATATCTGATGTGGCTTTTGTCGGTGGAACGCTTGTAGATATAGGGGGACACAGTCTACTAGAGCCATTGTACTACGGTAAATTCCCAATTTTCGGTAAATATCTGCAAAACGTAAAGGATATAGCCAAGGAGGTCGAACGCAGGGGTATAGGGTTTAAAGTAGAAGACAAGGCGGAGTTTTTGGAAAGCATAAAAAAAATAGAGTCAGGTTGGCAGAATACAAGTAGAATTTCAAGTTTTTTTAATGAAAATTCATCGTGTGTTGACAATACTTTTCAATTACTTGTTGACATAATTTAGAAATTCTTATAAAATTCTAAGGTAATTGCTATATTTAGAGGAGGATATATGTGGCAACATTTTTTTAGAAATCCCAGAAAAAATTATAATCCTTATATGGAAAAATTAAAGGATCATCCGGAATATATTATCTATGATAAAGAGATAATGAACTCATATAAAGGCAAATGGAACGAGTATTTCAAAAATGACAATCCTATATATTTGGAGATAGGGTCTGGCAATGGGAACTTTGCTGTTAGAAACAGCGAGAAAAATAGGGATATAAATCACATGGCAGTCGAGCTCAGATTTAAGAGGCTAGTTATATCCGCTGAAAAAGCCCAAAAAAGAGATTTGAAAAATGTGGTTTTTTTTAGAAGAAGAGGAGAACAGATAACAGATTTTATAGGTGAAAATGAGATAACCGGTATGTATATAAATTTTCCTGATCCTTGGGAGGGTAAGGAAAAAAATAGGATACTACAACCAAACTTATTTTCAAATATTGACAAAATAATGGGAAAAGGCGGAAAGCTGTTTTTCAAAACAGATCATTATGGGTACTACTGCGATGTCTTGGAGTTTATGGCGGGAGTCGACGGCTATGAGGTAGTTTACAACACCGACGATCTTTACAACAGCCCTAAATTGGAAAATAATATATCAACGGAATTTGAAGATCTTTTTGTAATAAAGAGAAGCATGAAGATAAATTATATAGAGATAGAAAAAAAGAACTAGTAAAGTTTCTACCTAGAGTAGATAAAATATATATCTAGAAAGAGGTGTATTCATTGGCAGGTTATGTAGTTGTAGGCACTCAATGGGGAGATGAAGGAAAAGGCAAAATTATTGACGTTTTAGCGCATAAAGCTGATTATGTTGTTAGATTTCAGGGTGGAAATAATGCTGGACATACTGTAGTTGTAAATGGGGAAAAATTTATACTACACTTACTCCCTTCAGGGATGCTTCATGGAAAAGGAAAGTGTATAATAGGGCCTGGAGTTGTAGTAGACCCTAAAGTATTGATTAAAGAGCTTGAAACATTGGAGGAAAAAGGTGCTAAAACCGATCACCTATTCATTAGTGACAGAGCTCACCTTATAATGCCTTACCACGTAAAATTAGACGAACTAAAAGAGAATGCTATGGGTAAAAATAAAATTGGTACTACTAAAAGGGGTATTGGACCTTGTTATGCCGATAAGATGACCAGATCAGGTTTAAGAGTTGGCGAGCTCCTCGATATGAATATTTTCAAAGAGAGATTAAAAGTAAATCTTGAAGAGAAAAACGTGCTTTTTGAAAAGGTTTATGGTGCGGAGAAACTTGATTATGAAAAGATATTAGAAGACTATAAAGGGTACGCAGAAAAACTTGGGCATAGAATCATGGACAGCGTACCAGAAGTGAACGAGGCTTTAGACAGTGGGAAATTTGTAATGTTTGAAGGGGCTCAAGCGATGATGCTTGATATAAATTACGGAACTTATCCGTATGTAACTTCATCATCTCCTACTACAGGAGGAGTTACAACAGGTGCAGGGATTGCACCGAATAAGATAGATAAGGCTATAGGAGTAATGAAAGCCTACACGACAAGAGTAGGGGAAGGACCTTTCATAACTGAACTTGTTGACGAACTTGGGGAAAGATTAAGAGAAGTTGGATGGGAATACGGTTCTACAACAGGTAGACCTAGAAGATGTGGATGGTTAGATTGTGTAGTAGGTAAATTCGCCGTGGATATAAACGGACTTACAGACGTTGTAATGACGAAAATAGACGTGCTTAGCGGACTTAAAACTTTGAAGATAGCAGTTGCATATGAAATAGATGGGAAAATCTACAAAACTGTACCGGCTTCTATAGAAAAACTTAAAAAGGCTACCCCAGTATACGAAGAGCTTCCTGGCTGGGAAGAGGATATTACAAATATGAGGGAGTATGACGAGCTCCCTGAAAACTGTAAGAAATATATAGCTAGGGTAGAAGAGATAATAGGGTGCCAAATCTCAATGGTTTCAGTTGGCCCAGACAGAGAGCAAAATATTTTTATAAAAGAAATATAGAATATTTACAAAAATAACAGGATTTGCGTTTACGCAAGTCCTGTTAAAATAAATTTTGTGTTGTAAAGAAAAACAACTTGACACCAACTGTGAAATATAATATAATGAGAAAGTAAAGTGATAAATGTGGAATTAAATGAATTTTTAGAAGTTTCATTTTTATTAGAATACTATAAAGAACTCTTAAGCGATAAGCAAAAGGAGTATATGATAGAGCATTTTGAGGAAGATTATTCCCTTTCAGAAATAGCCAAAAGACATAATATAAGTCGACAGGCTGTGTATGATAATATAAGACGTGGGATAAAAATACTAAAAGAGTATGAAGATAAGATTGGTTTCTACAAAAGGGAAAAAGAGATAAAAGAGCAACTTATAGAGCTAAGAGAAAACTATAGCATTGATAAGCTAGATGAGCTGATAGAGAGCTTTGAAGATTAAGAGGTGAGCTATGTTAGATAGTCTAGGAAGCAGATTCCAGGAGATATTTAAAAAGGTAAAAGGACACGGGAAATTAACGGAAGATAACATAAAAGCTGCCTTGAAAGAAGTTAGATTGTCTCTTTTGGAGGCGGATGTTAATTATAGAGTTGTAAAGGACTTCGTGAACAATGTAAAACAAAAGGCTGTTGGAGAAAACGTCCTCAAAGGGATAAATCCAGGTCAGCAATTTGTAAAAATTGTGAATGACGAATTGATACAGCTGCTCGGTGGGGTAAATGCAAAGCTTACAAAAGCTCCTAAAAGTCCGACTGTGATAATGCTTGCAGGTTTGCAAGGGGCAGGGAAAACAACTTTTGCAGCTAAATTAGCAAAATTTTTGAAGAAAAAAGGCGAAAATCCTTATTTAATCGGAGCAGATGTGTATAGACCAGCGGCTATGAAGCAGCTTCAAGTGCTGGGTGAGAGCATAGAGGTACCTGTTTTCACTATAGAAGGAAGCAAGGATGCAGTAGGAATATGTGAAGAAGGTCTAAAAAAGGCAAAAGAAAGCAATTCGACTTATGTAATACTAGATACTGCCGGAAGACTTCATATAGATGAGAATTTAATGGGTGAATTAAATACCATAAAGAAAAATTCAAGGCCGCAAGAAATACTACTGGTTGTGGATGCTATGACAGGTCAAGATGCGGTTAATGTTGCAGAAAAGTTCAATGAGACTTTAAATATAGATGGAGTAGTGCTTACAAAATTAGATGGTGACGCAAGAGGAGGAGCAGCACTTTCCATAAAAGCGGTTGTCGGAAAACCTATTAAATTTATAGGAGTAGGGGAAAAACTAGATGATATAGAGCTTTTCCATCCAGATAGGCTTGTATCCAGGATACTTGGGATGGGGGATGTTGTTTCTCTTGTTGAGAAAGCTCAGGAAGCTATCGACGAAGAAGAGGCAAAAAGGCTAGAAGAAAAAATCAGAAAACAAAATTTTGATCTTGAAGACTTCTTAAAACAACTTCAAAGCATAAAAAAGATGGGTCCGATAGCCAACCTGTTAAAAATGATACCAGGTGCTGAGCAAATGGGTGATCTTGCACCGGCAGAAAAAGAGATGAAAAAAATAGAGGCGATAATTCAATCTATGACAAAAGAGGAAAGAATAAAGCCTAAGATAATAAATGCCAGCAGAAAAAAAAGGATCGCAAAGGGTAGCGGGACTCAGGTGCATGAAGTAAATAAACTTCTAAAGCAATTTGAGCAGATGCAAAAGATGATGAAAATGTTTGGCGGTGGCGGTTTTCCTGGTATGCCAGGCATGAAAGGCGGTTTTCCGGGAGGGAAATTTAAGCTACCATTTTAAAAATGAGTGAATAAATAATATAAATA
>QKCP01000074.1 GCA_003246855.1 Ilyobacter polytropus
TTTTATTAATAGATTTTTTTATAAATCAGAAATTAAAAAAGAGCTTCCGTACGGAAGCTCTTTAATAACTATTAATTAAATTACATATAAATTTGCAAAATCTACTAAAAACCGCCTATACAATTCAAAAAATCTAATTTTGAGTTAGTTAAATGTTGTCTAAGAACTTTTTTCGCTTCTTCTATATCTTTATTTAGAAGAAGCTCTGCAATTTTAATATGTTCTTTGATGGCATCTTCTATTCTGGCACAAGTTCTTCTTCTTCTTATGTGCAGTCTTAACCTATGATAGTGTTCTTTGACTAAGGTTATTGTATCTATTATAAATATATTTTTAGATGCTGCAATAAGAAAGTGGTGGAACTCGCCATCAAGATTATTCATTTCTTCTTTTTTTTGGGAATCTAATTTTCCTGCTTCTTGAAGTTTAAGGTAGTTTTGAAATTTTTTCAAAAAATCAGAAAGTTTTTCATCAAATTCCCCTTCTCTAAATACTTCAAGAGTTTCTGGCTCAAAATATATCCTGGTCTGAAAGATACTGTTTATAGTGTCAAGATCTATACTTGCGACTATATAGCCCTTTCTTTCTTTTCTGGTCACAAATTTTTCAATATTTAGCCTGATTAGAGCTTCTCTTATAGGTGTCCTACTAGCTTTTGTAAATGTCATTAGTTTTTTTTCTTCTAAACCTTCTCCTGGTTTTAATTCGCCGTTAATTATCATTTCTTTTATAATATCATATGCATCTTTACCTAAGGTATTAATCATCATATATTTTACCTCGTTTTCAATTTAATTATCCTACAAATTTGCTATTTATTATACAATTTTTAAACTGTTTTTTCAAGATTATTATAATCTATTTAGACAAAACAAAAGATATTGTCATTTTTATTTTTTATACAGTAAGACAGTAGAAGTATGCATCTGAATTTGATAAAATTATGCATCAAGTACAATATTTTCAGAATTTTCTGTTATTATTTTTTCCCCTTCGACGTTAATGAGATTAAGGTTTTTAATATCTATTCCAGATGCATTATTTATAACAAAACCAGCTCTCTTTAATTCTGGGCAGTGGCTCATCATTGCAGGAAAGCCATATTGAGCATTATCATCAAACTCTACAGTTATATTATTCAGGGAAATATTTTCAATTTTCTTTTCTGGGAGGCCGTATACAAAGCCAGCGGCATATTGAGCTTTTTTACATACTATATCTTTGAAAAATATATTTTTGACTTCAGGGGTTCTCTCATCTACTGGAAGAGCCTCTTTGGTCCACACGTATTTTGTTTTCCCGTCAGGATCGCAGAAATAAAAAGCATTTATAACAAATGGGACTTTAACCTCATCCATGTAGATATTTTCTGCCGTAATCCCATTGATGATGCTGTCTTTTCCTCTTCCTCTTCTAGTTTTCACCCTTATTCCTTTGTCTGTACCTTTGAATATGCATTTTTCTATAAGTACATTTTGAACCCCGCCTGCAATCTCGCTTCCAATTACTACTCCTCCGTGTCCGTGCTCCATGTAACAGTTTCTTATATTTAAATTAGCAGAAGGTTTACGGAGTCTTTTCCCCATATATATTTTAGAGGACTTTATAGCTATGCAGTCATCCCCTACAGAAAATTTTACTCCTATAATATCAACATTTTTACAAGATTCAGGGTCTATTCCATCTGTGTTTGGAGAATTCTTAGGGTTTACGATTTCAAGATTTAAAAATTTTAAATCATCTGAATAAAATGGATGAACTGTCCATGAAGGAGAATTTTGAATCTTAATCCCTTCAAATACAATATTTTTGCATTGGTTTAAAAATATTGATCTAGGTCTCCAGGCTGTTTGTCTCTTTTTGGGATCGTGCCACCAATCACTATTTTGGCCATTTCCATCTATAACGCCTTCTCCTATAAATTTTACATTTTCTACATTTACTCCAGTTATAATGCTGGCAAAGGAATCCAGTGGATTTCCCTCCCATGAAGCCATGTAGTATTCGTCCATTTCATCTGTTGTTTCCACAAATCCAGGAATTACAGAAAATTGATTTCTATCAGGGATTCCTTTAATAATAGCTCCTTTGGAAAGGTCTATAGTTATATCGCTTTTAAGGAAGATCGATGTAACCATATAAGTTCCCTTTGGTAAGTATACAGTTCCGTTTTTAGGGCAGCACATTATAGCTGTTTGAATGAAGTGGGTATCATTTGATATGCCATCTCCTTTGGCGCCAAATTTTGTTACATTCAATCTAACGCTCTCGTTTTCAGTTTTGAATAAAAAATTAGGAGAAGTATCCTGACTTTCTATATCTTTTACTCTTATGTCATATTCTTTGTTGGGAATAAGACAATTGAGAGTGAATACGTTTTTATCGTTTGTAAGTATTATTTCGTTATTTAAATAAACCTCGTATTGCCCCTGAGAATAATATTGGGTAGGGGTTTCTATTTCAAAAGTTGCACTCCTGCTTCCGCAAGAAAGTAATGCTATTTTCATATTAAACATTCTCCTTTAAATAATCTTTTAAGAATTTACCCTTTAACTCCACCGGATGTAATCCCTTCAATAAAATATTTCTGAGAAGAGAAATATAATATCAAAGATGGAGTCAAACTAACTAAAGAAATCGCGATTACCTGACTCCACTTTATAGACGAAGAAGCGTCCATTGACATCTTAAGGGCAAGGGATACAGGGTACTTTTCAACACTGGATATATATATCAGCGGTCCCATAAAATCGTTCATTGACCACATAAACTGGAAGAGAGCCACCGAAACAAGAGCAGGCTTCAACACAGGAACAATCACATAGATTAAAGTCTGCAAAGAGTTGCACCCATCTATATATGCAGCTTCTTCCAGCTCCCTTGGTATTCCCCTTATAAACTGAATGAGCATAAATACAAAAAATGTATCTACTGCAAATGCGGATGGTGCTACTAAAGGGTAATAGGTATCTAGCCACCTTAGCTCTTTGAATAGAAGAAACTGTGGTATTCTGAGTACTATCTGTGGGAGTAAAAGTGTAGCTATTAAAATCGAGAAAAATACCTTTTTACCAGCAAAATTAAACCTTGCGAAACCGTAAGCTGTAAGGGTACACGAAATTACCGTTGCAACTACTTTTGGTATAACTATTAAAAATGTGTTCATAAAGTATCTTGTGAATGTATATTCTGTTGAAGTCTTCCAGCCCTCTATGTAGGATGAAAAATCGAACTTAGAAGGAATAATTCCTATGGAAGTAAATATCTCAGCATTTGATTTAAATGACGCTCCAAAAAGCCAAATTAGAGGATAAAGCATTATGAATCCAACTAATATAAGTAGGGCATACCTAATGCCGGCATTTAATTGGTTTCTTCTTTTTATTTTTTTAACTGTTTTGTCCATCGATCAACACCCCATCTCTTATTACTCAGAATAGTGTACCCAATATTTTTGACTTCTAAAAACAATTAAGGTAAAGATCATGATTACCAGGAAGAGGAACCAAGAAATTGCGCTGGCATACCCCATATTAAAATAACGAAATGCATTATTGTATATCAGCAAGGGGAGCAGTGTAGTTGAGTTTAATGGCCCCCCTCCTGTGATTATATATGGGCCATTAAACTCTTGAAATGCTTGAATAAGTTGCATTAAAAAGTTGAAAAATATAATAGGCGTTATCAGTGGTAAAGTTATACTGAAAAACATTCTTATTTTTGAAGCTCCGTCTATTCTAGCAGCCTCATATAATTCAGCAGGCACATTTTTTAATGCTGCTAAAAAAATTACCATTGCCGATCCAAACTGCCAAACTCTTAGCAAACTGATTGTGAAAAGGGCCATCTTTGGGTCTCCCAACCAGTTAACTGCAGGTATTCCAATTGCACCTGTCATCATATTGATAAGTCCGTCTGCAGCAAAGAGGAATCTCCACAGTATTGCTATAGCTACACTTCCGCCCAAGATAGATGGGATATAGTATGCTGTCCTAAAAAAGTTAACCCCTCTAAGCTTAAAGTTAAGTATCTGGGCTATAAATAGGGCAAAAGCTAATTTTATTGGAACTGTTATGAATACGAATTTAAGAGTATTTTTAAAACTTAAAACAAAATCCGGATCATTTACTGCTGTGATGTAATTTTTAATTCCAATAAAATTAGGTGGGGTTACCAGTTTGTATTCTGTAAAACTTAGGTAGAAAGATGCTATGAATGGTATTAGCGTAAAGAGTAGCAATCCTAGAATCCAAGGAGTTATAAAAAGCAGCCCCTTATTTCTCTTAAAAAAGCTCTTCATAATCTTCACCTCGTTTATTACAGGTTATTGATTTCAAGATAAGAATGTATCTGCCAATAAAAATTACCACCTTATTGAACTTAAATTTTATCTCATTTTTGTTTTTAAGATTTCGCTATAAGCCATCATTAATGGCCCAACCCCCTTAGCATCATCTGCAACTATAGGTTCCGACAGGTAGTATTCATAACTTCCGTCTCTATTTTCCTCAGTTTTTATAATACCATTGAGCCCAGCCACATGGCAGATCCCAGTTAATTTTGTTTCGTCGTTCTCTATAACGAGATAATTTTCGATGATTCCTTTAAATGCTTTTACACCTAAATCCCCGTATTCTTCTGGAAGATATCCCAATCTTGCTCCTTTTAGAAGTGAATAAGCAAACATTGCAGATGCAGAAGTTTCTAAATAATTCCCTTCTTTTCCTTCAAATCCCATTACCTGGTACCACATTCCTGTATTTTTATCTTGATATCTTATAACTCCAGTCATAAGCTCCTTAAACATCTTTTGTAGCTCCCTGTGGTATTCAAATATCTCTTCCGACATTTTCTCTAATACGTCTATCAAAGCCATTGAGTACCAGCCTACAGCTCTCGCCCAAAAGTTTGGCGACAGCCCAGTCTCTGGATGGGCCCAGTTCATAGTTCTTGTTTCATCATAGCCATGAAAGTACAATCCTTTTTCATGACAATACATATTATCTTTAACATTTTTAAATTGATTAAATATGTCGCTGTAGTTTTCTTTTTTATTAAACAGGGTCTCGTATTCGGCATAAAAAGGCTGGGCCATATAGAGCCCGTCCAGCCAAACTTGATATGGATACCTTCCCTTGTGCCAAAAGTTTCCAGTTTTAGTTCTAGGTTGTACTTTTAGCTGATAGAATATGTTGTTTATAGCTTTTTTAAATCTTTCCTCTCCGGTAATATCATATAGGTAAAAAAGTACTTTTCCAGGGTTGACGTTATCGATGTTAAACTCATTGATACTAAAGTTTTTTATATTTCCGTCATTGTCAATTCTTTCATCTAAATAAGAGTATACAAATTTGTAGTACTCTTCATCTGCAGTTGCCTTGTGGAGCATTGAAGCCCCGAGCAATACGCATCCATCTTCATAATTCCATTTATTCTTATAAGGTTTATAATTTTCCAGATAGCTTTTTAAATAGTTATATAGCATTTGCAACAGAATCCCTCCTTTAAACATTGTATTCTCGAAGAATACCTTGAATTTTTACAAAGTATTCTAAAGCTTTTTTATAATAAAATCAAGTTTTTATTATAAAAAATATTTTTATCTAAAAAAGTAAAGAAAAGACTGATTAAACTTAACATAGAAACTATATTTTAAAGTTTATCAGCTTTTAAGACGATAAATTTTAAAAGCTTCCTATTGAAATTAAATAGTCTAATTTTGAGTTAGCCAGATGTTTGCTAAGAACTTTTTTCGCTTCATTTATATTTTTATCGAGGAGAAGCTTTGCAATTTCAATATGCTCCTTGATGGCATCTTCTATCCTTGTGCAAGTATCTTGTCTTCTTATATGAAGTCTAAATCTGCGATGATGCTCTTTAACCAGTTTTATTGTATCTATTGTAAATACATTTTTAGATTGTGAAATAAGAAAGTCATGAAACTCGCTGTCAAGCTCATTCATTTCGTCCTTTTTTTTAGGATTCAGTTTTTCTTCTTCATAAAGCTTGAGATAGCATTGAAACTTTTTCAAAAAATTTAACAGCTCTTCGTCAAACTCCATTCCTCTAAACATTTCAAGAGTTTCAGGTTCGAAATATATTCTAGTCTGAAAAATACTATTAATGGTACTTAAGTCCATACTCGCAACTATGTAACCTTTCCTACCTTTTTTCATTACAAATTTTTCAAGGCTTAATTTGATTAAAGCTTCTCTTATAGGTGTTCTGCTGGCGTTTGTATATGACATAAGTTTTTTTTCTTCTAGACTCTCGCCAGGTTTTAAGTCCCCTTTTATTATCATCTCTTTTATAATCTCATATGCATCTTTTCCTAAATTATTTCCCATAGCCTACTGCCCCTTTCTTCATCTAATCTCCCCCAAAATATATCATATAATTTTCTGCTGTTTTTGATGATCGAAAACTCTATTTAAACGAGAGCGACGGATCTTCGATACCATTTTTTTTTCCTATATACGTAGATATAGTAGGGGAGTACAACAGAATTTGATAGTGAAAAAGCCACCCAAATAGAGTATTCGCCAATATTAATAAACCTGTCAAAAAGGACTAGCAGTCCGATTCTAAGGAACCAAAATTTAATAAAATTCATTGCCATAAGAAACTTAGCTTCGCCGGCGCTGGTAAAGACCCCTTCATATATATGGGTAATGGCAAAAAAAACAAAGGCCCCTGTAGTCATTCTGAGATAGAGAACCGTCTTGGACAAGACTTCAGTATCTTTAAGCATTAGTCCCGCCATCTCTCTTGCAAAAATTATTAAAAGCATTCCACCTAAAATTCCAATACTAAAGGAAATTTGCGTTGTTTTTTTTATTATGCTATCTATCCGAACGATATTTTTATTTCCAATATTCTGTCCCACAAGAGTAGCCGTTGCAGCTCCGAGACTGGGCATCATTACAAATACTAAATCTTGAAGTCTGTTTCCGGTAGCAAATGCCGCCATAGCTTTTGTCCCGTATTTAAAACAGTATGAATATAGTATCACCTTTCCTATGGCATAGATTATTTTGCTCATTCCAGAAGGAACGGCTATTTTTATTATTTGAATTAATCTATCTTTTGCTACAATTAGGTCTTTAAACTTCACTTTTATTAGACCTTTTCCAGAGAAAAGACTCCAAAGTGCATAAATTCCAAGGGCTCCTCTTGCTATCAAGGTAGTCAATGCAGCTCCATATATCCCTAAACCAAGCTTTAGTATGAAAATTGGATTAAGTATTACGTTTAGTACTAAAGAGATTAAAGATAGGACAAATGGTTTTATTGTATCCCCTTCTCCCTGTTTTATCCCTATATATATCTGATTAAAAAATATAAAAGGTGCTCCAATTAGCATTGGTTTGAGATACGCATAGCACAGGTCATAAATATCGTCATTTACCGACATTAAATCCAAAAAGTTTTCTGTAAAAAAAACTCCTGTGATGGAAATGAGAAGGGAAGAAAAGACTGCTACGGAAATTATCCCTCCTGTGTTTTTGTTTACTTCTTCATATCTTCCTGCTCCCATATTTCTAGAAATAATAGAGATTCCAGCAACATTAAGCCCCATTGCCAATGCGAGTATTCCAGCCTGAACAGGATCTAAAAAAGCGATTGCAGCTATAGGTGATGATCCTAGCTTTCCCAAAAAAAACATATCTGTAAGACTGTAGCTTATCTGTATTAGATTATTCAGAGTCAGAGGAAGGGATAGCTTAAAAAGAATTTTCACTATATTTCCTGATAAGATTGCCTCTCTTTTATTCAAATTTTTTCACCTTTTCACTTCAATAATTTAAATAGGTATATATAGAAAGCCACTCTTTTGAGCGGCTTTCTAAACTTAAAGTAAGATATTTTCCTCTGTCTCATAGTCGAATACGTGACACTTATCAACATCAAAAGCAAAGCTAGCTTTATCTCCATATTTCAACTTCATTTTTGTATTTGAATTTATCCTAGCAACATATTGAGCCCCTGCTACACTAAAGTAAATGTACTCTTCGTTCCCCATCTGTTCCACTACACTTACTTCTCCTTTGATTCCTTCGTCAGATAATGTTATATCTTCTGGCCTGATTCCAAACCATATCTTTTTCCCCACATATGCTTTAAGTTTTTTATTTTTTTCCTCTGGAAGAGAAATCTGATAGTCACCGCTTAACTTGACACAAACCTTTCCTTCTAACTGTGATACCTCCCCTTCTACTAAGTTCATAGAAGGGGAACCTATGAAGCCGGCTACGAATTTGTTAGCAGGTTTTTGATAAAGGTTTATTGGGGTATCTACTTGCATAATATTCCCATAGTTTAGTACACAAATCCTATCACCCATAGTCATTGCTTCTGTTTGGTCGTGGGTTACATAGATCATAGTAGCATTTTGTCCATCGTTTTTTAACTGTTTGTGCAGCTGAGTGATCCTTACCCTCATTGATACCCTTAGCTTTGCATCAAGATTTGATAATGGTTCGTCAAATAAGAACACATCTGGCTTTCTTACAATTGCTCTTCCTACAGCCACCCTCTGTCTTTGACCCCCGGACATTTCTTTGGGTTTTCTGTCCAAAAGATCTTGTATTTCTAGTTTTTGAGCTGCATCTTCAACCCTCTCATTAATCTCTTCTTTAGAATATTTTTTTGATAACTTTAACCCGAAAGCCATATTTTGACGGACTGTCATATGGGGATAGAGTGCATAGTTTTGGAAAACCATTGCAATCCCCCTGTCTTTCGGTGCAAGTTCATTTACTATCTTGTCCCCTATTATGATCTCTCCACCTGTAATATCTTCCAAGCCGGCTACCATTCTTAAAGTTGTGGATTTCGCACACCCTGAAGGTCCTACAAATACCATGAACTCACCGTCTTTAATGTTTAAATTTATTCCATGCACGGCCTTAAATCCGTTTGGATAGGTTTTTTCTACTCCTTTTAAAGTAACTTCAGCCATTTTTATCCTCCTAAAACTTGATCATATTAAAAATTTAAATGTTTTTTATTATCGCCCTAGACATATACTTATATTCTATGAACATATATTTTTATGTTACGTCCCATTAAAAACTTTATCCTTTTACACCGCCAGCTGTGATTCCATCAACAAAATATTTTTGTGCCGAGAAGTATACCGCAAGAGGTGGAATTAAACTTGCTATGGACATTGCTATTACCTGGTTCCATTGTATAGATGAGGAAGCATCCATAGACATTTTAAGCGCTAAAGAAACAGGATATTTGTCTACACTTGATATATAAATCAAAGGCCCCATGAAATCGTTCATTGTCCACATAAATTGGAAAAGTGCCACAGAAACAAGGGCTGGCTTCAACACAGGAACAATAACGTAGATTAAAGTTTGCAGAGAATTGCATCCATCTATACAAGCAGCTTCTTCTAGTTCCTTAGGGATCCCTCTTATAAATTGAATAAGCATGAACACAAAGAATGTATCTACTGCAAGTGCCGATGGTGCTATTAGAGGATAAAAAGTATCCAGCCATCTTAGTTGTTTGAATATAAGGAACTGAGGTATCTTAAGTACTACCTGTGGTAATAAAAGTGTGGCTATTAAAATTGTAAAAAGTATCTTTTTACCTTTAAAATTAAATCTTGCAAAACCATAAGCTGTAAGAGTACAAGATATTACAGTAAAAATAACCTTCGGTATGACTATTAAAAATGTGTTTATAAAATATCTTGTGAATGTATACTCTGTTGATGTTTTCCAACCTTCTATATAGGATGAAAAATCTAATTTAGAAGGGATAACTCCTATAGATGTAAATATCTCCGCATTTGTTTTAAATGATGCTCCTACAAGCCAGATAAGAGGATAAAGCATAAAAAGTCCTACCAAAAGTAGCAAGGCGTATCTGATACTTGCATTTATCTGATTTTTTCTTTTAATCCTTTTAACTGCATCATTCATATTGTTTTTACCTTCCTGATTTTTTAATTTAATATTTCCAACTGCTTCACTCATTGTTTACCCTCCTCTTTTACTCGTCTGAATAATGTACCCAATATTTTTGGCTTCTAAACGTTAGTAAAGTAAATATCATTATTACCGCGAAAAGGAACCAAGAAATTGCGCTTGCATATCCCATGTTAAAATAACTAAATGCATTGTTGTATATTAGTAAAGGGAGTAGCGTGGTAGATTTTAGTGGCCCTCCACCTGTGATAATGTATGGACCGTTAAATTCCTGGAACGCTTGAACGAGTTGCATTATGAAGTTAAAAAACACAACTGGTGTTATCATAGGTATAGTTATATTTAAAAACATTTTTGTTTTTGAAGCTCCATCGATTCTAGCAGCTTCATATAATTCCTCAGGTATATTTTTTAATGCTGCCAGAAAGATTACCATTGCTGATCCAAACTGCCAAACTCTTAACAGGCTGATTGTGAAGAGGGCCATCTTTGGGTCTCCCAACCAGTTAACTGCAGGTATTCCAACCATGCCCGTAATCATATTGATAAGACCGTCTGCAGCAAAAAGGAATCTCCACAATATTGCTATAGCCACACTTCCACCTAAGATAGATGGGATGTAGTATGCTGTCCTGAAAAAATTAACCCCTTTAAGCTTAAAGTTAAGTATCTGAGCTATAAACAAAGCAAAAGCCAATTTTATCGGTACAGTTAAAAATACGTATTTAAGAGTGTTCACAAAACTTATTCTAAAGTCCGGATCATTCAAAGCCTTAATATAGTTACCAAGCCCAATAAACTTAGGAGAAGTCACCAATTTGTAATCTGTAAAACTTAGGTAGAAGGACGCTATAAACGGTATTAATGTAAATACCAACAACCCAAGGAGCCAAGGGGCTATAAAAAGCAGCCCCTTATTCTTTTCAAAAAAATTTTTCATATCTTCACCTCATTCATCACTTAATATTAGTTATTGGCTAAGAAACTATTGACTTCATCTATTAACTTCTTCGCAGCTTCTTTTTCAGTTATAAGACCATTACCCATTTGCTCAAGTACACTTGCGTACGTCTTCATAAGCTCACCATGCT
This sequence comes from Ilyobacter polytropus, assembly GCA_003246855.1. GTDB lineage: Bacteria > Fusobacteriota > Fusobacteriia > Fusobacteriales > Fusobacteriaceae > Ilyobacter_A > Ilyobacter_A polytropus_A. The sequence continues at coordinate 11,039 of QKCP01000074.1, forward strand.
CGAAAGAAGGATGAATCCCTTTACCCATAAATTCTTTAACTTGATTGTTTCCTTCGAAGATTAATCCAGAAAGCTGACCTTTTGATTTTAAAATCTCAATAGCAGCTTTGTTAGCCGGAACACCTCTAGTTGTACCTAGAGCCTCAACAGCTTCAGGATCTGTAAGTAAGAAGTTAAGTAATTTCGCTGCTGCATCTGCGTGTTTGCTTTCATTATTGATAGCAAAAGTCATTCCAATTTTATTAAATGCTGCTTTATAGCTTCCAATATCCGTTGGCAGTCCTCCAAGTACTAACTCTTGTCCCTCTTTTAAAGAGCCTATCCATTTTCCTGCAGCACTATCCCACTCATAAGTTCCTGCATATTTTCCGTTTATCCAGTCTGGATGCTGATCCAATGTAACAAATCCAGCTGCTGCCCTAGTTTTTAGTGACGGCACCACGCCTTCTTTAACCATTTTTGTATAGAAAGACAACGCTTCTGTAAGCTCGGACTCTGTATAGGCTACTTTATTTCCTTCTATGAAAGGTTTTCCTGTTTTTTGCTCTGCGTAGTATAGAGAAAGTAGGAATGCCCCGTATGCATCCGTATCCATTGGATAATAATCGTTACCTAATTTTTCTTTCATTACTTTTGCAGCCTTGAAAAGATCATCAAATGACTTAGGAACATCTAAACCTGCTTTTTCATAAGTAGTTTTGTTAAAGTAAAACACCTTACCAGCAATACCGTATGGTATTGCTATAACTCTTCCATCAATAGTAACTTTATCAAGTATTTGCTGGTCATAGTTGTTAAGGTCAATCTCAGGAACTTCTTTTAGGTCCTTGAAGTTTTTTCCTCCCAATGCATAAAGCATATTCCAGTTTACTTGCATAAGATCCGGTGCCGATCTTCCAACTATTTGTGTAGTTAACTTATCGTTGTATCCAGACCATCCACTGTACTCTGCCTTTACTTCTATATCTGGATATTTTTTCTCGAAAAGTTCAATCGCTTTAAGGGTAGCCTCATGCCTGCTAGATCCTCCCCACCATCCAAAACGAACCACTGTTTTTCCAGAATCCTCTTTAGATCCACATCCAGTAAGAATAATCATGCTGACTATTGTTAAAAATACCAATACTCTTTTCATTAATACCCTCCTCTTTATTTTTTTAGTTTCTATATTTTTTAGAAACTATTATTTGGCTAAATGGAATACCCTTATACATATTTACTTTGATTTTTTTTAAATCCTGCGTGTGTGTGAACACCAAGTTCATTTTTGGTATACGCAACTTGTACACGTCAGGTTTATCTTTGGTATACATAAAGTATATATCTTTCTAAATGAATTGTCAATAGCTTTTTGTTTTTTTGATGAATTCTTAATCATTTTAGATGCAAAAATCGATAGATTTTCTAGGAGAGTTCGTTGATTTTTTATTTGAATTTAATTTAAGTATCTAAAATGCACCACGCAGAGATTTATTTTTGATTCTTGAATTGTATGATTAATTACAAAAAAAATATTAGTACACTTACTTTATATATATAAAGGATCCTTTTTATCATTGGTATTTGAGCTGAAATTGATCTTTTTTGTATAAAAAATCAAAAAAGACTTGAATAAAATTTAAAAGTATAGTAAACTTTACGTAAATTAGGTATACTTAAAGTATTCTTTAAAAATTTTTAAAAGGAGAAGAGTGGTATGGATATGGGTATTTTGGAAAAGTATGTTGAAGATTATCTGGATAATTATTCGGATTACAAAAGTTATTGGAATTATGAAGACGGTTGTACTTTAATTGGTTGTGAACTTTTGTATGATGCTACAGGGAAAGAAGGGTATTATGAATTCATCAAAAACTACCTAGACAACAGAGTCGATTCAAAAGGAGAAATTGAGACCCTTAACATCGCAGAATTTAATATCGACAGTATAAATTCTGGAAGAGTTCTGTTTGATGTCTTTAAAAGAACAGGAGATGAAAGGTACAAAAAAGCTATAGAAAGTGTAATGTACCAACTTAAAGTTCATCCTAGAACTTTAGAAGGTAATTTTTGGCACAAAGGAAGATATCCTTATCAAGTTTGGCTGGATGGTCTTTATATGGCACAACCTTTTTATGCTATGTATGCCGCAGAGTTTGGTGATGGGAAGCAAGTAGAAGACATAGTAAGTCAATTTGAAAACGTCAGAAAACATATGTTTTCTGAAGATCATCAACTTTATTATCATGGTTATGACGAGACAAAAACTATGAACTGGGCAGATTCAGAAACAGGAGCATCTCCTAATTTTTGGGCCAGATCAATAGGGTGGTATTTAATGGCTCTAGCTGATGTTATAGAGGTATTATCTTCTAAAGATTATCCTCAAAACCAGAAACTCGTTGACATCTTTAAAGAAGCTGTTGAAGGAGTGATGAAGTATCAAGATAAAAATACAGGAATGTGGTACCAGGTAATGGGATTTGAAGGAAAAGAAGGGAATTATTTAGAAACTTCTGCAACTCTTATGTTCGCCTATGCAATACTAAAAGGAGTAAGATTAGGATGCATCCCGGAAGGACATAAGGAATTGGCTGTAAAAGCATTTGAAAATACTCTAGACAAGTATTTTGTAGAGGAAGACGGACAAAGTAAATTAACAGGTATTTGTATTATGGCAGGATTGAATGGAATCGTACCTTTTAACGGAGATAGAAACGGAAGCTACGAGTACTATATTTCCGAAGAAGTAGGTGCAGATGATCCAAAGGGAGTAGGCCCATTATTCATGGCATATAGCGAAATCATTAGACTGAACAAGGGAGGAGAAAAATAATGAATATAGATGTATTGATTGTCGGCGTGTATTTTTTATTCTTAATAGCGATAGGTTATTACTTTAAAAATTATGCAAGTAACTCTACTAGCGATTACTTTAGCGGTGGTGGGAAGATGCTGTGGTGGATGGTCGGAGCGACAGCTTTTATGACGCAGTTTAGTGCTTGGACTTTCACAGGGGCCGTAGGAAAAGCCTTTAACGATGGTTGGTCAGTTACTGTTGTCTTTTTTGCCAATGCTATAGGTTATTTGTTTTGTTACTTCTGGTTTGCTCCGAAGTCACGTCAGTTAAGAATCGTTACCCCGATGGAAGGGATGAAAATGAGATTTGGAAGAACAAGTGAGCAATCATTTACTTGGGCAACAATCCCTCCAAATATTATCTCGGCAGGTGTATGGCTAAACGGACTGGCTATTTTTGTAAGTGCAGTTTTCGGTGTTCCAGTGGGAACAACTATTATAGTTACTGGAACGATTGTTCTTCTAATGTCTTTAACCGGAGGAGCATGGGCTGTAATCGCATCAGATTTTATGCAGATGATTGTAATAACAATAGTAACAATTGCATGTGCTGGTGTAGCAGTTATTAAAGGTGGAGGATTCACTAAAATCATGGAAGTTGGACTCCCTGAACATGCAATATCAGGACCTGGTGTAAACTATTCTATACTTTTTGTTATATGGGTTGTAATGATAGTGTTCAAGCAATTTTTCAGCGTTACGAGTTTGACAGGTGGAGCTTACAGATATTTCCCGGCTAAAGATAGTGAAAATGCAAAAAAAGCAGCTCTTTTGGCATTTTGTTTGATGGTAGTAGGGCCAATTATCTGGTTCCTTCCAGCTTGGTTTGTAAGAGGATTCCATCCAGACACTGCTTTATGGGGCTTAGAAACATTAGGAAACAAAGTAAAAGACGGGGCTTACTTAGTCTTCGTTAGAAATGAAATGCCAGCAGGAATGGTAGGACTTATGATGGCGGGAATCTTTTCGGCAACAATGTCATCTATGGATTCTGGTCTGAACAGAAACGCCGGTATAATTATTAGAAACTTTTATAGTCCAATATTAAAACCAAACGCAACTGAAAAAGAGTTGATGGCGGCAAGTAAAGCGGTAACCCTTATTTTAGGAGTGCTTATCATACTTGTAGGGGTTTTCATTAGTTCGTTAAAAAATCTAAGCCTTTTCAACATTACAATATATATAGGAGCTCTCCTAGATCTTCCAATCCTTATCCCTGGGGTATTAGGATTTATTGTGAAAAAGACTCCTGACTGGGCAGCTTGGGCTTCTCTAATAGTAGGACTAATGGTTTCGTGCCTTGTTACATTTGTTATAACGCCAGAAATGGTACAAGAAACGCTTGGACTTTCAACAGCATTTACAGCTAGAGAAGCCAGTGACTTAAAGATGGTTATGGCTCTTGTTGGACAAATTGTTATAACTGGAGGATTCTTCGTCTCAACAAAATTCTTCTTTAAAGGTTTCAAGAGTAAAGAGAGAGAGGAAGAATACAATACATTCTTTAAAAATCTTAATACTCCAGTTGTCTCAACTCATTCTGATGAGATAGAGGTAGATAATGGTCAAAGAGAAATTTTAGGGAAATTAACTGTCGTATTCGGATTAGGGGCAATGTTATTATTCTTAGTACCAAATCCGCTTTGGGGAAGATTTGTCTTTATCTTTATAGGCGGAACGGTTACTCTAATAGGAGTTGCGCTTAAGAAATCTGTTAAAGGTAAAACAACTGGAACTGAAATTAAAACAGCTTAACAACTAAAAATAAACTATATTTTAGAGCATAAAGAGGTTAATAATAAAAAATAGAATACATTTATAAATGAGATTGATGTTAAAGCGATTTAATATTAAAAAGGAGGAAATAAATGGAGGTCAGATACGCATCAAGCAACAAAGACGCAAAACATTACGATACTACAAGACTTATGGAGGAGTTTCATATATCGGGGCTTTTCAAAAAAGATGAAATAAAATTGGTTTACTCTCACTACGATAGAGTAATAACTGGGTCTGCAACTCCAGCTGAAAAGGAGCTTAAGCTGGAAGCGGGGAAGGAAATAGGAGCTGAATACTTTCTTGAGAGAAGAGAGCTTGGGATCATAAACATAGGCGGAGAGGGTTTTGTAATCTTAGACGGTGAAGAATACGAGCTAAAATCAAAAGACGGACTGTACGTAGGTATGGGGATAAAAGATGTTTCGTTTAAATCGAAAGACGCTTCTAACCCTGCTAAGTTTTACCTTAACTCAGCTCCGGCCCATACAAGCTATCCAACTGTTAAGATAAATATAGAAAATGCAAATCCAGTTACCCTCGGTTCGGCAGAAACTTTAAATGAGAGAACTATTTATCAATATGTTCACCCGGCTGTATGCGAATCGTGTCAACTTGTAATGGGAATGACTATGTTGGCAGAAGGTTCTGTATGGAACACAATGCCAAGCCACACACACGACAGAAGAATGGAAGTATATCTGTATTTCGACATGGACGAAGATGCGGCAGTTTTCCATATGATGGGAGAACCTAAAGAGACTAGACACCTTGTTATGAGAAACGAAGAAGCTGCGATTTCTCCATCTTGGTCTATTCACTCAGGGGTAGGAACTAAAAAATATACATTTATCTGGGGAATGGCTGGAGAAAACAAAACTTTTACAGATATGGACTTTATCGAAATGAAGGAACTGAGATAGTTATGAAAGAAAATCTTAATATTGGAGTCAGAGGGCACGATGTATCCCAGACCAATATTTATGACCTGGCTAAGAGTGTGCAGAAAGAGGGGTTTCGGCATACTCAGCTTGCCCTGAAAAAAGCCTTAAAAGATCACGGTAATCTTGTTGGCAAGCTGAACACAGGTATGATGGATCACTTTAAAAGAGTTTTAAAAGATGCCGGAATAAGGGTGTCGATATTCGGGTGTTATATAAACATGGCTCAGCCTGTTGAAGAAAAAAGGATAGCCGAAATCAACTCTTTTAAAGAGCATATAAGATTTGCGTCTGATCTTGGTTGCAGAATGATAGGAACTGAGACTGGTTGCTATACAGAGGACTATACCTACACAGAATTAAACGAATCTGAAGAAGCTTTTGAAACCTTTTTAAGCACCTTAAGGGAGATAGTTGCAGAAGCTGAAAAATTCGGAGTATTTGTGGCTATCGAAGGTGTAGTGACTCATATAGTAAATACTCCTAAAAAGATGAAAAAAGTGCTGAATACTGTAAAGTCAAACAACCTTGTGGTGATCTTGGATACTGTTAACTATCTTGATGAAACAAATTATCTCAAGCAAGATGAAATTATGAGGGAGTGTTTTGAACTCTTTGGCGACAGGATAAACGCCATCCATATTAAAGACTTCATAATTGAAAATGGGGTAAGAAAAGTGGCCAATATAGGAGAGGGGCTTTTAAACTACAAGCTTTTACTTCAACTGATTCAGGCATACAAACCGCAGGTGGAAATGTTGATAGAAAACTATGAACCCGGAACCAGGGAAAAAGTTTTTAATTATATTGAAAATTTATAAATTAATAAAAATATAAGGAGGAAACCCATGTTAGATTATTTAAAAGAATATTTTGGACTTGAAGGAAAAGTGGCAATGGTTACAGGAGGGAACACAGGAATAGGGATGGGTATAGCTAAAGAACTTGCGAAAGCAGGAGCGGATCTGTTTATCTATACTTACAGCGATGAAAACAAAGAAGAGCTGACAAAA
>QKCP01000056.1 GCA_003246855.1 Ilyobacter polytropus
TACTGCCGATACTGTTCCTAATATTTCTAATATTTCTACCATCTTTATTACCCCCTTTATTTTTTACTTATCTAACGAGTTAATTCAACTGGTTTTACAGAAATTTTAACTCGTATTTATATCCTGCTACTATAGCCCCTACTGCCGATACTGTTCCTAATATTTCTAATATTTCTACCATCTTTATTACCCCCTTTATAATTGATTCCGTTTTATTTGAAACATTCCGATTATCTTTTCACGTATCCTGCTACTAGAGTTAATGCCACTAGTGATACTGTTCCTAATACTTCTACCATTTTCTTACCTCCTTATACGCTTCTCTTTTATAGGACCATTATATACGTTTAACCCAATAAAGTCAACGGTTACGAGTGATCTAACTTTTACTGATCAATGGTTTCATTTTTATCCATACAGAGCTTTTCCTGGGTTGTTCACAGTGTCTTTTTTGATATATAGTAGCTTATTTTTTGTCACCAACTTATGCTTCAGTTTAAGTTGAATGTTAATTGATTTTTTTATGGTAAAAAATATTCCTTTTTAATCGATTTATCCGTTTTTAAATTTAAAAATATTTTTTATTTTTTTTTTTATTTTTTTCCACTTTAAAAACTTTTTTTATTTTATTAGGGTTTTTGCCTACTTTTTTTGATTTTTTTCTACATATGCCCTTAGGATAAATTATTATTCAAAATATAAAAGGCTTCTATTGAAAACTCTATGCATTCTACATATACCCATATGCTTTAGATTTTAGTTAACGTTTGGATTGAGGTTTTGATTTCTCAAAATTTTTCCAAAAAGTTTTTCATTCCAAATAAAAAGGCGGCCTTACAGCCGCCAAATCATTTTACCTTTTTTTCAATAATTTTTGCTCAGTTTAAAAATATTTTTTCATCTTTTCCCTTTTTCTTGCATTTAAAGTACTCCCCTTTTCTGCTCTTTCCATAGGATACTTCTTCGTAAACAGGTTCTATTACTATTTTGTTATCAGATATCCTAAAAACTCCTTCAGTGTATTCCCCAGGAACAATCATTTTCTTAACTATGATATAGTTCTTGCCGGCGCGTCTAAAGGAACTGTACATCGGTTTCAGAGCAACAGTTCCACCCACCATATCAAAAAGCCCTATGGCCCCATAAGAACCGTCAGCAGGTACTTTTTCTATTTGCAAGTATTTTTTATCAAATCCACCTATACCTGTATACCCAGCATCTAGTGAAAGTTTTTTATCGGCTATGTCAAATAGCCCAAACAGTTTTCGTCCACTAAACCTATCTGTCTGTTCTACATATGCATATCTTTCGTTAAAAACTCCTATGTCGGTATATCTAGGTTCTAACACTACAGTTTTACTGCTTAAATCAAATAAACCTAGGTACTGTACTTTTTCTTTCGTTTTGTTGTAGATCTCATTTTGTTCTACAAAAACCAGATTTTTATCCAACATTCTTACTTTTTCCCCGATTTTATTAAAGTAATACCTGTATTTTTTACTGTTTCCAGCCATATCAATTATCCTGTTTTTTGAAAACTCTGTCATTTTTATTATATTTTTCGTTTGTTCAACACGGTTACCGCTCATAACTTCTACGTAGCAAGCTATACCCCTTAAGATGCTTACTTCTGTATAGTACTCTGTGTTCCCACCGGCTTTCCCTGCACTCATAACCGTAGTTTTTTCAAAAACATCCTCATCATTCAAAAGTTTAATAAGTACACGAACTTTCAAATTTTCCTCGCTTACTTTACCTAATTTTAGCTTTACAGGGGCCTTATTTAAAAACTCAAATTTCTTAGATTCTACAAGCACTGAGGAGATATTTGCCCTGTCTCCCCATGAACTTACCCCTGAATATTCTTTTGAATACTCCCTTTTACCCAAATCAACTTCATCTAAATTTAGAATGAACTCCCCACTGCTAGAACTATAAGAAAAACTTCTTTTAGGCACTTCATATAGGTAAAACCTCTTGTACTTTGTTATGAACTTTTCAAAACTTTGCTCTTTTCTAGCCATTACTGCCTCTTGAGTTTCGTCGCTATATTGTTTCATATCCCTAATTCTGTTTGTTTCATTCTCTATGTCACTTAATATTCTTAGCATGCCGGCATTATCAATTTTGCTAGCTCTCTCTGCCTCTTTTTTCAAGTTCCCTGCGACTATATTGTCACCATTTTTGTTATATCCAAATAAATTATATCCTTCTTTATTATACCCCTCTTTATCATAACCTTGCTTATCATAACCTTGCTTATCATAGCCATCTTTATCATACCCTAGTCTATCATACCCATCAACATAGTGTGGCAAAGGTGCATTCACTCCTTGAAAATACTTTATTTGTGGTTCTTTTCCCATGCCTAAGTCGGTTCTATCCTTCTCCGTACTACTGCATCCAAATAAAATCAAGGCAAACAGAATCAAAATTTTGTTTTTCATAGCTCCTCCTTTATTATGAATAACCAAGGTAAATAATTACATTTTTATACACCATAAAATTATTTAAGCGTATTGCTATATCCTGTTCTTTTTTTCTTATCATAAAACCCTCTATAAATATTTTCTCATAAATCCCCTAAAATCCTTTATCTTAAAATATACAAATTTAACTTAATTTCATTGAATCCTAATGATAAAAGCCTGCGATTTAATCGTGTCGCAGGCTTTTATCATTAGGGCTTATCTTTTTCTTTTATAAGTTCCAATTAACCGAGCACTCTCGATAACATGCCCTTTCATTGTTTCTTCAAGCTGTTTTTTGCTAGCGCCCTCTTCCAGGTCTAACATTGTGTCTAGTGCATAGAGTTTAAAAAAATAACGGTGAGTTCCAGAAGGAGGGCAAGGCCCACCGTAAATTAGGGTTTTAAAATCATTTTTCCCTCTGCCATAAAATAAGTTCTCCCCCTCTGAAATGCCTGGCATTGCCGGAGGAATATTCCACAAAACCCAATGTACCCAAGTACCACCAGGTGCATCTGGGTCGTCAACTATAAGTGCCAGGCTTTTTGTCCCTTCGGGTATATTAATAAATTTTAAAGGTGGAGACAAATCATTGCCATCACAGGTATACTCCATGGGGATCTCCTCCCCATCACCAAAAGCCTTGCTCTCAATCTTAAGCCCTCTGCTTTCTACTGATGAAAAATTTAGCATCCAAAAAATAGCTACTAGCAGTCCTCCGTAAAGCAAAAATTCGTTATACATGAGCCCCCCCCTTATCTATAACCGATGTTCTAAGTCGCTGAATCCAACAAAATTCTTTTTAATTATCCGCTAATATATAGTATATTCTTTATTTAAATTTTTCCTTGATTTTTCATAAAAAATCTAGAAATTCTACTATAAAAAACGAAACCCTGAATTTTTATAATATCCTAAATTTCTGGTTCTAATTTATTTAAGAACAATATAATACAATTAAAGTATCTATAAACCTGTATCAAAAAATTTTTATGCATTAAATAAAATATCTTTCAAACATGAAAAATAATGCCTACTTATACATCAGTTGGTAAGCTTCTATATTAAATATTTTTGTCAATTCTCCTGCCATATCTTCAGGTTTAGTTTCTGGAAGTTTTTCCAACCAATACTGAACCACTCCAATGGTAGAAACAGTCATATAGTGAATAAACAGATCCTCTTTTACCGGTATTTTATGATCAGTAAAAAATTCTTTTAGTCGGCGTTCTATGGGAAACCTGAATATTTCATAACACTTTTCCTCAAAGTTGCACAGGTGTTTGTTTTTAAACATAACTTCATAAAATAAGCGGTTGTTGTCTATATTTTTAAAAAACTCTTTAACAACAGGATGAGGGATATTTTTGTCTCTTACTATAACCTCAATCCCAGGAAATACTAAATTCATATTTTTTTTGAGCGACTCCAGTGTATCATCTACAATTTTCTCTAATAAATCGTCTTTATCCAAGTAATGACTATAGAAAGTAGATCGGTTAATCTCAGCACGCTCTGCAATCTCTTTCACCGATATAGAGTTATAATCCTTTTCCTTAAGAAGAGAAAGAAATGCTGTATATATATATTTATAAGTTTTAAATTTTCGTAAGTCTTGATCCCTATTATTTAAAGGCATAATTACCCACTCCTAAAATATTGAAAATAATATAAACATTAAATGAATTTTCCAAAAAATATTTAAGTAAAACTATTTCATCATTAATTATAACAGATTTTTATAAAATAGGGCAACTTAGATTAAGTTGCCCTTCAATATAAGATGTTTTCTATAAATTAAGCAACATTTTCACCAAAATCGTTGCTTAAGCAACAGTTCGAAGCTTCTTTAATGGTTGAAAATATATGTATAATCAATTATACTTATTTTAATGTAGCAAATAATAGGGTGCCTACTTCATTTATGCGTTACTTAATTCTTAGCAAAAGGGAGATGTTTAACATAAGAAATAAAATAAAGGTTTATAGATTGATAACATTTTTAATGGGAATTAGTACGATCTGTTTTGGAATTATTTTAGTGGTTAAGTCAAATTTTGGCGTGTCTGTGATTTCATCGGTTCCATATGTATATAGTTTAAAGTTCCAAAATATAACCTTCGGAATTTGGTCCTATATTGTTCAGATAATTCCATTTTTAATCTTAGTTTTATCACTAAAAAAGCTAAAAATAAAATATCTGCTATCTTTTTTAATGGCGTATGTATTCGGAAAAACTTTAGATATGTTTAACTTAATTCTTCCAGCTTTTGATTCAAATAATTTTATGTTTAGACTTAGCATTTATACATTTGGAATTGTATCAATCGCTTTTGGAATAAGTTTGTGGATTAAAAGTCAGTATCTAATGCAGCCTTGCGATATATTTATAAAAGAGTTTTCTGAAGTAAAAAACATAAGTGTTGGTAAAGTCAAAACTTACTTCGACATTTCTTGTCTGAGCTTATCAGTTGTTTCAAGTCTTTTATTTTTAGGAGAAGTCAAAGGTATTTATTTAGGAACACTTATATCAGCTTTTACCACGGGTGTAATGGTGAAGTTTTTTCTAGATATTCAAAACCGTTATATTGAAGATATTGATGTATTAAATAATAAAAAGATAGATTATATAGTAGAGTATGATTTCTTAAAAGGGAAGAGCCCTTTAAAAGAGGTACTCAGTTCCTAACCTTTCCAGTCATATAATAAGAGTCTTGAGTCCTATAAATTAAAGGAATCAAGACTCTTATTTTTAACTGTATGCTTATTTTTATTTTCAATAGCCCAACGCTTCTAAAATTTTTGCACCTAACTTCCTATTTTCCCCTTTGTAAGGGTAACAGTGTATGTGGATGGCAGGATTAAAGTTAAGTTCTATGATGGCATAATTGCACTCCGAATACCCTTCCTCTAATCTGTTTATCATCATGTCAACTCCGCATATCTTTGCTCCCACTGCCTTTGCTGCATCAACAGCTATTTTTTTATACCCATCCGGTACAGAATCGGTAAAATCTATGCTATCCCCTCCGGTACTTATATTTGAGTTTTCCCTTATGTACACTGTCTCTCCTTCACAAGGTACATATTCAAAATCCTTCCCCTGTGAGTTTAAAAACATTCTTTCTGCTTCTCCAAGAGAAATTTTCTCAAGAGGAGTCTTATATCCTTTCCCTCTGAGTGGATCTTTATTTTTTTCGTGTACAAGCTGTCTTATATTTTTTACACCGTCACCGTTGACGTTTGCAGGTACCCTATGTAGGATGCCAGCTACCTCGTCTCCTATAACAAAAATCCTATACTCCCTTCCCTCTATAAACTCCTCTATAAGCACGGAACTGTCGTGCTCGAAGGCTATCTCAACGGCTCTCCTAAAGTCATGCTCTCTGAATCCTGTCTTGAATATGCTTATTCCAATCCCAAAATTAGTACTTTTCGGTTTGACGACTATCTTTTTACCTTTATACCGTTCGAATGCATTTAGAGCTTCGCTAAGACGACAATAATGACCGCCACCAGGAACTCTTATTCCATGTTGTTCAAGTACCTTTTTGGTTACTAACTTGTTTTCCATTATGAGTACAGTACTGTATGAATCGAGAGAAGTTTTAGTTGCCTGCTTTACATATTCCTTTTTCACACCGTTGTCCAGCAGTACAAAATTTTCCTCTCTGTCCAGTAGTTCAAATCCTATTCCCCGCTTTATAGCCTCTTTTAACAGTATCTGAGTAGAAAGTTCCATGTCTTCATAGCCCACAAGTTTAAACTCCTCTTTAGAGCTTATTTCAAAATACTCCTTTGCCTTTTTCATGTGGAAACCTATAAAGGATTCGTTTTTTATGCCGGCTAATATCTGGGATGAGATTGTCTTTTCGGTATCCTGTAATTTTTTTCTAGCATCATTTATCACACTTTTAAGGTATTCGCTCCTATATCCCAGCTCTACCACCATGTTCTCTATTTCATCCAATACTTCATTGCCCCACTTTTTCAGCGGTATAACCTCTTTTCTGGATTTCAAAAGTACTAAGTCTTCTTGCCTGCCCATAGACGCTGCATATTCATGATTTGAAGAAGCTATATCATGTGCATCTTCACCATGCTGTTCATCTTTGAAAAGGCAGAAAAGTATGATCATATGAACCATATACAGGGAATCTACATCAACACCGTTTTTTAGAAGTGGGTTTAGATCCAGTATCCTAAGTTCAAGGTACTCTATTCCATCACTGCTTAAAGAGTTTAATATATTTTTATTATCCTTGGCTTTAAGCCTTATAGAACTATAATACTCCTTGGTACTTTTAAGTTCCCCCATCTCTATGAGCTTATCTATGTCACTTATGTACTCCTCTATGCTTCTGTAAGACACCTCGTACTCTTTCATATTCCTATACCCGCATATGCCGTTTCTAAATGAACTCGCGTACTCGAAGTAATAGCTGTCGTCGGAACAGCTCATCTTTTCAAGACATTTTTTATCATAACTTTTATGTATGCCTACGCTTGCACCAAAAAGATATATTAGAAACCATCTATACCTGAGTAAATTTCTGCTTATTTTTAAGTATACCCAGTTTTTAAACTGCTTATACGAGACCTCTTCCCCTGTATTTTCATAAAGTTTTTTCAAGAAAAACTCTTTAAAAGAAAAATTGTGGTGTATGCCAGATATAAGCTGTTTTCTCCTACCGTATACGGCTGCCAGCTTTTCGCGGTAGCTTTCAGCCATTCTCCCTTCGTGTGATTCGTCGTATTTCGCTATTGGGATATGAGTCTCGTCTTCTGGAAGTTCCGGAGGAACACTTTGTGGCCACAAATACTCCCCGCAGAGCTCAAGAGATACTATATTTTGCAGGTTATCCAGAAAATTGTAACACTCCTCTATGGTATCGAATATAGGTGTTATCATTTCTATCTGGCTTTCTGAAAAATCTGTTGTTATATACCTGTTTTTAAGCTTGTCACCAAAAACTTTTGGGTGTGGCGTGAGGGCTAACCTTCCGTTTTTATCCACCCTAACATTCTCTTTTTCTAAGCCAAAGTTTCCTCGAAAGACCTCCTCTTCAAGTCCAAGTTTTTTTATAATTTCTATAAAATTAATCTGCTCTATGTTCATGCTTTCCCCCAGACTTATTAATTTGCTTTACTTGCATTATACTTAACATTAAATATAATCTATATTAACACATATAAAATTATTTTAGAAAGATTTTCGTGCAAAACTGCACATTCTTCTTTATTTTATCCTATTTTAAAAATATTTCAAGCTAATATTTAAAAGTCTGAATAGTATCTTTTAGAGTATCACACATTAAATAGATAATTTACTACTGTGGTTACCGTGAGCTCAAGTTATAATACCTGTCCAATCTTTTTTTTATGTCACCAATATTAAAAAAACGTGCTTCCCTTAATAGCTCCTTGCCTTGAGAAAACACTATGAGTGCTGGTATAGAAAATACCAAAAATTCACCAACCGCCTCTTCGTGTTTCATCAAGTCTATACTGTAGAAACTTGCCCCATCATATCCTTCCGATAGTTCTTTTATTTTCGGTAACATAACATTACAAACTGAACATCCTTGTTTATGTAAATAGACAAATGAAAATCGTTCGCTTTTAATTTTTTCGTAATCCATATAGTCCCTCCAAAATATAATACTTAGAAAATGAGTTAACCTAAAAATAATAGGTTATACGAGTATATTTCATGATGCTCATAACCTTAATTTTTAATGTAGTGTCTGTCAGGTACTTTTTATCAAAAAAATACAGGCTCAACATTAATTTAATAATTTAAATGCAGGTAGCTACTTAGATTAAGTATAATATATAAACTATAAAAATAAAGGATTAAAGTTATAACTTTAATCCTTTAGGATACTCGTTGCATTTTTTAGTACCTTATAAAATATTTTTTTTCCATTAATTATTTCTCCCTCTGCAATCAAAATTCTGTATCCATTTCCTTTAGAACTTTTTCCCTTAATTTTGAGAAATCGTTTTTCCTGTCATCTTTTGCTACCTCTAAAGGTTCGTGTATCCTTAATTTTATTTCTCCAAAAGGCAACGGGATACTGTATTTATCCCAGCGTTTATTCAACTGAATTTTTCTGCTAACTTTCACCGTTATCGGCAGTACCCTTTTCCCAGTAAGCACTGCTGCAATAAAAGGAAATTCCTTCGGCTCATGGTAAGGTCCCAGTGGCCCGTCAAGAGTTATTCCTATACTCGATTCCGGATGACTATCAACATTATCTTTTATTTTTGCTAGTGATTTACCTCCTGTTGCCTTATCCGGTATTCTTATAGGAATATATCCAAAACGTTTTGATATTTCCGAGATATAGTCCCCTCTCCTATCAGCTGTAGTTATAATCAGTAAAGGCCTATTCTTCAGTATGGGATACATACAGTAACTGTCCCCGTGCCAGAACACAAATACATACTGTTCATTCCCTAGATTTTCTAAAATTCCACGGGGGTCTTTTTTTTCTATTTTACTGGTCCAAAATACCGTATTAATGTAGAGTGCAGATCCCAAACCAATTATTTTAGCAAAAAGTAACCCAAGTATTCTCATAGACATTACCCCTCTCTAATTTTACTCTGTACATAACTTTTCTTAAGTTTTATCGCTTTCTTGTACTCCCTCTCTACTCTTTCTGCGATAGCTTCTTTGGTAAACTTTCTTGAAAACTCATAGGCATTTTTACTGATTTCATCTAGTTTATCTGTATTTTTCATAAGATATATAACCTTTTCTGCCCACTCTTTCACGTCTGCTTTTGTCTTAAATCCATTCTCCTCATCATAAACTATATCATCAATCCCACTGGCTCTAACAGCTACCGGCGGGCAACCTGCACTCATGGCTTCCAATATAACCATTCCCTGCGTCTCAGACTGTGAACTGAATATAAAGATGTCTGAAGCCATATAGTATTTGCATACCTGACTTGTTTTTAAAAGCCCCACTAGCTCAACGACATCTTCTATCCCCTTTTCTTTCATCGCCTTCAATATGTTTCCCCTTTCCGGTCCATCTCCTACGATAGCTACCTTAAAAGGCATTTCTGAATTTTCTTTTATATACCTTATCCCCTCCAGCAAAAAATAGATGTTTTTTTCATTAGAAAGTCTGGAAACACTGCAGAGTAAGAGCCCTTCTTCTATTCCATGCTTTCTTTTGATTTCAGAAATTTCATTTTCCCCTATATTCTCGTAGCAAGACATATCTACCCCGGTTGGCATAACTACCTTATTTCTGCTTACACCTATGTTTGAAAGATATTCTTTGGCACTGTTTGTCGGAGCAAATATTAAGTCACACCTTTGTGCGAATCTTTTTATCACCCTGTGTGATATTATGTTCTTAAATATCAATTTAAAAAACGGTAGGTAGCTTGCATATTCCTCAAACCTGGTGTGATAGGTCAGAACAACCGGCAACGAATATTTTTCCCCAAGTTTCAACCCTTTTTTACCCATCCAAAACGGGTGGTGTACGTGGACTATGTCAAAATCCATGGAACTGAATTTTTTTTCAATACTCCTTGAAAATATATTTACAATTGGGTAATTAAATTTTTTTGTTCTATAATATGCAAGCAGTTTACACCGAAACACGCCATCTTCTTTTTCTTCGGATTCGGGATATTTAGGGGCAAAAATACATACCGTGTGGCCCCTTTTTCTGAGCCCCTCTGCGAGACGCCTTATAGAAATCGGCACTCCGCCTATAAACGGCAAGTAGTCGTTCGTAAACATAGCTATGCTCAATTTATCTTTTACAGGAATATCTTCTGAGTCAGCTTGAAAATCCCTGTAATAGTCAGTCACATTGGAAGCTTTTAGATACGCTACGGTCACTGCTGTTATCAATAAAACCAAAACCAGGATCAAGTTTAAAAAATTGACATAAAAAAGCGAATATAGATATATTAACATATTTTTAAATGCCCAATAAACACCTGAACGAGGCAAATTTTCCTGTCTTATGATGCTGTATTTAACTCCGTCCGGTCTAACATCTACTTTCATATAGTAATAAGTGCTTTTTGCACCTTTTAAAATTATCCCTCCGCCACCTCCACCGCTTGTAAAATAGGGTATATTTTTAATCACCTTTTTATCATAGATTTCTGCACCAGAAGAAAAAACCGCTGTTATATTATATTTAGACAAGGCTTCTGTAAGAAATTTTCTGTAATTTTGATCCTTGATATAATCGGAACTTAAGTTAAATAAAAAATCCTCTTCCATTATAAAAGGGGGCTTGTTCATACAAACGAACCTGTACCTATATTTAGAAGCATTAGATAGCTCCTTTAAAAGCCAATCCCTTTGTTCGTTTTTTGATAATTTCTCAGTTGTATCTAGAAAAATAAAATATGCGTCCCCCACTACAAATGAAAAGTAAAAAGGGCCAAAGTGTCTGTAGTATCTAATAGCTCCTTCATCTGAAATTTCATTTTCTCCAATCCCAACTATTATTGGAACTTTAAGATTATCTACACTTCTATGGAACATCCTGTATTTATTTTCGGCCCCGTCAAGAACTGCATTACCAGTAGAGATTACGAAATCTATCTCTTTATCAGCATTTATTTTAGGTATTATTTCATTGTCAAATACACTTATTGAGTTTTTTACATTTCCCAAAACAGCAAACGAAAATCCCTGCTCGTATTTTTTTGTACTCTCTAATACCTCTATATTGCTAATGTTCATTGATTGAAAATCTTTTTCAGAACTTATTAAATATAATTTATACGTAAAAACTATTGATAGTATCACTACATTAACAAACAGTAAAAATTTTAGTTTACGTTTCATCTGACCTACCCCCAAGTATTACATCATTTTTTACTCTATTTAGCTCTTGTTGTTTCTAATCAGCTCTCTATAAAAAATTATAAGGCCTATGATAAAACCTACGTATATAGTGAAAAATCTCCATGCAAACGTAACTGAAATTATATCTTTCTTTTGAACGAATTGAGAAAACACCAGCGTAAAACCTCCCTCTGCTATGCCAGTTGCCCCAGGAGTGGGAGCAAAATATGTTATAAAAGTTATAAGGATTTGAGCCGATATTATTGAAAAAATTGGAACATCATAATTTAATCCCCTTATAATTAATACCGGGAACATAAATAACGAGAACAAGAACAGCAGTGTAAAAATAATCGCTAGGCCAGCATTTGTTTTATTCCCGTTAAAAAATAAACTTACACTCTGTCTAAAATTATCTATTTCCTTGAAGAAATAAACTCTAAGTTTTTTAACTTTATTTTCTGGAATTATTTTCTTTTTTTCCAAAAAATTTAAAATTTTATATATAAATCCTTTTATTATTTTCGGATTATAAAAGCTCCTATAAATCAGATAAAAAAATACAACATAAACACTCGCTAATAACAAAATAATAAAAAATGAGTTTTTTCTTGAAAATATATCTATAAGCTCCCTTTCAAATAAAAATATAAAAGGGGTAACTATAAAGAAAAAAAATATAGCCAAAGTTGTTCTTATGGTAGCGGCAGCAGTAGCGGACCCCATCGCGACACCTTTTTTGTTTAAAAAAAATACCTGTAAAAAGCCCCCCCCAGTTGCAAATGGTGTGATGTTTGATACAAATATATTTATAAAAACCAGCCTGATAATGTATTTAAAATTGATTTTAATATTCAGTGTTTTCAAAATATAAAATAAACGCAGTCCATCTAAAATAAAATAAAAAAATAAGAGGATACCGAGTTTTAAAAAAATACTTTTAGGGAATATTTCCAATTTTAAAAAAGATTCTTTATCACTGGCTATATGATATATAAATACAAATGATAAAAATGAAGTAAATATAAATGCAAGTGCTAGAAAAAAATAGGTCCATTTTTTACCTAACTCTTTTTTATTATAGTCTATATAATTTTTATCTTTTGATTTGTCAGGTATTTTTTCCATTTTTTATACCCTCCCATCAAACTACTTGTTATCTTAAAATTCGTTTATATTTTTAATTTTTCTATCCTTCTAAACGATTTCCTGTTTTTAATTTATTAATTAGCCCAAGTTACTATATAAAGTTGTCATAAATTACTATATTTACCTACCATTTTTTGAGTACAGAGTTTTGCAGAGATATAAAACATGAGCTGCACAAAAGAACTATTAAAATTTATTTTCAAAAAATAAAAAAGCCTAGAGAAAATTTCTCTAGGCTTTAAGAAACAAGTTTAAAATCTATGATTACCCAACAACTTGTACGTTAGCTGCTTGAGGTCCTTTTTGTCCATCTACGATTTCAAATTCAACTTGTTCTCCCTCTTCTAAAGATTTGAATCCATCTTTTTTAATTTGAGAGAAGTGAACGAATACGTCTTTTCCTTCTTCTGAAGTAATAAATCCAAATCCTTTTTCAGCGTTGAACCATTTTACAGTTCCTTTAATCATTTCCTATACCTCCAAAAATTCATTTCGCTTAATCCTGCATGGAAAACCTGTTTAATTGCTTTCAAAAACAATTCATCCACAATTCGAACTAATATAAAATCATGAAAAAAATTTACTGACAACAAATTAACATAACACCGATGCTAGAACTAATGCACTACGAAAAGTATACTATCTTTTTTTTAAATATGCAAATAATTTTTTATTTATTTTCTCTTTCCACTAACACTTCTAGGCTAATAAAATATACTTTTTTTGACTAGTTCACTCACAAATTTAAAATTATAATTAAATTTTTTATATTCTACAAATATATATGGTAATATATTTTATTAATAGTTTTATATCTCTTTTGTCCTGTTTTAGTAATTATATAATTACTGCCTTATACGATATAATAGTGGAAATTTCTTTTAATTTCAACTATCTATAAAGGATTCTAACTCCGCATAAGTATAAATAATATAACCTAACGACATTTTCACAGTTCAGCAAGTATTTTTCCATATAGGGGGGGAGCTATGAGCAAAATATTTCTAACTTCATTTGGTATTAAAAATTCCGAGATAGAGAGGGAGTTTTTGAGATTGATAGGAGATAATCCACAAAATTTAAAAGCCTGCATAATCACCACCGCATCAGTGGAATACAAGGAAAAAGATTCCCTAGCCATTAATACCAAGAATAAGTTTGAAGACCTGAGCTTTAAAAACGTAGATTACATAGATCTAGAATTTGAGGAAGCAAATAAATTAGAGGAATATGATGTAGTATTTTTAAATGGCGGCAATCCTTTTTTTCTGCTATACCACATGAAAAAAAGCGGTGCTGATAAAATTATAAAAAAAATGGCGGCAAGAGAAAAAGTTATAGTCGGTGCTAGTGCTGGATCAATGGTATTGGGTGACACTATTGGCTACGTAACTGAACTTAACAAGATTGTTAATTTTGAAGATATGAACTTTATGGGGATGAAGGATTTTTCTGGCTTAGGTTTTTCAGAGTTTAAAATTTTTCCGCATTATGAACGGATGTCAGAAAGGGTAGAAGATCTCAATGCACAGCTTAGAAGATTGGAGCAGGAAACTGGCTGGGATCTTAAAAGGCTGTCAGATAATGAGGCCATATTACTAGAAGATGATCATATTAAGTATATCTCTAGTCCTAGTCACCAATAATCTTTGCCTTGTTATGCTAAACAAGATTTGAAATATATTTTAAATCTAAAAAAGAGGCTATTCAGCCTCTTTTTTACTATCATTATTTTTTATATTCTTATAAGTATTTACAGTTGAATCAGCCTTAAAAGATTTTTTACTAATCTTCCGGAAAATAAACCTTGTATCCACGGTCTATGAAATCCTGCATATCTATCCCTGATATCTCTTTGTTACTTCTGTACTTTCCAAGACTAACTTTAGACCTATGATATGGATCATGAAAATCACTGCCACCTGTTGCCAATATGTTAAGTTCGCTACAAAGCTTACTTAACATCTCTACGAAATCGTCATCCTGCTTGTACGTAAAAACCTCTATTCCTTCTACGCCAATTCCTGCAAGGTACCTCAAATCATCCTCTACCAGTCCCTGCTCAACTGGATGTGCCACCACAGGACACCCCCCTATCTCTTTTACCAGCTTAATGGCCTCATGTATATCTATATAATGTTCCCCTTTACGTTTAATCCACCAATATGGCTTTACTAGCTTGCTTAAATCCACTCCATTTACGTCTACCCCTTCTTTTTCTAGTTCTAATATATTCGGGGTCGTATTTAATCCATATTTTTCATAGGTAACACGGTGCAGTTCACGATACTCAGGCCCATAGCTTTCGTACTTTACTTCCTCCTCCATCTTTCCGAAAAAAGAGTATAGAATATGCCTCGCCGGGATGTCACCCAATTCTTGTGATAACTCTCTAAACTTTTCTGAAAGTAATTGTGCATGATGAAAATAGGTGAAAATGGTGCCAGAATATCTATCAAAATCCTCTTTTGTTATGGATATCTCCCTATTAAGCCCATTTAAAGTTAAGTTTATGGGATCTTTCTGACTTTTTTCACAAATTTCATAAACCCATTCTAAATCTGATTGCCTTGTTTTCCCCAAGTATTTTGCCAGTTCTTTATTTGAATTCGCTTTTTCAATATCGAATCCATAGCACAAAAGGTGTATATTCTTCCCGTTGTATCTTGAGGTCAGCTCCATCCCTGGCATATAAATTATGCCGTTTTTTTTGCTCCATTCGAGCGCCTCGTTCTGTCCAGATATAGTATCATGATCTGTTATGCATAGTTGACCTATACCGTTTGCATTTGCGTACTCCACAAGCTCTTTTGGCGAGAACAGCCCGTCAGAACAGTTGGTGTGACAGTGAAAATCTTTCTTTATTTTATCCAATGTTTTTCCTCCACAGTTTTTTATACATGATTTCATATTATATCACAAAAAATTTCACAAGATAATTTAAAATTTTTTATTATTCAGATATTACTTACAAAAAAAGTAAACCCCTAAATATTTAAGGCTTTGTTCAGGCGCTAGACATAAAGAAGAGGAAAAGGGAATGTAACGGCAATTCAAAGATATATTCTAAATGCGAGTTTTTAAATAAATGTAGCTAAAGTAAAAATATCACTAAAATTATAACTAGTTGTGTTTTACAGAATATATGTGGCGCGTGGAATATATTATATTTTCGGAAGATGCAAGGAAATATACGCACTTCGTAGTCAGGATATAGAAAAAGCGACTACATAACATTTCTGGTAGTCGCTTATCTACAATTTAAAGCTGGCAATTTATTGACAGCTTTTTATTAATAGTTCTTTATCTTATTCAAAAACTCAGATAGTTGATTTTTCATTCCAAAATTTTCGTAATAACTGATGAAAGAATAAGCTATTTCAAACCTCTTTTTTTTCTCCATTAGCTTAAAATATTTGTTTTCAAGTGATTTGACGCTATCAAAATCCTTCTTACTATATATGCTTAGCAGGTTGTTGATGGTATAATACTGGTACTCCACCTCTTTTAGGTCATTTGGTATATCCTTTTTTATGGTTTTTTCCAGATACTCTTTGGAGCTTTTTTTTCTGTTGAGATATAGGGATACCTTAGCCATTCTATAATATTTCTCTATATCTACAGTTTCACCTTCAGCTTCTAAATCCATTAAGAATTTCACATTCTTTCTAAAGTAGAACTTTATCTTTTCGACTTCCCCCTCTTTTTGGCTTAAAGTCATTAGATTTAAGCTGACCAAAAATTTTCTATAAGTGTCATCATATCTGACTAGAATTCCTCTATAGATACTTCTTGCTTTCGCATATTCACCTATATTTTCATAGCAGAAAGCCTTCGAGTATAATATGTTAAACTTTTCTTTTTCTTCAAGGTCCATGCCGTCCAAAATTTCATAATATTCTAGTGCACTATCGTAATCATCTCTTTTTTCATGAATTTTAGCCAGACCGCTGTATATTTTAAACCTTAAATCCGATTCCAATTTTTCTGCATATTTTTTAATAGTTTGTTCTAGTGAAAGTATTTCGGTGTATTCTTCGAGATGCTCTCCGCTTTTAATTAAGTTTACTATAAAATCAGAGATAAGTTTAAGATCGCCTTTTTTTAAAACATCGTTCACGATTCTTAAATAATAGATGCTAGCCCTTTTGTAGTCACAGCTTTCAAGGAGTTTGTCCCCGACCTTTTTATATAAAATTATTCTTTCTTCTCCACTGTATTCATGAGCGTAATTCTCTATTTCCGCTATAGTGGTCTCCAAATCTCTTTCGTCAAGATGCTCAGATAGGATTAAGGCGAGCTTGTACACCTGTTCTTCTTTTGTCTCTAAAAGGTATTCAGCTGTTATCTCTCTGTCTATCCCTCTTTCTTTGAAAATTATATTAAAATTTTCTGCGAGTAAATTTGCGATGGTTTTGTTCAGCTTAACCTTTTCCGTTTCTATCATAGCAAGATAACTTCTTGATATTTTATCCATTGTCAGCTCTAGTTGGCTTATTCTATATTTTTTCCTCAAAGAGGCTATCTTTTGACTAATTGATAAAATTTCCATATATTCCTCCTTACCGGCTTCCAGTCTTAAGTAGCATATTATTAGTATCATATATCTGACAATACAACTGGTAGGTCTATTATACTATAAATTCAATAAAAATTCTAATAATAAAATTGAACATCTCGTAATCATTTTTAAATTTTAAAAATAAATATAAGGGGTTAATTTAAAATAAATAAACAACTAGTCACTTTTGTCGCCCTGTGAGCAACCGGATAAAATTGAAATATGCCATGCAGATGTCGTTCAGCACTTTTTTGTGTCATAAATTTTTTTGAAATTCCTCCATGAAACTGTTATGCCTTCTTAAAATTATTATACTACATTTCCATATAATGTAAGTTTTTTTTAATACATAAAACTTTATGCAGTATCAAAAAATAACATATCTACTCGAATTTAAAATATTGAGATTTGGTC
>QKCP01000001.1 GCA_003246855.1 Ilyobacter polytropus
CACCACCAGAAGCTATTATAGGTATAGAAACCACCTTAGAAAATGCCTCTAGCATTTCCAAATCAAACCCTTCCTTCACCCCATCTGTGTCCATACTGTTTACAACCAATTCGCCCGCACCCAGTTCCTGACCACGTTTAGCCCATTCCAAGGCATCCATTCCGGTATCTTTCCTTCCACCGTTTATAAACACTCTAAACTGGCCGTCTACCCTTTTTACATCTATAGATAGTACTACGCACTGGTCACCGAATTTTTCTGCGGCTTCTTTTATAAGCATCGGGTTGCTGACGGCTCCACTGTTTACGCTCACCTTGTCAGCACCGGCATTTAATACCCTGCTGAAATCTTCTATGGTGTTGATTCCTCCGCCTACAGTAAGAGGTATAAAAACCTCTTTGGCAAGTCTCTCTAATACGTCTGTGAAAAGCTTTCTTTTTTCGTGCGAAGCTGTTATGTCATAGAATACCAGCTCGTCTGCACCAAGTGCATTATATTTTATTGCAAGATCCACCGGATCGCTTACGTCTTTCAGATCTTGAAACTTTGTCCCCTTTACTACTCTTCCATCTTTTACGTCAAAACAAGGTATTATTCTTTTAGTTATCATATCTTACCCCTCCACAAGCTTATTTATCTCCTCAAGATCAAGTGAACCTAGGTAAAGGGCCTTCCCGACTATAGCCCCGTATACATCCATCTTGTTGAGCTCCACTATATCCTCTTCTCTGCTCACTCCGCCGGAAGCTATTATATCTATTGCCACAAGCTCATTAAGCTTTTTATACACTTCAAGGTTTGCCCCTTGCATCATACCATCCCTGGCTATATCCGTGTATACAACTGTTTTAACTCCTATGCTTTCAAGATCCTTGCAGAAATCTATAGAGTCTACCTCAGTTTTCTCTATCCATCCCCTAGTTGCGACTTTACCTTCTTTGGCATCAACGGATACCGCTATCTTGTCACCGTATTTTTCAACCATTTCAACAAGAAAGTCCCTGTTTTCAACTGCAACTGTACCAAGTATGACTCTGTCCACACCTATGTCAAGCAGCCTTTTTATAGCCGCCTCGTCTCTTATACCTCCGCCTACCTGCACAGGGATATCAATTGCTTCCCTTATACTCTTTATAGCCTGAAGGTTTTTCCCCTCGCCGTCTTTTGCTCCGTCAAGGTCTACCACATGCAGAAACTTAGCACCTTTAGAAAGCCATTTTTTAGCAGTTTCCTCAGGATTTTTAGAGAATACATCAACCTTGTCGAACTCCCCTTTAGTTAGCCTGACACAGGCACCATCTTTCAAATCTATTGCTGGAAAAATTATCATTTCTTTATCAACTCCCCGTAAGCTTTTAGTAAGTTTAATCCGACGTCTCCACTTTTTTCAGGGTGGAACTGCATTCCGTATACGTTTCCGCTATTAACTATAGCCGGTATTTTCACGTCATAGTCTACATATGCCACAACCTCGTCCCAGTTGGACTTTGCATAGAATGAGTGTACAAAGTACACATAGTCGTCTTCATTTATGTATTTCAATACCTCATTATTTTTGTTGAATCTAAGGTTGTTCCAACCCATGTGCGGCACCTTTAAGTCCTGTACCAGGTCCGGTTTCATAGGGCAGATCTCCCCTTTTATAAATCCCAGCCCTTCGTATTCACCGTACTCATAACTTTTTTCGTATAAAAGCTGCATGCCAAGGCAGATACCTAGCAGGGGCTTGCCTGTCTTTATGAATTCTTTTATAGTGGGAATCAGCCCGCTGTTTTCCAATGAATTCATGGCATCTCTAAAAGCTCCCACACCAGGAAGTATAAGGGCGTCAGCCTTCATTATTTCGTCCTTGTCAGAGCTTATCTTATTCTCTATTCCTATCTTGCTGAGTGCATTTTTAACTGAAAAAAGATTTCCTACACTGTAATCAATAATAACTATCATCTATATTACCCCCTTTGTAGAAGGAATCTCTCCCTTTATCCTCTCGTCTATAATAGTGGCCTCGTCAAGGGCTCTTGCAAATCCCTTGAATATGGCCTCAGCCACATGGTGGGCGTTTTCGCCGTGTATCTGCTTTATGTGTATATTTATGTCTGCACTTCTAGACAGTGCGAAGAAAAACTCTTTTACCAGCTCGCTGGCCATGCTGCCAAGCATCGGCGTTAAAAATTCCGCTTCGAAGTGCAGGTACGACCTACCGCTGATATCGAGTGCCACTAAACACAGTGTCTCGTCCATCGGGAGGTAAAAACTACCGTACCTCTTTATACCCTTCATGTCGCCCAAGCTCTCTTTTATTGCACTCCCAAGTACTATCCCTATGTCTTCTACAGTATGGTGGGCATCCACCTCCAGGTCCCCCTTGCACTTAACTGCCAGGTCAAACCTCCCGTGTCTGGTAAAAAGCTCTAGCATATGGTCTAAGAACCCTACTCCGGTATCTATCTCAAATTTCCCGGTGCCGTCTATGTTAAAACTTAGCTCTATATCTGTTTCCCTAGTTTTTCTGTTTATAGCTGCGTTCCTCATATTTTCCCCCTCCATACAGAGTCTTAGTCTTCAAACCTTATTTTTAAGGTGTTTGCATGGGCGTCAAGTCCCTCATTTTCAGCTATGCAAACTATATCGTCTTTCGCCTGCTTCAAAGCTTCCCTGCTGTAGTATATAAGCGACGACTTCTTCACAAAATCGTCCAGAGAAAGCGGAGATGAAAACTTGGCAGTCCCACTTGTAGGAAGCGTGTGGTTAGGTCCCGCATAATAATCCCCTAGCGGTTCAGGAGAGTATTTCCCCATGAATATAGCTCCTGCATTTTTGACCTTGTTTACTATTTCGAAAGGGTTCTCCACCATTAGCTCAAGGTGCTCCGGGGCTATGGTATTTGATATCACCATGGCGGAATCTATATCGTCCACCAGAATTATTTTTCCGTAATTTTCTATCGATTCCCTTGCTATCTCATTTCTAGACAAGAGTCCCAGCTGCCTCTCCACCTCTTTCTGCACCTCGTTAGCAAGTAGTTCGCTTGTGGTCACCAAGATAGAAGAAGCCAATTTATCGTGTTCAGCCTGGGAAAGCAGGTCTGCCGCAACATATCTAGGGTTTGCCGTCTCGTCTGCAATAACAAGTATTTCGCTAGGTCCTGCAACCATGTCTATATCCACTTCTCCGTACACCATTTTTTTTGCCATAGCAACATATATGTTCCCAGGACCAACTATCTTATACACGTTTGGCACGCTTTCCGTCCCGTAGCTTAGGGCGGCCACTGACTGCGCTCCACCTATTTTGAATATTTTATCTACACCTGCCACCCTTGCTGCTGCTAGTATAACCGGGTTTATCTTACCATTTTTCATTGGAGGTGTCACCATTACGATCTCTTCTACACCTGCTATTTTTGCAGGAACAGCGTTCATAAGAACCGTGGAAGGGTAAGCAGCAGTACCGCCAGGAACATATATCCCAACTTTTTCAATGGGCCTTATTATCTGACCCACCATGATCCCGTCCTTGCTGCTGTCTATAAACGAATTGTGTTTTTGCTTTTCGTGAAACTTCCTTATATTTTTTTCAGCTCTTATCAACGCGGACCTCAGGTCACCATCTATACCGTTGTAGGCATCCTCTATCTCCTCTTGGGTTACCTGGAGTTTATCCAGTTCCACTCCGTCAAATTTAGCCGTGTACTCTAAAAGGGCAGCATCTCCCCTTGTTTTGACGTTTTCCAGTATATCTTTTACCGATTTATTTATATCTTCATATTCAAATTGAGTCCTTGCGAAAGAATCATAGGCGAGTTCTTTTACATTCTTTCCCCTTACGTCTAAGATGCTAATCATTAGGCAACTCCTCTCTGACCTTGTTAATGATCTCATTTATTCTTTTGTTTTTAAACTTAAAACTCACTTTGTTTACTATAAGTCTTGCACTTATGTCCCCTATCTCGTTTATAACCTCCAGGTTGTTTTCAACTAGTGTCCTTCCGGTCTCCACTATATCCAGGATGACATCCGAAAGCCCGACAAGGGGTCCAAGTTCTATAGATCCCTTTAGCTCTATTATGTCTATGTCCCTATCTTGCTTCTCATAGTACTTTCTGGCAACCTTTATATATTTTGTAGCCACCACCAGTTTCTTGTCCGGGTCGTCCTCATACCCCACAGGGGCTGCAATGGCAAACTTGCATTTCCCATATCTTAGGTCGAGCATCTCGTATACGTCGGCATCTTTTTCCAAAAGAGTGTCCTTACCGACTATACCCAAGTCCGCTACTCCCCTTTCAACGTATATAGGTACGTCGCTTGGCTTCACAAGTATGTATTTCACCTTATTTTCTTCACTCTCGAAAATAAGCTTTCTGTTATCCTCCTCCATGCTCTTGCACTCAAGACCGGTTTTTTTCAAAAGCTCGTATCCCTTTTCACCGAGCCTTCCTTTTGCAAGCGCTACAATTATCTCTCTCATAAGACCACCTTTTCCACAAGTTCGTTATTTTTAAATTCCAGTATCTTATCATACTTTTCTTTTAGTTTAACAAGCTCCTCAGAAGATATAACCCTGTTAGTTTCCATTCTCACGATTTTGTTCAATTTTCTGAACCCCTCGCTTATGTCAAAAGCTTTTTTTCTGTCCTTTTTCTCATAAAACACCAAGTAGTCGATTTTGTGCTCCTCTATGTATACTATCCTCCTAAGTATTTCGTCCATATCTATTGCAAATCCTATAGCTGGTAAGTCCTTACCAAAGTTTTTTGCCAAATCGTCATACCTTCCACCTTTTAGAACCTCGCTGGAAATTCCGTTTATGTATCCCTGGAAAATAGTCCCTGAATAATATTTAAGGTCAGTTATCATTGAAAGATCCAGGTTTACGTTTTTAAGCGAACCGTAATCCTGCAGTATTTTGCAAAGCTCCTCCAACTCAAGTAGAGCCTCCCTACTTTTTTCGTTGAAAACATATTTTTTTGCCTTGTCCAAAATAGATTTAAAATCCCCATAAAGGTTTGGTAGCTCCATTATTGCTTCTGATATTTTAGGCTCTAAATTTAATTCTTCTAGCTTTTTAGACAAATCGCAAAGGTTCTTTTGGTGTATCATTTCAAGAATCTGATTCTCGTTTAGAGTTGTCAGGCTCGCCGCCTTTAGAATGCCCTTTATATACTTTATATTGGATACATCTATAAGGTATTCGTCACTTAAGATATCTAAACTTTTCCCAGCTAGATGAATTAGCTCTGCATCAGCTTCGAACCCACTCTCACCTATATTTTCAAGCCCCAGCTGCTTTTTTTCCTGCGAATGATAGTTTATGTCATCGGTTATTCTGAATACGTTGTCATAATAGTAAACCTTTTTAGACAGAATTTCATTCACCTTTTCCTGTGCAAACCTCTTTGTTATGGGTACTGTCATATCTGGTCTTAAAGCAAAAAGCTTTCCGTTTAGCATTACCTTTAGGATGCTCTCTTTCTCTATTATATTTTTCTCAAATTGGTAGTTCTCGTAGTCCTCCAAGGTATTGAATTGTATCTTACCGTAGCCGAAGCTATCGTAAAGTTCACCCAACTCGTAAATTATCTTTTCGTCCTGCTTTAAAGTTTTTAAATGCTTCACAAAAATCCTCCCTTCATGGAAATTAAAAAAAGCCATCTAGCGGATTTTGTACCCACTAAATGGCTTAATATTTTTATCTTCATAAACCATCATAGATACAACCCCTTTTTCAAAAGTTAATACAAAATGGGCTTGTAACTATGACTCACATAATACAAACCCTTATCTATGATGATGATGGTGATGCGCTCTTCTCGACAATGAAAATTTCATAAAAATACTCCCCTCAGCCTTTTGCTTTCCAATACATTATCACAAAACCCCAATATTTTCAAGGTTTTTTTTGTTGTATTAAAAAAACTTTACTTAAGAATTAATCAAAAAATATCCTCCTTAAAGCTTCTATAATGAAAACCCGTTATTTATCTCGTAAAAATGCAGTCTACTATTCTATCAAATATAGGTTTAATAAAAAAAATTAATCAAACATTAATTTTCTTTGCTGTCTAAATTTATATAGCCTGGTGGCCTACATGGTTATTATTTCGTACCCTTCACTTATATACCTCTCCATACTAGGATGCCCCAAAAGTTCACCGCATATGGTAAGCCCCTCTTTCTGAGCCTCCTCATATGCCCCTGTCTTTACAGAACAGGCACGGCACACACAGTCTATAAGCCCATACTCTTTGGCCTTTTTATAGAACTTACTAAACAAGTCATCCTCCTTGTCGATCCTATTTATAAGACCGGTAGCGCTGCCCTCTATTATGATCTTTACGTAGTAACCCTTTTCTTCCATCTCCAATGCGTTTAAAAGGGCGAGTACAAAAGTCATCTCATCCCCGCTAAATACAAATATAGCAATTTTATTAGTTTTCATATGCATCTCCCCCTTCTACACTCTACATATTAGGCATATCACTGTTTTTTCCTACAAATTTGAAACTTTTATTTTAAAGTGATGTCCTAAATTAAGGGGCCTTAAATTCTAAAATATTTTAGACAACGTTATAAAAATAATGATATAATAATAGCAAACTATTTTTAAATCCTATTAAACTACAAATAAAGCATATTAACAAAGGAGAGAAACTGGTGAAAATTAAGAAAAAAAAATTTAGAATTCTTTTTTATGTAAGTTCTATATCTATAATATTAATTTTGGCATTGGCGTCAAATTTTTTGATTTTACACAATATGCAAGTAGAACAAAATGTAAAGTTAAAGCAGCTCTCAGACTTTATTATTAGTGAAAAAAAGAGTTATTTAAAAAATTTAATCTACGGTGCTATAAAGGATATCGAACTAGAAAAAGAACTTTTAATAAAAGAAAAGGAACAGGGCATAACAACTTTTTCTAGCAATAAAGAGCTGCAGGATCTTCTTAAAGAAAGGGCCAAATATAAGATAAAAAACAGTATACTTCCTGATGGAAGCTATATCTGGGTAAATAAAGTCATAAATTACGATGGTGGGAAAGATTATGGCGTAAGGCTGGTACATCCTAACCTACCACAAACGGAGGGAATGCTGCTGTCAACAGAAATGACTGATATCACTGGGAATTTCCCATATAAAGAGGAACTTGAAGGGGTTAAAGAAAATGGTGAAATATTTTTCGAATATTATTTTAAAAAATTGGATACCAATTTCATCTCCCGCAAGCTAACATTTGCAAAGCTATACAAAGAGTTTGACTGGATAATTGCATCCGGTGTTTATTTAGATGACGTTAACAGACTAATTGAAGATCAAAACGCAAAAATAAAGGCAGTGTATATAAAACAGCTCAAATTTGTAAATGCTATTTTTTTACTCGGAATATTCTTTGCTGTTTTGATAACCTATAGTTTTGAAAAAAAAATTATAAGATTAATAGATTTTTATAATACGGAAATCTACGATAAAAAATCTGACTTTGTTTCTGAAAAAAAATTTGTATAACTATATTGGCTTCCCCCCACTTCAAAGTGAGGATAAAAAATAGTATAAATATGATAAATTTTTGTCGAGGTGTATATTATGAGAAAAATTTATATAACAGAGGATATAAAAAACCATAAAAAAGGAATAGAGATTCTAGAAAAACTCTCTTCATATGAGGTGGTCGAAAGCGAAAAAACTTTTATTGATATGATTCTCTCCAAAAATCTCAGCTATGAAGAGGAAAAAAAATACATGCTGTTCACAGTAAAGAAGGGCAAGTTTTTGAAAAAATACCACCTGGACAAGCAGTTTTTGGGTATAAAGGAGGAATACTACCTGTCCTATGAGAACAACTGCCCATTCAACTGTCTGTACTGCTATTTAAGGGACTACTTTTCACACGGAGCTTTTGTTTTCTACGTCAACTTAGAGGACATGTTCAGTGAATTAGATGGCTTCACTAAAAAAATGTCCATGATAAGTGCCGGCATAGTAAACGACTCGCTTGTTTTGGATTCTATAACAAATGTAACTAAAGATCTTTTAGATTACTTTAAAAACAGAAAAGATCTGGTACTGGAGCTAAGGACTAAAAGCCACAACATAAAAAACCTCTTAGAGCTAGAACCTATCGAAAACCTCCTAGTATCCTTTACCTTCAGCCCGCAAGAGATAATAGACAGATACGAGCTGAAATCTTCCTCGCTAGAAGCTAGGATAGAGGCCGCCAGGAAATTGCAGGAAAAAGGGTACAGCCTCGGACTTAGGTTCGACCCAATAATAAATATAGAAAGCAGAAAACTTCACTATGGCAAGATGATCGACAAAGTATTTCAGAATCTAGATTGCGCAAAAATAAGAGATATAGGTATAGGCGGACTTCGATACAAGAAGGGGCTGCGCCAAAAGGTGCTCGCAGAGAGAAACACCGACCTTTTTTTCAATGAACTGGTGATAGGTATAGATGGCAAGGAGAGGTATTTTAAAAAAATAAGGATTGATATGTACAAGGAGATGACAGAAAAAATAAAGCTGTATGGCGATTTCGATGTCTATCTGGGCATGGAGCCGAAATACGTGTGGGATCAGATATTTTGAAAGGCAAGGAGGCAAAAATGTTTTATCTTTTAATAGGCGACAAGAGCAGGGAGCTGGAGTATTCAAAAATAGTTGACGGAATAAAAAAAGATAACCCTGGCATAACGGAAAGGTACTTTGATGCCGCACAAAAAGAAGAAGAAAGTTTTCTTCAGGCTATATCTATAAATTCAATGTTCGCTTCGAAAGAACTGGTTGTGCTTAAAAGAGCCGAAAACATCGGGAAATTTTGGAATTTCTTGAAGATACTGAAAAACTTCAATATAAATAACAAAGTAGTGGTTATAGATTATCTCTGCGAAAAAGGAAGTTTCGCAAAAAAATCCATGGACGAAGCTAAAAATATGTTCAAGGTGGTGGAGTCTTACGAAGAAAAAAATCACTCTCATCTCTTGCCATACCTCCAGGAAGAGCTCGGCATCGACAAAAAAACTGCTTTCCTGCTCATTGAAATGGTGGGTAGGGATGGCAACAAGGTAAAAAACGAAGTGGAGAAACTCAAACTTTTCTTCGAAGACGCACCCTTCGATATGGAGAGAGCCAAAAAAATCGTGTCAGTAAGTAAAGAGTACAGCATCTTCGATCTTATACAGGAGTTGCTGGGCGGTGAGAAGGAAAACCTCCTGGCTCACCTGCAAAAGGAAAAAGACTATATGCTCTTTCTCTATCTTATGGCCACGGAGCTGGAGACTCTCCTAAAGCTGAAACTTCTGTTAGACTCAAGGGCGTTAACTCAAATTTCAAACTATACCAGCTTTAAAAACAAGGAATTTGATCAAATAAAAGAATATTTTTATAGCGGCAAGGGGGCCCCGCACCCCTACGTTTTGTTTCTAAAGTTCAAAAACTTAAGCCGGTTCTCGCTTTCTTTTTTGAAAAGCAACATGGAAAAGATACTGGATATAGAGTCTAAGGTTAAGATGGGCTTGGCTGTAGAAGATACCTTGGTTGAGGCGTACGTGCTTTCTTTTTAAATTTTAAGGAGTTGTAGCATGCGTATAGTTCAGAAGTTTTCTGTAGAAGAGGAGAGGGCAAATTGGATATCTCACGCCGTCGCTTCTCTTCTCTCTGTTGTGGCTCTAGTCTTGCTAATAATATATAGTGTCCGCTATGGTGACAGCTGGTACACCGTTAGTTTTTCAATTTACGGTACCTCTCTTATAGTTCTTTACGTAACTTCTAGCATTTACCACGGCGTAGCAAATAGCAGGTTAAAGAAAATTTTCGAAAAACTGGATCATTCCTCTATATACATCCTGATAGCGGGAAGTTATACCCCCTTTTGCCTGACTGTATTTAGGGGTAAAATGGGGTGGACTATTTTCGGTATTCAGTGGGGGCTGGCAGTTATAGGTATAATATTCAAATGTCTGTGGATAGACAGATATATTGTAGCCTCCACTTTTGTTTATGTCCTTATGGGGTGGTTTATAGTATTTTTCGTTAAACCGCTTTATGCATATATAGGTCTTAACGGCATGTCCTTGCTTGTAGCCGGTGGACTTTCATATACGCTTGGACTCATATTTTTTGGCTTGCCGCTTTTCAAATACCACCACACAGTTTGGCATCTATTTGTAGTAGCTGGGAGTCTCTTTCATTTTCTATCCATACTGCTCTACCTGCTTCCCAGGTGAGAATCGCAGAATACAGAATAGGGGTTGTGTATATGTTCGAACTAAGTGATTTTGATATATTTTCCAGAATATTCGGTGCAATATTGATAGGTGGTATAATCGGTCTCGAGAGAGAAAAGAGGAAAAAACCTGCTGGTTTTATAACTCATATGCTTGTCTGTGTTGGGGCTGCTATTATATCTATAGTTCAATCCCTTGCTGCCAGAGATAGTATAAACGCTGTACTTGCAAATCCTGAATTGGCTCAAATAATAAAAATAGATGTCGGCCGTATGACAGCACAAGTTGTCTCTGGTGTAGGCTTTTTAGGTGCCGGTGCTATACTTCGTAATAAGGAAACTGTTGTAGGTATAACCACTGCCGCAACCCTTTGGATAGTAGCCTGCCTCGGTTTGGCGATAGGTATGGGGTATTTCGGGCTAGCTATAACTGCCGCAATATTAATAAGCTTTCTTTTGATAAGCATGAAAAAAGTAGAACTTTTGATAATTGAAAAGAGGAAAGAAAAAAGGTTGTCCATATCCCTGATGGATACGAAAAACTCGGAAGAGACACTACATGATTTCCTAAAAACAAAACATATAAAAATCTCAAAGATAACAAATATCCAGGAGATAAGGCATGCTACTTTCACGGAAAAAGAAGCCGTATATCATCTTTTTATACCAAAGTACCTCCACACAGACAAAGTCATCGCAGAGATAGAAAAGATAGACGGAATCCTAAGTGTATATCTGGTAACTTAAAGCTAATCATCATATCTCAAAAAAGTAAAAGGGTTTTGCCTAATGGCAAAACCCATATTAATTTACTGTTAATTTTTTAAAATTATGCAGTTAATGCGTTAACTTTAGCAGCTAGTCTAGCTTTCTTTCTAGATACAGTATTCTTTTTAAGAACACCTTTTGTAACTGCCTTATCTAACTCTTTGTACGCTGCTACTAGAGCAGTTTTTGCAACTTCAGCTTCTTGTGCTTCAACAGCAGTTAAAACTTTTTTAACTATTGTTTTTGCTTTAGATCTGATTGCTTGATTTCTTTGTCTGTTTCTTTCTGCTATTTGTACTCTTTTTTTTGCTGATTTTGAGTGTGCCAAATTAAAAACCTCCCAATTTTTAAATAAAATTTCAGAATATAATACCACTTTTACATAGCTTAGTCAAGCTATTAAATTAACGGAGTTCTTTGGCAACGAGTAAGTTCTTTAAGACACAAGAATATTTAATGGACCATGTATAGAATATCATACTCAACCTCAAAAATCAAGCTTTTTATTGAAAAAATAGCCCAAATGGTGTAGAATTATTGCATGTTTCAAACACTGTCAAAGAGAGGAATCATATTATGAATATAGAGGAAAAAATCTCAAGGGAAGCTATAGATATAATGAAAAACGAGATATCTTCAGCTTCTGGAAATGAGGTGTTTTTCAGGGGCTTTATTGATGAGCAAAACGTAGTCTACGATGTAAAAGTTTTGGCCAGGGGAAATAAACATTCAGTTCCTGCCATCCTTAAGCAGATGAAAAAGAGAGAAGTCATAATACACAACCACCCGTCTGGATATCTATATCCGTCAGACAACGACGTAAAAATAGCCGCATACTACAGCGAGACTAAAAACGGAGCTTCCTACATAGTCAATAACAGCGTCGATGATATATACGTCATAGTCGAGCTAGCAGACGGAGAAAAAAATAAGATAGAAGTGGCTCCGTATTTTGAAGAAAAAGGCCTCCTGAGTCAAATATTCCCTGAATTCGAGTTCAGGAAAGAACAACTGGAAATGGCCCTGCATATAGAAAATGGGTTAAATGAAAATAAAAAAGTGATTGTAGAAGCAGGTACCGGCACAGGAAAAACCCTGGCATATCTGATTCCTGCTATAGAGTGGGCACTGAAAAATGAGAAAAAGGTCATAGTTTCCACCAATACCATAAACCTGCAGGAACAGCTACTAAACAAGGATATCCCAATAGTCAACAAGCTAATGAACAATAATTTCAAATACATACTGGTTAAGGGGCGCGGCAACTATCTATGCAACCGTAAGCTGATGAACATAGCAAAAGGTGAAATTGTTGACTTCGAGGAGTTCAGCCAGGAGCAAAAACAAAAGTTCCAGTATATCATGTCATGGGGGGACAGGACTAAAACCGGTGACCGTTCGGAGCTGTCTTTTGAGGTTGAACACATGGTTTGGGAGCACTTTGCAAGCGAGACGGATATATGTGCTGGGGTTAAATGTCCTCACAAACTAGACTGTTTTTTCCTAAAATCCAGGGAGGAAAAACGTGATGCCGATCTTTTGATAACAAACCACCATATGTATTTCGCCGACCTCTCCATAAGAAAGGAACTGGGATTCCATACCGAGTACTCGATACTGCCTAATTACGACTTGGTAATTTTTGATGAGGCCCATAACATAGAAGGCGTAGCCAGGGACTACTTCTCCTATGAAGTTTCTAAATACTCATTTAATAAATCTATGAACTACATATACAACTTAGGAAAAAAGAAAAAAAAGACTGGTAGCCTAAATTTCGTGCTCAATTACCTTAAAAACACAAAAAGCGACCTGTATGAAAGCGCTAAAAAAACCATACAAGAAGACTTAATAGAACGCCACACCGAGCTTTCAAAAAGGGGAAATGATTTTTTTATACGTTTGATGGATATCTTCTATAAAGGGCAGCAGGGGACTGTTAACCTGCGACTAAAAAAAGGGGAGCTAGATAATAACAAAGCTTGGTCTACAGACCTTCAAGCCACTTACGATGATCTCATGATAGCCTACAACTCATATATAAAAAAGATGAGGGCATTGACTAGAAACCTGAAGGAGCTTGACGACGAGGACGGCATTATAAACGACTTCTCGAAATATATAGATAGGGTGGAAGCCTTTTTCCTTAACCTCAAGTTTATAAATGATATGGACGATGAGAACTACATCTACTGGTTATCAATGAACGTGAAAAAAAGCAATGCAAAGCTCATGGCTAGTCCACTCAAAATAAACGGAGAGCTGGAAGAGGCACTTTTTAATAATCTAGATGACCTAATATTCACATCTGCTACTATAGCTGTAGAGGATAGTTTCGACTATTTCAAAAAATCAATAGGACTGAAGGAAGATACGCACAACAAAATAATCCATTCGCCTTTTGACTATGAAAATCAGATGAGGGTATACGTACCTACAGACACTCCTCTACCTAACGACAAAAACTTCATATCTAAAATAAAAGAATTCGTAAAAGGTCTAA
Organism: Ilyobacter polytropus; assembly: GCA_003246855.1. Taxonomy (GTDB): domain Bacteria; phylum Fusobacteriota; class Fusobacteriia; order Fusobacteriales; family Fusobacteriaceae; genus Ilyobacter_A; species Ilyobacter_A polytropus_A. Next base: position 13,493 of record QKCP01000001.1, read on the forward strand.
TTGTAAAATGTCGAGGCAACACCTTTATACTATTTACCTCATACTCTACATTAAACTACCTATACTACCTATTAAAGGATGAGTTAGAGTCTATGGGATACGATCTCTTCATACAGGGCATGGCCCCTAGAAACCAGCTTATTAACATGTATAAAACTAGTAAAAAACCGGTACTATTTGGCACGGATAGCTTCTGGGAAGGGGTAGACGTTAAAGGTGAGAAGCTCTCATCGGTTATAATGGTCAAGCTTCCTTTTAAGGTTCCTAGCGAACCCATAGTGGAAGCCATTATAGAAAATTTGACTAAAGAAGGAAAAAATGCTTTTATGGAGTATCAAATACCAGAGTCTATAATAAAATTTAAACAGGGGGTTGGAAGGCTAATAAGAAGCAAGGACGACAAAGGCATCATAACAATATTAGACAACCGCCTAGTAAGCAAAAAGTACGGAAGGCTCTTTCTGGACTCCCTTCCTACAAGCAACATTGTCTTTAAAAAATGTTCTGAAATTATATAGATTTGGGCAGTTTTTATCATCTTGACTTATACTACCCTATATTGTATAATTTTTAAAGGGTAGCTTTTACGTTATTTATACAATAAAATCCGATGGCTAAAAATCGGATTTTTTCTTTATATGACCTTTACTTTTTTGCATCACTTGATCAGGTCATAAAGTCATTGGTGTCCTGAATCTATCCACTGACTATAAACATCTAGGAGGCTAAATTTAAATGAAAGAGTTGAATATTTTGGGTAGAAGGCTGACTTTTAAAGTTGAGCCCGTCGAAACTCCTGAAACTCACGAAATAAGCCCAAGGGAAATGGTTAATAAAAGGATATTTATCTTGATATGTATACTATTTATTATCCCGCTTAGCTCTAAGCTTTTTTTAATCAAAGAAAACCTCTCTGTAGGGGATACTGTAAAAAAAGATATTGTGGCACCTTTTTCAGTTAAATATAATGATAAGCTGGCAAAAGATGAAATCGTAAAAAAAGTAATTGAAGAATCTCAAAAAGAATATATTTTTTTAAACGACGTTGCACCAAAATCCTACAGGAACCTGGAAAAGTTTTTCCTAGACTTGGATAAACTCGGCACAAACCCAGACCAGAATGATCTGGAGGAGTTTCTGACCAAGACTAAATATCCACTTAGCAAGGGAACGGTTTTAAAACTAGCTGCAAGTCCAAATAAAAAATCCATTGAAAACGAAATAAAGAACAAACTCGAAGAATTATACTCAATAGGAATTAAAAATGATGAAAAGTATTTAGAGAATTTGATGGATAGCCTGAAAAACGAACTCAGTTTAGATAAAATAGAGCTCCTGTCTATTTTTTTGATGCCCAACTTTATATACGATGAGGAAAAAACTGCATCGGCAATAAAGGAAAGGGTAGATAGTATAAACGATGTAATCGTACAGATAAATGCTGGAGAGACAGTGCTCAAAAAAGGCAGCACTGTGACAAAATCTGATATAGAAAAGTTGAAAAAGCTGGGCATCTATGGGGAACTTTCAAACAGTCCGCTTATACTGGGAAATATATTTTTTCTAGTTATAATATCCACACTTTTTTTTATTACAGTTAGAAAATTCTTGTTTTACGAGATCTTGAAAAAATCCTATTATTTTTCAACAATCATGGCCGTTGCAGGTTACCTTATAATAGCTAGATTTACCAGATCGGAACTATTTTTTCTTCTGCCGATAGACGCGCTGTTCTTGCTTTTGGGTATACTTGTAAGTGAAAAATATACTCTGATAATAAGCTCGTTTGTAATTTTTTACTCGCTCGGCTTTAAAGGTGTAGACCAACTTTTTTTTATGACATCTGTCACAAGTCTGGTCGGTTGTATATACGGACTTCAAAAAATAAAAAACAGGGCTCATCTTATAAACGCTGGGCTTTACCTTGGGTTACTTAAATCAGTAATCTGTATAGGCATATTATTGGTTTCAAGAAGTGACTTTATTACAATAGCTGTGTTTAGCTCTCAGCTTTTCTTCTCTGGAGTTTTTTCCGGTATGCTTACAATAGCCCTCCTGCCTTATTTTGAGAGGACTTTTAACATACTTACAAATATGAAGTTGCTGGAGCTAGGCGACCTGTCACATCCACTTTTGAGGCAGCTAGCTGTGAATGCACCTGGTACCTTCCAGCATTCCATGATGGTAGCTACTCTTTCTGAGAACGCCGCTGATGCCATAGATGCCGATGCAACTTTTGCAAGAGTCGCCGCATACTATCACGATATAGGGAAAATGAAGCGTCCGAACTTTTACGTTGAAAATCAGCATGACGGTATAAATCCACATGAAAGCCTGAGTCCATCTCTGAGCACTCTTATAATAACGTCGCATACAAGAGATGGAATAGAGATGGCCAAGGAGTATAAAATCCCAAAAGAGATAAGAGACATAATGACAGAACACCAAGGAACTACATTACTAGCATATTTCTATAACAAGGCTAAAAAAGAAATACCAAACATAAATGAAAATGACTACAGATACGAAGGTCCAAAGCCACGTACAAAAGAATCGGCAATAATAATGCTAGCAGACTCCATAGAAGCTGCTGTAAGATCTCTCGATGAAAAGACTCCAACAAGCATCGAAAAGATGCTTAGAAAGATTATCGCAGGGAAAATCGAGGACAACCAACTTTCAGAAGCCGACCTTACATTTAAAGAAATAGAGATAATAATAAAAACTTTTACAAAGGTACTCATGGGTATACACCATGTCAGGATAAAGTACCCTGAGATAAAAAAAGGAAATAAATCTTAAAAAGGGGATTGTTAAAAATGGAAGTTATAATAGAATTGACAAAGGCAATTGAAGGGTGTAACGACGAGTTAGACTTACAGAGCATAGAAGACTATATTGAAACAGTCCTAAACGAAGAGTATAGGTGCGACAAGAATGTGTACCTCTCTCTGCTATTGACAGATAATGAAAAAATACAAGTTATAAACAGGGATTACCGTGGTAAAGATTCTCCGACAGACGTTATTTCGTTTGCATATTTGGAAACTGATGGTGATATAGGGCCTTACAACACTTTAGGTGATATAATAATATCGCTTGAGAGAGTAGAAGAACAGGCAAAAGATTACAATCATTCGTTTAAGAGAGAGTTTTTTTATGTTCTCACCCACGGCATACTTCATCTTTTAGGCTACGACCACATTGATGAAGATGATAAACTTGAGATGAGAAAAAAGGAAGAGGAGATTCTTTCAAAACACGGTTATACCAGGGATTAAAAGCGGAGTTTCTCTCTGCTTTTAATATTTTTATACTTTAAATACAATATCTTATAAGGAGAATTCATGAAAAAGAAAAATTATTCTACTTTAGAAAGTTTTAATTTTGCTATTGAAGGAATAGTAAGCTCGCTAAGATCTGAAAAAAATATGCGGATCCATATATTAGCTTCCATTCTAACAATTGTTCTTGCTATTGCAACCAACGTCTCAAAAATTGAACTGATTTTTTTGATATTTTCTATATCACTTGTTTTAATGTGTGAGCTATTTAATACCGCTGTTGAGAGCATAATAGATATGGTCCAAGACAAGTACCACCCTCTTGCAAAAAAAGCAAAAGATATATCGGCAGGTGCCGTTTTGATTTCTTGTACAAACGCAATACTTGTAGGTTATTTTATATTTATAAATCAGTTTAAGACAGATACGAAAACTTTATCTACAGCAATCAAATACTCCTACTCTGATTTAATTGCTGTAATAATAGCTCTTGTCATGATAATAACCCTTTCATTAAAAGCCATAACAAAGCGAGGAACCCCACTCTCAGGTGGAATGCCTAGTGGCCATAGTGCAGTTGCTTTTTCACTTTGGACAGTCATCTTTTTTATAACAGATAATATGATTA
>QKCP01000055.1 GCA_003246855.1 Ilyobacter polytropus
TCATTCCATTTAAATTAGGCATATTTATATCTAAAAATATTACTTCTACATAATTTTCCTGTAAAAAATTCAGTGCTTCCATAGGATCTTCAAATTCTTTTACAATCTCAATTTTGCTGAAATTTTTCATGAAATATTTTAGTTCTTCCCTTGAAGGGAACTCATCGTCTACTATTATACTGTTCAAAATATCACCTACCTTATCTCGAAGCTTATTCTGGTCCCAGGATTCAATCTTTCTATCAAAAGTCCCGTTCCATAAATTAGTTTTAGTCTTAAGTGGACGTTGTATAATCCTATCTTATTCTCTGGCATATTATCATTATATATTTTTTCAATTATATCCTGTGAAATACCTATACCATCATCTTCTATCACAATTTTTACCCCGTCACTACGCTTTTTTATACTTATATATATGTTTTTCCCAGTTCCATGTTTTAATATCCCGTGTTTGATCGAGTTTTCAACAAGGGGTTGTACTGTGAGGCTCGGAATCTTAAACGATTCTAAGCCTTCTTCTATATCATAGTGTATTTCGAGCTTGTGGCTGAACCTTGCTTTTTCAATGTTCACATAGGCCCTCACCTGCTCTAGCTCCCTTTCTATATCCACCAGCTGGTCAATTTTTTCGAGATTGTACCTCAGATAAGTCGAAAGGTCTATTATCATATCCCTTGCCTTTGCCGGGTTTACTCTGACAAATGAGGTTATGGTGTGCAGTGCATTGAATAAAAAATGCGGATTAATCTGGGCCTGCAGCGCTTTTATTTCGGCCTTATTTGCCATTTCCTTTAATTTCTCTATTTTACTTATCTCTAGCTGGGTTGAAATTAGCTGCGACAACCCTATAACTAGATATTTATTTCTTGAGGTCAGGTAGGAATTTTTATCAAAGTATATTTTAAGTGTGCCTATGACACCTTCTTTTTCTTTAAGAGGTGCTATAATTGCCGATTTCACCTTTTCAATTGTGCAGCCAAAGTTTTGGTCATCATCCTTTTTATCAGCAATAAGTATGTTTCCTGTTCGTAGTACCTCTTTTGTGGCTTCCCCTACGATATCCCTGTGTGTTATTTCAAACTCCTCTTCGCTACTGTAGTGCGCCAGTATATTTTTTTGATCTGTCAAAACAACAACTTTTGCATCAAGTGATTCTAAAATAGTCTTACACACATTTTTAAGTGAGTCACTGTTTATTTCCCTAAAATAAGGCAGGGTCTTATTTGCAATTTCCAGTGCAAGTTTTGCCTGTTCACCCGCCAGCTTTTCCTTCTCTTTCATGATATTTTCGGTAATTAAAATAACCACCGAAACACCTACTGCATTTATTAAAACCATCGGAACATATATTTTTTTTACTATATCCAAAGCAATATAAAACGGCCTAGACATTATTAAAATCATAAGCATGCTAAGATTCTCCACGATAACCCCGCAAACAAAACCGTATATGTACCTGTTCTTTATTTTTGCCTTCTTATAAAGTAATCCAGAAAGAACTCCCCCAGCAGTAGTTGCTATGGCACACGGAACAGCTGTAATTCCACCAAGGTCTATCAGCACCCTATGAATGGCCGCCACGATTCCGGCAGTAATCCCAACTACGGGGCCACAAAGTATTCCTCCCACAATTACCCCAATGTTTCTTGTGTTGGCAATTGCCCCTTGATAATCTACACCGACATAGGTTCCTAAAATTGCCATTGCAGAAAAGACAAGCGAGAGTATCCATTTATCTTTCTTCCCAAATTTTTCCTTTTCCATTATTTTTTGAAACACTTTGAATTTGGATAAAAAGAATGCCATGACAATGACATATCCTAAATTATTCAAGAGGTGGCTAAATAGCTCTAACACGTAAATCATCTCCATCATTTTTTTCTTACGCTATTTAAATATTATACAAATAAAGTCAAAATAGCAAGTACAGCGGTTAAGATTTATTGCATTCAAACTGAAAATTTTATGAATAAAAGATAAAATACGAAAACTATATACTAACATAACTTAGATATCGGACATATAAATAATAGAAGATTTAAAGATTCACACTTAATAAAAAAGGTCAGCTTAAAAGCTGCCCTTCCAGCATAACATCGCTACAGTAGTATTTATCTCATTTATAATGAAAGTACACTTGGCATTCAAGATTATTTTCCAAACAAAAACCCCTTATATCATCTTCTACCCCGTGCCAATAGCCTTCCTCATGTCCTGAATATATTTCTCTGTACTCTTCTGCCAGCTCAGGTTTATTTTTTTTTAAAAATTTATATACTTCCCCTGCAATTGACGGGTAGAGGTTCAGGTTTTCAAACCAGTATTCATCCACGAAGGATTTTGTCTCCTTCACCATTTCCTTCCACTCTGTGAAGCCTGGAAAAATCGGAGAAATGAATAGCACCGTTGTTATTCCTGAGTCGTGGAGTTTTTTCAGGGCTTTAAATTTCCTGCCTGCCTCTGGAGGAACTGGTTCCAGTTGTCTTCGAAATCTTTCGTCCAACATAGACAGAGAGATAGCTACAGTACAATCTTTAAACTGTTTTATTAAATCTATATCCCTAACAATTAAATCTGATTTAGTAAGTATGCTTAAATGAGGCTGCAGAGGGAGGAGCTTTTCCAAGATTTTTCTTGTTAGCTCATACTTGCTTTCTATGGGTTGATACGGGTCGGTTACAGAGCCGATCAGTATATATTTGTCCCTGTATTTGTCCGTATCCTCCGGAATTAAATCTGCGGCATTGATCTTTACATCCACAAAATCTCCCCACGGCTCTTTATGCCCTGTAAACCTCTTCATGAATTTTGCATAACAGTATTTGCATCCATGTTGGCACCCAGTATAGGGATTTATGACGTAATCTCCTCCTAATTTTGTTTTTGTTATTATTGTCTTCGCCTTGACTTCTTTTATCTCCATTATTTCCCCACCTATTTTTAAAGCATAAACTTCCGATAACACCGCCTAAATTTACAGTTAATTCTTTATAAGACTTCTTTTATTTAATCTATTAAAAAAGGGCGGATATCCGCCCTTAAAACTATTCTATAATTTTTTTTATTTCCTCTACACTCAAAAGCTTCCCTTTACTTACAACCTTCTCATCTACAACCAGTCCAGGTGTCGACATAACGCCATACCCCATTATCTTCGTTATATCGTCTACCTTCTCAACTTGGGCAGCTACACCCATTTCCGAAACGGCGGTTTTTACATTTTCCTCCAATTTTGTGCACTTGGCACATCCCATTCCTAAAACTTTTATTACCATCTATCCATCCCCTTTCCTGTTTTTATAGTATAGCGTTAAAAAGATATCCAACTAGTATTATTGCTATCCCGGTTATAGTGACAAAACTTCCTATAAGCTTGGGCTTTATGACCTTTCTTAGAAGTATCATCTCAGGAAGTGAAAGCGCCGTAACCCCCATCATAAAGGCAAGAGCTGTTCCCATGCCTACCCCTTTCCCTATGAGGGCCTCAGCAATGGGTATAGTCCCCATGGCATTGGAGTAAAGAGGTATGGCAAAAACTGTCCCTATTATAACTGCAAACGGATTGTCCGCCCCTGCATATTTACTCAAAAATTCAGCCGGAGCCCAGCCGTGTATAAGTGCCCCGATACCTATCCCGAGAATAAGAAATTTCCATATCCTCGAAACTATATCCTTCACGTTTTGAACTGCAAAGTTTAGCCTGTCCCTGTTAGTCAACTCTTCTATCTCGGCGTCTCCCATTTTAATCTGATAAACATAATCTTCCACATAATCTTCCATTTTCATATGGTGTATTATAATTCCTCCGACTACACCCACAACAACTCCTGAAAGTACATACATTGCTGCTACCTTCCATCCAAACGTTCCAAGCAATATAACAAAGGCTGCTTCATTCACTATAGGAGAAGTTATAAGGAACGAAAATGTAACCCCTATTGGTATCCCTGCTTCAACAAATCCTATGAAAAGCGGCACGCTGGAACACGAGCAAAAAGGCGTGACTATACCAAATAGACTTGCTGCTATATGAGCCTTTAGTCCGCCCAGTTTTTCAAGCACCTTTTTGGTTTTTTCAACAGAAAAATAACTCCTCATATAAGAGATTAAAAATACCATAAAAGACAGCAGAATAAGTATTTTTATAGTATCATAAAACAGAAAGTGTAAACTAGACCCAAGCCTAGTCTCCACACTCACTTTAAAGATGTTTTCCACAAAAAATTTCATCAAACTATCCAACCAATCAAACATATTTTCACCTACTTCATCTTATTTAATATTTCCAGCAATTCAGTTTTTACTATCTCTTCGGCAATCTGAAACATGTCCACTATTTTTTCATTTTTTATTGCATAGTGTATATTGAGTCCCTTTTTTTCCGAGATCAATATCCCCGCATCCTTTAGTATTTTAAGGTGTTGAGAAAGATTAGATTGACTGAACTCAACATCTTCGTTTAACTCACAAACACACAGGTTTTTACCCATAAGCTTCTTTACTATTTTAAGTCTCAAGGGGTGACCCAGGGCTTTAAATATTTTTACTTCCAAGTCCTCAACATTCATTTAACTACCTCACTATTTAATTATTTACTAATATAGTAATACCATTTTCTTCTATTTTTGTCAATAAAAAAACAACCCCATGTGTCAGCTTAAAATAAAGCGCCCAACATGGAATCGTTTTATATTCTACACTTATTCACTTAAAAGCAATTTTTCAACAGATTCAGGCTCTCTCCTTCTTTTATAAAGTGGTGTGCTGTCGCCAGATTTATAAGGTGGCATGCTTTCATTCATCACAAGCTTCCCTTCTTCCTTATATATAATTCCCAACGGGAACTTCCCAGTTTCAAGACTTTTAGAAAGCGCCTGCATCTTGTCGCTGGAATCATAGTCATTGGACAAAATATAGGTGTTCTCCTTGTACCAGGAAAACGTGTTGACCTTGTTGAAGCTAGGGCACGGGTGGAAAACATCCACAAGGGCATACCCTTTATGCTTTATGGCTTCCTTTATCACATCTTTTGTGTGCTCCATATTCCCTGTAAATACCCTGGCAACAAAGGTCGCTCCCAAGCTTATGGCAACTGCAAGCGGGTTAAATGGCTCTAGGTATACACCATCCACCTGCACGTTAGTTTTCATCCCTTTCATGCTAGTCGGAGAGCCCTGACCTTTGGTCAGTCCATACACCATATTGTTGTGAACCACGTGGGTTATATCCGGGTTCCTCCTTATGTTATGCATAAAGTGGTTCCCCCCCTCACCATACATGTCCCCGTCGCCACCTTCCGCTATTACAGTAAGTTCTGGATTTGCCATCTTCACAGCTGTAGCTACAGGCATCGCCCTTCCATGTAAGCCGTTGTAGTAATTAACGCTTACATACTGAGGCATCTTTGCTGCCTGCCCTATGCCTGAAGATATCACCACATCTTTTGGAGCTAGCCCCAGCTCACTCAATGCAGCTGTGATTATTTTGTGTAGGGAATAATTCCCACAGCCGGGACACCAGGCTATATCTGTGCCTGTAGGGCAGCTAAATATATTTTTCTCCAAATCATTACCCATTACAGCACCTCCTTTTTCAGTTCCTCTTCTACCTCTTCCAAAGAAAACTGCATCCCGTCGTATTTCAATATTTTTCTGTCAAATTCTATCCCCCATTCTTTTTTTATGAGGCCTCCGAACTGCCCAGAGTAATTTTGCTCAAGTAATATAAGCTTTTCTGCCTTTTCTAACAGTTCCCTGCTGATATCTGGCAAAGGATACACCTGCTTGTAGTGCAGACAAGCCAAACCGTAATCCCCCAGTCTGTCTGCAGCCTCCCTTAGAACGCCATAGGTTGACCCCCAACCCACTACTAGGGTTTTGTACTCTTTTGGCCCTATAAGTTCAGGCTCTATATCTTTATAATCATTTAGCTTTCTCATTCTTTTGTCATGCTGCGCAACCCTGACTGAAAAATCTTCGGTTATGTGTCCGGTTTCATCATGTTCATCGCTGTCCACACAAACCAAGCCTTTACCGTATCCAGGGACCGCTCTAGACGACCTCCCGTTTTCGGTAACCAGGTACCTTTTGTACCCTTTTTCACTTTCAGCTATAAAATACTCATTTTCCATCTTAGAAAAATCTACCTTGTCTAAATTATAGGCCTGATTTACATAGTGTGCGTCGGAAAGTATCACAACCGGCACCTGGTATTTATCCGCGATATTGAACGCTTTTTGTGAAAGGACTATGCCGTCTTCAAGGGAACCAGGCGCCAGTACAACCCTTGGAAACTCACCGTGTCCCGCATGAACTACCAGATTCAAATCCCCCTGCTCCGTCCTTGTAGGGAGACCAGTTCCTGGTCCGGGCCTTTGGGCCAAGTGGATTACAGCCGGGGTCTCCCCTATCCCTGACATGCTTAATCCCTCTGTCATAAGGGCAAAGCCCCCGCCAGAAGTGCTAGCCATAGCCCTTGCCCCGGCGTACCAGGCGCCCAGCACCATGTTTATAGCTGCTATCTCGTCCTCCGCCTGTTCTACGGCAACCCCGTATTCGTTAGCTTTCCCAGCCATTCCAACCAGTATGCCCGTACTTGGGGACATAGGGTAGGATGTTATGAAGTTACACCCACCCGCGAGTGAGCCTATCACAAGGGCTTCTGTTCCACTTATGGCAGGCTTTTCCGCTACCTTAGAGTCCGTAGGTATTTTTATTCCGAATTCACACCCCCTGCCTAGTTCTGCGCCGTTTTTAAACGCTTCTATGTTTTTCTCTACAACATCCTCCCCTTTTTTCCCTAACTTTTTGGCAAGGAGTTTTTCTCCCATGGATTCATCCAGGTTGAGCATTCCTGAAATAAACCCCAGTATAGCAGTATTTACGTATTTTGGGTTCCCGGCTTTTTTAGCCACCTCTATAAAATCCACTTCTTTTATTTTGTGCCTCGACCTCACTTCATCCTCTATGAAATCAGCTGGCCCTATTATAACAGTATCTTCTCTCATCCTGTCGCCAAGCCTGTAAAGAGCGCCTTTGTTTAGGACTATAACATAGTCGGTTTTCTTTACATAGGAAGTCACTTTTTTCCCGGACACCCTAAACTGCGTGGTGTTGTTGCCGCCCCTTATCCTCGACATTATCTCTTTAGACATATAAAAGTAGCAGCCACTCTGCCTCAAAAGCTCTGTAAAAAGCCCCTCCACCGTTTTCAATCCCGTGCCGGCTTCTCCCGATAAAACTATAGAAATCTCTTCCATTACGCCTCCTTAGCAAGCTATAATAAAACTTTTAACTATATAATTTTGCTTTGCACAGTTTTTACCGATATATACAACATCTGCATATTTAAGCAGCCTAAATTTATCCGAAATATGCTATAAGTATTTAAGTTATTTCAAAGCATATCCACTTATTAGATCCGACAGTTTTTTTATTACATCAAAGTACTGACTTTTTTATACACTGTTGGATTTTTTAGATTTTTCATCGCAAGTTCTCCCATGAACTCTTCGATATTTTTTTACCGTCTCTTATCCATCCGATCTTCTATTTACTTAAGCATATCTGGAATGCTCTCAACACCATTTTTAAAGTACCTACCAAAAACTTTCCTGAGTTCTCAATACCAAATTCCCATACTTTACCATCGCTACATCTCCCTTCGCCGGAAAAACGTATAAAATAAAAAAATACCTTAGTTCTTTATAGAAAAAATAAAGAAAAAATCCTCTTAATTTTCAAAAGGATTTTTAAGCTTTAGTTTGTATACTAATTTCAATATCCTTAATATCCAAAGGTATTAAAATTAGCTTAAAAGGAGGAAAAAGATGGCTTATGTAATCAACCAAGTAGAGTGCATATCTTGTGGTGCTTGCGAACCTGTATGCCCGGTTAATTGCATTTCAGAGCAAAGTGACGGCAAGAGGAAAATCGATGCTACTGCATGCATTGATTGTGCGGCTTGTGCAGGAGTTTGTCCTGTAGACTGCATTTCATTAGGCTAATAAATTTTAAAAACATAAAATAAAAAGGGGGAAAAATTAGTATGGCTAAATATTTAGAAGTTTACAAATGTGAATTATGCGGAAACATTGTAGAGGTATTCCACGAAGGTGGCGCGCCGCTTGTTTGCTGTCATCAAGAAATGGTTTTACAAGAAGAAAAAACTGCAGATACTTCTGCAGAAAAACATGTGCCTTATATTGAAAAAATAGAGGGTGGATTCAAAGTTAAAATAGGGGAAAAACAAGATCACCCTATGACGGAAGAGCACTATATAGAGTGGATTGAGATCATAGGAGATGGAAAAATCTATAGACAGGCTTTAAAACCTGGAGACAAACCAGAAGCGACATTTAAAATAGACGCAGAGAAGATAATCGCAAGAGAATACTGCAACATCCACGGGCATTGGAAAAACGAAAATTAAGGAAAAGCTAGCGTTAATGCTAGCTTTTTTTATTGTTCTTCTAAGTTCTGCTTGTAATAGAATATCCTGAATAATCATGTAATAAAAAAATTATTGAATAAAAGGAGTAATCTTAAAAGGTAATCTTATCCATAATTTTCTCACTATATTCCATCTCCCAAAAGTTTGGAGTACTGACGCCAGATTACTCCTTAAAATAATCATAATACAGATGAATCAAATTACCAAGGCCAAAAAATAAAAAAAGGCCCAAACAGTCATCAACTGCCTGAAACCTTTGGTTTCTTATATAAATGATACCGAGAAGCGTGCTCAATTTCCCCTCCACAAATAAAGATTATTAGAATGTACTACACCTGTTATACGTATTAGATAACTAACAATCAGTATTACTAAAAAATAGCTTTTTGCTCCATCTCTTATATTTACTAAAAAAGACATGAGATAAATTCACGTCTTTTTTTATTTATCCTAATACCGAAAACCATACTTTACCTTTTGTGCGCATAGTTTGACGCCCTTTTTCCATTTCACTTTTTCTTACTATAAAGAAGCATGCTAGTATTTTTTCTTTCATAGCATATGCTTTTATTTTGTGAACAACTTAATCTTAAAAGTGATCTGATATATAAAAGTAATTGAAATATCACTAAAAATTGAACTCAAAAGCTAAAAGTTTGGAAAAAATTTTAAGGATATTATAAATATAATTTTCTGAAAGCATAACTGAATTTACACGTAATTTGAAAAAGAGTTTATATTCACCTAGAACGTTGTTAACTCACCAATTTCATCTGTTAAAATTCTTTGCATATATGAGGACAAATCTTTATTTATTGTTAAAAATTTTCCCTTGTCTGTTTCTATAAGATATATTTTATCTCTTATACCTTTCTTAGAAAGAACATAGTACTCATGACCTTTTTTCAGCGTTTCAATAATAACATCTCTAGAAAAAATATTCCCAAATTCTGACTTTAAATGCACAACAACGCCATTTTCTTCTCTTTTAGCTACTATATTAACCATAAACTACTACCTCCATAAACTTAAAACTAATGTATTTTTCAATCACGTATACTCTTATCAAACACTAAAAATTAGAATCATCTATTATCTAATCTAATATTTTAAGCTTAAAAAATAATTTTATCAATTTTAAATCTATATAAATATACTCTACTTTTTACACTTTGTAAAGTATAAGTTAAAATATATTTAGTTAAAACTAATCTCATTAGATGGAACACTTTGAAAAAGATTTAATTAAAAAAAGGCCCAAACAGTTATCTACTGTCTAGAGCCTTAAACTTCATTTTTGGTACCGAGAGTAGAACTTGAACCCACAAGGGCACTCGGTTATCCTTTTTTCTTTTCGTTATTTTTTAACTAACATTGCAATCATAATTTTGTTTATCAAAACTCAGCTTATTATGTGTTCCCCAATCATTTTTATTGCTGTGAAAAGCGACATAGTAATAAAAATTGGCTTGATAAATTTAGAACCATTTTTTACTGCCATCACAGATCCAATTTTTGAGCCTAAAACTATAAATACAGTAGATATTAGTCCATATTCCCAATTAACTTGCTTGTTATATAAAAATGTTAAAAGAGCTGCAAAACCAGTTACAAAATTCAAAACTTTTGTATTTGCAGTGGCTACAGTAAAATCAAATTTAAATATTTTTACTAAACCGAACATAAAAAATGTACCAGTTCCTGGTCCAAAAAAACCATCATAAAAGCCGAGTATAAATGTTAAAAATATTCCTTTGGTTTTATTGTCTGCATCTACACCAGAGAACTTATCATGCATTCCTACTTTTTTGAAAAAAATTGTATAGAAAGCTACCACCAATATCACAAAAGGAATTAATAATTCCAATATTTTTGGTGATACATATTGAACTTCTATAACACCTAAAACTGCCCCAACAAATGCAAACGGAATTAACAATTTCAATATTTCCTTATTAAGTTTTTTATTCTTAAAGAATTCATAACTACTCGTTAAAGTTCCAAATGAAGCTGCTATTTTATTAGTACCAAGAGCGACGTGAGGAGGCAATCCAGCCATAATTAAAGCAGGAACACTAACAAGTCCCCCTCCACCAACAATAGAATCGATAAAACCAGCTAAAAACATACCTACTCCGAGAATAATTATCTCCATATGACCTCCTAAAACTTCTGTATATTTGTATACAAGTTAACAGATTTTTGTTTTCCCGTCAAGTATATTGTTAATTCAAGTTTTTTAAGAAAATTTAAAAAGGGACGTGATTGTCATACGGCTAACGTCCCTTTTTTTCCAATTTATGGTAGTGAGTAATTGTTTTGGATAGTTTTATTGCAAATTTAAAATTATCGGGCGTTCTTTTATGCCAGTTTTCTTTGGTTTTCTGCTTTGGCAGATGGTAAAAACTAGCGTTTAACTCTGTACAGTCAAAATACTTTGTATAGTGTTCCAAAAAATTTATCGGTTTTAACTCCTCCGGATAAAATAATCCATACCAGTGCTTATAGCTCCACCCCGATGTGGCAACATTTATCTTCATAAATAATCACCCAGTACTTTTATACCGAATTTTTTCACTTTTCCTAGAGTGTTTGTACTTATTCAAAGTTTGCTTGGTTTTTATTTTATGCCATCTCTATTCGAGTACAGGAACATATTTTTGAAGGTTCTATGCTCTTATACTAAAATGGTTTACTCCAGGATAACATATTTTATTGGTATAAATTTTTTTACATTTTCTATCCCAACCTTTATAAAGACGTTTAAAATCTTATATTGGTTTTTACAATGCTATTAGTTGACTTACAAACCGCTATGGGAAAAACTCCTGTCGGTATGGCAAGATTAGCTGCTAAAGAACAAATACCAGTAATTGTGCTTGCAAGTTGCTTATCAGATGATTTTTCAACCATATACGAGCATGATATAAGGTCCGCTTTTTCAGTAATAAACTCCACTATATCGTTGGAAGAAGCCATGAATAAAGAAAAGGCTGGGCATTTTATTACAAAGAACACAGAAGAAATTTTTAGATTAATAAAATCATTCATGGATAAATTTTCAAGTCAATACAAATAGAGTATTTTTAATGTTGCTTTATCTTAAAGGAACTGAGAGTTATTTCTCGGTTCCTTTTTTATTTAAATTAATTTTAAGGTACCATTACTTTTTTAAAGGTAACTTTGATTAAATTCACATTCAGAAATTAAACTTGCATTTGAATCAATGGCGTAGAATTTATATATATACTATCCGAAAATTATACAAACTTTAAAATATTTAATTAAGCAATATTTTTAGATTTTCAAAGCATACATTCGCCCTTGTATACAAGTAAAAATAAGCCCAATTATAATATTTCTATTGATTTTAGTTTTATTCTAAATAGTTTTACCCGAAAAATAAACTTGACGAAAATACAAAAATATATTATAAATATAGTGTCTAGTATACTAATATACTAGCTAAAATTTTACGGGATTTTTATAGCATATTTTTAATTAAGCATATATTTCAGTTATTGGGAGGAAATAATATTATGAAAAAATTTATGGACGAAAATTTCTTACTTAAAAATGGAGTAGCGATAAAGCTGTACCACGATTATGCTAAAGAGATGCCTATCTATGATTATCATTGCCACTTAAGTTCAAAGGAAATTTATGAAGATAAAAAATTCGGCAATATAACCGAAGCTTGGTTGTACGGAGACCACTACAAGTGGAGAGCCATGAGAAGTAACGGTGTAGACGAAAAATACATTACAGGGGATTCAGCTGACTATGAAAAGTTTTTAGCTTGGGCCAAAACACTACCAATGGCCGTAGGTAATCCACTATACCATTGGACTCACCTGGAACTTCAAAGATACTTTGAAATATATGAACCTTTAAGTGAAAAAACAGCTGAAAGCATCTGGGAGAAAGCTAATGCATTAATCCAAGGAAATGAGTTTTCCGCGAAAGGTTTAATAAAAAAATCCAATGTTAAAGTTATATGCACGACAGATGATCCTATAGATTCGCTTGAATACCACCAAAAGCTAGAAGAAGATAAAGAGTTTGACGTAAGAGTTCTTCCTACTTTTAGGCCTGATAAAGCAGTTGAAATCAATAAAGCAGATTTCAAAGCTTATGTTAAAAAATTAGGGGAAGCAACAGGACAAACCATCACTAATTACAGCGAACTACTTCTAGCTTTGGAAAACAGAATAGAATTTTTCAACTCTGTTGGATGCAAAATTTCAGACCACTCTTTAACAGATGTACCGTATGCAGAAGCAAACGCAGAAAAAGTAGAAAAAATATTTAAAAAAGCTATGAACGGAGAAACAGTAAGCAGGGAAGAAGAGGACAAATACAAAACTCACATACTTCACTTTTTCGGAACCCAATACTCTAAATTTGGCTGGGCAATGCAAGTACACATGGGCGCCATGAGAAGCAACAACACTAACATGGTAGCAAAATTAGGTGCAGATACTGGATTTGACTCCATAAACGACTCAAACATCGCGTACCCACTTTCTAGGTTATTAGATTCTTTAGAAAAAGATGGGGCTTTACCTAAAACCATCTTATACACTTTAAATCCTAAAGACAACTATGTCCTTGGAACTATGCTTGGTAACTTTCAAGGGAGTGAAGTTCCTGGGAAAATACAGTTCGGTTCAGGATGGTGGTTCAACGACAACAAGGACGGAATGACAGAACAAATGAAAGCACTTGGGAATTTAGGACTTTTGGGGAACTTTGTGGGTATGCTAACTGATTCAAGGAGCTTCCTATCATATACAAGACACGAGTACTTTAGGAGAATACTATGTAACCTGCTAGGTGAATGGGTTGAAAACGGGGAGTTCCCATATGACAACGAATTGTTAAAAAATATCGTACAAGGCATCTGCTTTAATAACGCAAAGAGATACTTCGGGATAGATGTTTAAAAAATTTAAAAAATAAAGGGAGGTATTATTATGAATTTACCATTCAAAATCGATCTAAAAGATAAAGTAGCTGTGGTTACTGGTGCAGGAGGTGCAATCTGTGCTGGTTTTGCAAAGGCATTAGCTGAGTGCGGGGCTAAAATTGCGGTACTTGATTTAAACAAAGCAGCAGCAGATGCTGTTGCAGAAGAGATAAATGCAACTGGTGGTTATGCAATTGGCGTTGAGGCTAACGTACTTCAAATAGAAAGTCTACAAAACGCAAAAAAAATAGTAAATGAAAAACTAGGTACTTGCGACATATTAATAAACGGTGCAGGCGGAAACCATCCAAAGGGAACTACTACAAAAGATTATCTATTTAAAGAAGATCTCGAAAACAAAAAAGAAGATGTAGTAACTTTATTTGACTTAGACCCTAAAGGGATAGAATTTGTTTTCAATCTAAATTTCTTGGGGACACTACTTCCGACTCAGATTTTTGTAAAAGATATGATAGATAAAAAAGATGCAGTTATATTGAATATTTCATCTATGAATGCATTTACGCCACTTACAAGAATTCCTGCTTACAGTGGAGCTAAAGCGGCAATTTCAAACTTTACTCAGTGGCTAGCGGTACATCTTTCAAAGGTAGAAGTAAGAGTAAATGCTATAGCACCGGGATTCTTTATAGGTAATCAAAACAGAGGGCTACTTATGAATGCTGATGGCACCTACACTGAAAGAGCTCAAAAAATATTAGCAGCTACTCCAATGGATCGTTTTGGAGAACTAGACGAACTAATCGGGACCCTTCTCTGGCTTGTAGATAGCAAAGCCTCAGGGTTTGTAAATGGAGTAGTAGTACCTGTTGACGGAGGGTTCTCAGCTTACTCTGGTGTTTAAAAAGCATCCAATAAAACTGAATTTTTAGATTTTATTAGGTTGGACAACATAGTTTAGTAAGTAATTTAAATACTTTAGTTAAGTTTAAGAAAGGATAAAAAATGATGAATGCAACTTTTATAAAGAAAAAAGAATTTCTAGTATGTGTCGACTCAGATGGATGTGCAATGGACACCATGAACATCAAACACGAAAGATATTTCGGGCCGTTGGCTGCAGATGTTTTCGAGATAAAAGACAGAGAAAGATTTTTAAAATATTGGGATCATGTAAATCTTTACTCAAGAACAAGAGGAATAAATCGTTTTAAAGGGTTAGTCATAGGATTAAAAGATGCTGCTCAACACGGTGAAAATATTATCGATATCACTAATTTGACTAACTGGGCAGAAACAACTAAAGAACTATCAAACGCCTCTCTTCAAAGAGAGATAGAAAAAATACCTTCAGAAGACTTAAAAAAAGCATTGGAATGGAGCATAAAAGTAAATGAAGGTATAGAAGAGCTTGCAGGGAATGATGCCCCGTTTGAAAAAGTAAGAGAGTCGTTAATGAAAATACACGAAGTTGCAGATATCGCAATAGTAAGTTCTGCTAACAGTGGAGCAGTATTAAGTGAATGGGAAAGACACGAACTTTTACCTCATGTAGATGTTGTTTTCGGACAAGAAGCAGGAACAAAAGCAGCTTGCATAGAAAGACTTAAAACTTATGGATATAAAAATGAAGACGTGGTAATGGTAGGAGATGCTCCTGGTGATTTAGATGCAGCATTAAAAAATGATGTTTTATACTATCCAATTTTATTTGGCAAAGAAAAATTTTCATGGGAACGTCTTGTAGATGAAAGCATAGAAAAACTTACATCAAAAAATTACGAGGGAGAATATCAGGAAAAACTTGTAAAAGAGTTTAACGATCTTCTTGACGCACAGTAAAAATTTAGAGAATTCATTTAAAGGAGGCAGCTTTTCAATGGCAAAAGTAGACTTAACAGCAAAACCATATAACCTAAATGAAGAGCAAGTCAGATGGGTAAAAGACACAATTAACGGAATGACTGACGAAGAAAAAATCGGTCAACTGTTCTTTAACCTGTTTTTCTTCGGAGAAGATAAGTTCAGTGGAAACAGATTTACAAGCAAAGAGATAATTGAAAAATTTAATATCGGGGGAGCACGTTATAAAGGTGGGCAGTCCCATAAAGTACAAGAATTACTTAACACATTACAAAAAGATTCTAAAATACCTCTTTTAGTTGCAGCTAACTGTGACGCAGGTGGAAACGGGGCATGTGACGACGGGACTTATATAGCTTCAGGTGCACAATGTGAGGCAAGTGGAGACACTACCGTAGCATATAATGCCGGTTATGTATCAGGGCGTGAAGCAAACGCAATAGGTGTAAATGTAAACTTCGACCCTTGCGTGGACATCTTAAAAAACTGGAGAAACACTATTGTAAACACTCGTGCTTATGGTACAAACGCTGATACTGTAATTAAGTATACAAACGCATATGTAGAGGGTCTAACTCAAAACGAGATTATAACATGTATCAAGCACTGGCCTGGTGACGGTACTGAGGAAAGAGACCAACATCTTGTACTTGGAGTAAATGAACTTTCTGTAAATGAGTGGGAAGAATCCTTTGGAAAAGTATACAGAAACCATATTGATAACGGCGTAGAAATGATCATGGCAGGGCATATTGCACTTCCTGAATACCAAAAAGCTTTGGTTCCTGGATTAGAAGACAAAGATATCATGCCTGCTACGTTAGCCCCTGAATTAATAGATGACTTATTGAAAACTAAATTAGGTTTCAACGGATTGGTTATTACAGATGCCACTCATATGCTAGGTATGACTTCAGCGATGAAAAGAGAGGAATATGTTCCTCAAGCTATAGCTGCTGGATGCGATATGTTCCTCTTCTTCAATGATATAGAAGAAGATTTTGGGTTTATGCTAAATGGTTATAAAAAAGGTATCATCACGGAAGAAAGACTTCAGGATGCAGTTGAAAGAGTACTTGGATTAAAAGCTAAGTTAAACCTTCACTTAAAACAAGCAGACGGGACTTTAATCAAAGACAAAAAAGAGTTAGAAGTAATCGGATGCGAAGAGCATTTACAAATGCGTGCAGATGCTGCTGACAAAGGTATTACTTTAGTTAAAGATACTCAAAACAACCTACCTATCAGCCCTAAAACACACAGACGTGTGCGTCTATATGTTTTAGAAGGTGAAAAAGGCGGATTGTACGAGGCAAAAGACATAATAGAGGAAGTTAAACAGGAGCTGGAAAAAAGAGGATACGAAGTAACAGTTAATGACGGGTCAACTCGTATTAAGGGAAGTACTCTGAAATACCGTGAAGAAACAGACTTGGCTCTAGTTATAGCTGATATTGTAGGTTATGGTGCTGAGAACAACTATAGAATCAGATGGAAAACTGCTATGTCTACCGATGTACCTTGGTATGTACATGAAGTGCCTACTGTATTTGCATCGCTTAACTTTACAACTCACCTACATGACGCTACAATGGTAAAAACATATATCAATGCTTATCACGACAACGAAGAAAACATCAAACAATTAATCGACAAACTAGAAGGCAAATCTGAGTTTAAAGGGATGCCTAATGAAAATGTTTGGGCGAACAAATGGCAAGCAAAATTATAGGGTAATTAAGAGGCTGTTCTTTGAACAGCCTCTTTTAATACAACTTATAAAATAATAAAAGATTAAATTGATAAACTCAC
>QKCP01000159.1 GCA_003246855.1 Ilyobacter polytropus
ATAAAAAAGTTTATATGTGAACGAACGGAGGAGATTGAGATGAAGAAATTATTAGCAATAGGGATATTAGCATTGGGGATAGCAGCATATGCAGGTGAAAAAGAGGCAGAGCAAGGAGCAGACAGGCTTTCAAGACCAATGATGCTGGAACTGTTTGAAGGATACGGTAATAGATACTAGCTGGCCGGAGTTTTGAAAACTCTATTTTAAAAAATAAAAAAGTTTATATGTGAACGAACGGAGGAGATTGAGATGAAGAAATTATTAGCAATAGGGATATTAGCATTGGGGATAGCAGCATATGCAGGTGAAAAAGAGGCAGAGGAAGGATCGGACAGGCTTTCAAGACCAATGATGCTGGAACTGTTTGAGGGATACGGTAATAGATACTAGCAGAATTGTTGCAAGATTAATACGAATATAGGTCTTTGAGGGTGTAAGTTGAAAATCTTTCTAGAATGGGATGATTATTATGGAAAGATATAAGATAGGGGAAAAAATAAGTATCATATACAAGTATTTGCAGATAATGGCCCTTAAAAGTTTTCAAGATATGGAAATAAACCCCTCTGAGTTTCCTTTTATACTAACGGTTATAGAAAATGAAGGGATATGCCAGGAAGAATTAAGCGAGAAACTTAGAGTAAATAAGTCTGCAACCACTAAAGTAGTGAGAGGGCTTATAAAAAAGGGGTATCTAATCAGAAAAAAGGACAGTCTGGATAGAAGATATTACAGAGTCTATTCAACTGAAAAATCTAGAAGACTTAAATCAAAGATACTGCGTAAGGTTGAATTTCTTTCAAAAGTGATACTGGGTGATTTTAACGATAAGGAATTAGAAGAGCTTTATGGTTTTTTAGATAAATTAGAGGATAATATTTTCAGGAATTGTAAATATATGTATAAATAAAAAAACAGGAATAACCTGTTTTTTTATTTTGGCTTGTGTATTTATGTACAGCAGATATCTCTGAAAAAAAACTAAAAAAGTTTCCAACCCGCGGAGACTCCTAATAACTGTAGGTTATCGTCACCTCTGCTGTCTCCTTTTATCTGGGAAACCGAATAGAAGAGTTCGAGTTGTACAGAAACCAGTTCTATACCTATTCCGCCGCCGTAGAAAAAGTCTCCCTGCAGGCCGTCTCCAGTGGTGTCGTCTACTATAAAAACTTTACCGGCTTTCAGTACAGCGTACGGTTTTATAATTGCAGGGAAAAGGTGGGACTTTACAGTTACATATACAGGGACAGTGGAAAAACCGGCATCCTCTCCTGAAAATTTCACTTCGGAATTATAGGCTAAGCCACAGCCTATAGTAGTCAGCAAAAGAGATTGCTCTGCTTCAATGCTTATTCCTGGAGAAGGTTCTGACTGGAAACCGTCATCTCCTAGATTATAAGAATCTGAAGTGTTCATGCCTAATCTAAAATAACTCTCCGCTGCCAAGCTAGCAGTTGTAAAGCATATAAAAGCTGAAAATATTAAAATTATTTTTTTCATTAGTGGCACCTCCAATTCTAAAATTAAGATATATAATCTAGATATTAGCCTGATGTCAAATCAAAATCAAGCCAATTTTTTAGATCTTTAATAAAAAAATAAGCCCGGGTGAGTTTATTATGGACAAATTTGACTTTAGACTGTTTTTGGAATTGAAAAAATTTATATATGAAAAATTTGGGATAGTTATTAACAACTCAAAATATCCTCTATTTAGCATGAAGATAAATAAACTTATGAAAAAATCAGGCTGTATAGATTACCCAAATTACCTATTGAAATTAAGCTATATGGAGGATGGGAGGATATTAGATGATTTAATATCGTTTGTAACTGTAAATAGGACTGAGTTTTTTAGGGAACTAGAGCAGTTTTCATATATAAAAAGAAACGAAAAATGCATAAGGGAACAAAATCCTAAAATAGATGAAACTGGAGAAATAAGGGTGTGGAGCAGCTCTTGTTCTACTGGACAAGAAGCGTACAGTATAGCAATAGTTCTAACAGAGTGTTTTCCGGGAAGCGACTTAAAGTTGCTTGCAAGCGATCTGGATGAAACTTCACTTGAGGTGGCCAGAGCGGGCCGCTACCCCCTAAGTATATCCAAAGAGGTCCCAGAAAAGTACCTGGACAGGTATTTTAAAAAGTCGGAAGGCTGCTATGTGGTAAGGGATTTTTTAAAAAATAAAATTTCTTTTATAAAGCTAAATTTGAAGGATGAGTTCCCCAAAGGAAAATTTGATATGATATTTTGTAAAAATACAATGATATATTTTGATGAAGAATTTTGTAAAAATTTGATAAACCGTTTTTTCGATTCTTGCAGAGATGGGGGACTGTTTTTTGTAGGGTACGCTGAGACGCTATTGTACGTGGAAACTAGGTTTAAACCTGTGTGTAAGTCTATATATATTAAAGAAAGTTTGCAAAAAAAAGAGATATAATTTATAATATAAGAAAAGTATGGGGGAATTGAAGCATGGATATAAAGGCAGTTGTGTTGGATTTAGACGGGACACTTTTAAATTCTCGGCACCAGATTTCTGACAGGAATAAAAAGGTGATTTTGGAGCTTAAAAATAGAGGTGTAAAAATATTCTTAGCAACTGGAAGGACATACACATCCTTATATCCTTACAAGCAGGAACTTGACTTGGACACACCTGTTATATGCTATAATGGGGCCAAAATTGTTGACTCTAAAACCGATAAGACCTATTTTGAGTTCCCTATTCACGGGGATGACGTAAAGGAACTGATAAAGATTTCAAGGGAAAAGGGAATACACTTAAATCTTTATCAAGACGAGATTTGGTATATTGAAAAAAGTGATAATGAAGAAACAAAAACATATATAGAGATTTCTGGATTAGATTATACCGAAAAGGATTTTGATACATTTGAGGATTATAGGATGACAAAAAGCCTTTTTATAGCTGAGCATGAAAGACTGCTTGAGATAGAGGGGCTCTTGAATAAGAAATTGAACGGATCGGTACACGTTACTTTCTCTAAACCTTTTTTCCTAGAGATACTCAATGGGGATGTAAACAAGGGTACAGCCCTTGAAAAGGTGCTTGAAACAGAGGGGATACCCAAAGAAAACGTAGTGGCTTTTGGAGATGGGTTAAACGATTATGAGATGCTGGATACGGTTGGAATCGGGGTGGCCATGGGCAACTCTTTAGATCGTCTAAAAGGACTAGTTAAACTTAAAACCCTTAGTAATGATGATGACGGAGTGGCTGTATTTTTAGAAAGATATATTTAAAAGCGCATCTTAAAGGTGCGCTTTTTCTTTTTTACGTATTTTCTAAATCTTGTAAAGAAATTATAATTATGATATAATGAACTTTAAGTTTATTGGCAATAAAAAAGTGAGGAGTAGTTTGGATGTTTGAGAATTTAAGAAAACAGAATATCAAGAAAAAGAGTTTTGACAAAATAGATGACGTTTACTTTATGCTGCTTTTTGATGAAAAAGGTGCATATGTAGAGATAGTAGACAGTGACAAAAAAGAGATAAAAAACTTGGACTCCTCTTCTTTTGACAGGAACACAAAAGAGATATTGAAAAGCATTGAACAGATAAGGGAAAACAGCCTTTTCGTAATATCATGGACTGACGAAAAAGATAGAGTGTACCTGAACGAACACCCATACCTATTGGAGCTGTTAAAAAACAGCAGATATTTTGTAACAGAATGTTTTGAAAGTATAGAACTTGAAGAAGAGTTAAAAAAACTTTGCCTAATGTTAGATACGGTAGAGGAAAAAGAAAAAGTATATATAAACTCTAGGCTTATGCTAGATTATACCATGGAGGAGTTCAGATTTATAACCGAAGACTGTGTAATGGCAGGCAGCAGGCTTTACACAGTAAAAAGCATCGGAGAGAATTACCTGAACACCGGTGACCTAAACTCTAAGTTCAAAGAATCTGAGCTGGAGAAATTTCTAACTATAAGTTATTCATATTTCGACAATCTAGAGATAGACTATAAAAACTACGAGGTCATCCTGGAGGGTAAAAGAGAGCTCAAGCCGGAGATAGTAATTGAAAAGATAGCCCGTGATAAAACCTTTTACCTGAAACTGGGGATGTCTATATCGACAATAGATTACGATTTTCTGTCCGATTACGACGCTAGGTCCGCAGTACTAGTAAATGAACTTGAAAAAAAGATAATAATATGTGATATAGATATTTCATCTATAGGAAACGCCATAGAGGAGATAGTGAGGATACTGATAAAGTATCAAAGAAAGCTAAAGCTTAGGGATGCGTATTATTTAGACGGAAACCTTCTTATAATGCAGGAGAAGCTGGCAAAGGAGTTCGTCACTAATGAACTTTTGAACCTCATAGGTAGGTATAAGGTGTTGGGGACGGAGAAACTGAAGGAGTATAAGATAAAGACTGCAAAACCGAAGCTGATAGCAAACCTGTCTCACTCCATCGATTTTTTGGAAGGGGACGCTTATCTCGATATAGATGGGGAAAAGTTCTCAATATTTGATTTTATATCAAACTTCAAGGAAAACACGTATATAGTGCTAAGCGACGGCACCAACGCATTAGTTAGCAAGAAATACATTGAGAAGCTCGAGAGGATATT
>QKCP01000126.1 GCA_003246855.1 Ilyobacter polytropus
AAGTAGTTTGTTAAAAAAGGTGACTTAGACGTATATGTCTAAGTCACCTTTTTTTATTTACAATTATTTACAAATTGAATTATATTAAACATCGAATATGGATAACAGTGTAAAATAATAAAATTGTTGAACTTAATTTTTTAAAAAATCTTTATAATTATCCGGAGTCACTAGTTGAAATGGAATCCAATTCTCCTTTTTAACAGCTACACCTTTGCTTACACTATAAGCAATTTCAAGAGCCTCTTCTCCTTGTTTTTTAGCGTCTTGAAAAACTGTAGCACTTAACTTGCCTAATTTTAATTCCTCAATTGCCTCTTTGGTTGCATCTATACCGACAACTACAACAGACTCAAGTTTTTGGTATTTTTCCAATGCTGTAATAGCTCCGATAGCCATCTCATCATTGTTTGCAATAATAGCATCGAATTCTATCCCAGAATCTAACCAATCTTCTACGACGCTACTAGCCAGCGGCCTTAACCATTTCGCGCTCCTCTTATCAATTATTTTTATTTTAGGATATTCGTCTGCTACATTTTCAGCCCCTAAAGTTCTTAGATAGGAGGCACTTGTGTTAAGTTCTCCCATTAAGACTACAACATTCCCTTTTCCCCCTAATTTTTCAGCCAGATAATTCATTTGTATAATGCCAGCTTCTATCTCTTTAGAGCCCACATAATATACTCCATTAGGAAGCTCTTTGTTGGCAAACTCATCTGGGAATATGTTTAAATATACAAGTGGAATTTTGGCATCCAAAACCATATCAGTCATTTTGTTAGTTTCTTTAGTACTTACCGGAATAATTATAACAGCATCCATATTTTCTTCTATAAAGAATTTCGCCTGTTGCGTTTGCTTTTCAACGTCGAATTTTGCATCTAAATACACAACCTCAACCTTGTCTCCTAAGCTTTCTTGGTAATCCTCCAAGCCGTCTTTTACATACCCCATAAATTTATCATCAAAATTTGCGATACTAACCCCTATTTTTATAGTTTTTTCTTTTTTATTTTTTGCACAACTATTAAAAAATAGTATAGATAAAATAATTACAAAGAGGGTACTTTTTATTGAATTAATTTTTTTCATTTTTCCACCTCCAATATAAATATTCAAAGTTTAACTTAAATTCCTACTAAAAAATAAAAGCATATAATGATATGAATTAGAGTTATTAAAATATATAAACGAAAGAGGCAGGTGACGAGCCTGCCTCTTTCTATTTGGCTTATTTTATCTGAGTTGAAAGGAGGATTTTCCTATACTATCTTACTACTATATCCTTGTATGTATCTTTAGTTACTAATTGGAATGGGATCCAAGTTATTTGATCTACTTGTTCACCTTTAACAGCATTTATAACTTTATCTACAGCTCCTTCAGCTTGTCCTTTACCGTTTTGGAATACTGAAGCAGTTAGATTTCCAGCTTCTAATTCAGCTATTGCATCTGGAGTTGCGTCTACACCAAGCACTTTCATTCCTTCCATTTTTCCTGCTCCTTCTAGAGCTTTTATTGCACCAAGCGCCATATCATCGTTGTTTGAAATGATAGCGTCTATTTTATCTCCAGTAGAAAGCCAGTTTTCTGTTACTTGCATTCCTAGAGGTCTTTCCCAACCACCTGTTTGTTTTTTTGTAATTTTTAGATCAGGGTATTTTGCAACTATTTCTTCTACTCCTTCAGTTCTAAGGAAAGCAGCTTCTGTATCAAGTTTTCCCATTAATATAACTATATTCCCCTTACCATTAAGTTCTTTTGCTATGAATTCTCCTTGAAGTTTTCCAGCTTCTTTTTCATCAGAACCTATATAAAGTGCGTAGTCTCCCAATTGGTTAGGTTTTCTGTTTACATAAACAACAGGTATTCCAGCCTCTTTACATGCCAAAGTCATAGGATCTGTAGATTCTGTACTTACCGGTAAGATTATTACTGCATCCATTCCTTGAGTTACGAAGTTTTCAACTTGACTAACTTGAACAGCAGGGTCGTTTTTAGCGTCCGTTATAGTAAGCTCTACATCATCCCCATAAGCTGATTTAGCGTAATCAGCTATGTAGTCTTTTATACCCACCATGAAAGTATCGTTGAAAGTCCCTATTGCAACCCCAACTCTAATTTTACCATCATCTTTCTTTTTACCGCATCCAACAAAAGACAACATAGAAAATACCACTACGAAAAACATTAAAAATATTTTTTTTCTCATAACTAACCTTCTCCCTCTCCTTCTATTGCTACTTTTTTCAAAATTTTAAACGATAGAATAAACCGACATCACAATTTTAAGGGACTGCTAAATAGAATTCTACTTTAATTTTTAAAAAGATATTTTGCCACGATATCATTAATTAAAATAGCGCAGTCCCTAAAATCACATAACTTTCTTAACTGATACTATTATATAACGTTGTAACCTTTTTTATTAATTTACAGCAGTGCTTAAAAAATTGCCATTATTGCTTTGGTTGCCTTTTCGGTTCCTTCTGCAGGGAAAAGTTCGCAACCTATTTTTTCTTTGTAACCTAATTTTCTTAGGTGTTTTATCACGTTAGGATAGTTTATCTCCCCTGTTCCAGGTTCGTGTCTGCCCGGCGCATCTGCGATATGAATGTGCCCGATAGTGTCGACATATTTTGTTAGTGTATCACAAATTGAACCTTCGTTTAATTGCATATGATATACATCATATAAAATCTTTAATTTTGGAGAATTTATCAAACGGATCATTTCTGCGGCCATTTCTGTATTTTTCAAGAAGTTCCCCACATGATCTGTTGTGATGTTTAACCCCTCAAGATTGCAGGTTATCCCACTTTCTTCAGCCATTACAGCAACGTCTTTTAACATGTCGTACATCGAACATAGTTTCACCGTATCTGATAGTTCAGTGTAATGGTTTACAACGATTCCTCCATCTCCTAAAGCATTTGAATGGATAGTTACGCTTTCTGCTCCGATCTTTTTCGCAGTTTCGATGGATTGTTGCAGGAAGTTCAGATATTTTTCTTTATGAGTAGGGTCTACTAGAGAATAGTCAGCATCTCCGTTGAAACCGCTGATCCCTATGCCAGCCTCTGTTGCAAGTTTTTTTATCTCATCTAAATCTTTATCTGTCCAACTCCAGAATTCAATATAGTCGAATCCGGCTTCTTTTGCAGCTTTAAACCTTTCATTCCAAGGTAGTTCTGTAAATAGCGTCTCTATACATGCTGATTTTTTCATAGTTCCACTCCTCTTATTTTTCTATTTCAGAAATTTTTACTGGTCTTCCTTCTTTTAAGGATTTTGTAGCAGCCAGTCCGATAAGAACAGGTTTAAGTCCGTCGATTCCTTTTACAGTAACTTCTGTATCCTCGGCAACAGCTTTGATGAATGCCTTTGCTTCGTCAACATACGCTTGTAGGTATCTGTCTAAAAGTGCGCTTTTGATATTTTGCGATACTATTCCTTCAGCTGTTGATACTACAGCAGTTGATGGAGTATCGTTTGTAGCTTCCACCATACCTTTAGAACCGAACACTTCTGCTCTTTGGTCGTATCCGTATAGAGCTTGTCTGCTGTTGTCTATTACAGCCATGCATCCGTTTTCTAGTTTTAAAGTGATTATAGCTGTATCTATATCCCCGGCTTCTCCGATTCCTGGATCTACCAACACTCCTCCTATTGCGTTTACCTCTGTAACTTCGCTTCCAGAAAGGTATCTTACCATATCGAAATCGTGGATTGTCATATCTAAGAATATTCCTCCAGATACTTTTACGTATGATACAGGCGGAGCTTGAGGGTCTCTAGAAGAAACTTTGATTATTTGAGGTTCTCCTATTTTACCAGCTATAACAGCTTCTTTTACAGCTTTGAAGTTGTGATCAAATCTTCTATTGAAACCTACTTGGAATTTTACCCCAGTTTTTTCTACAGTTTCTAATACTTTTGCAATTCTATCTAAATCAAAGTCGATTGGTTTTTCACAGAATACATGTTTCCCTGCTTCCATAGACTCTATTGAAATTTGAGAGTGAGTATCTGTAGAAGAACATACGAACACAGCATCAATTTCAGGGTCATTTAATATATCCTTGTGGTCTGTGTAGGCGTTTTCAATCCCAAGAGATTTAGCCCATTCTTTAGTTGCATCGTTTAAAAACGGATCCGCGATTGATTTCACCATCGCATTTGGAACGTGATAACAAAGACTTTCTGCATGTACCTTACCGATTCTTCCTGCACCAATAATACCAACTTTGAATACTTTCATTTTACTCCTCCTTGATTTGTATTGTTTTTTAGTTTCTATTTTTTAAAATTAAACATAACAATTTGTTAAGAAAACAGCTTCACATCCTATTTTGTGTGTTCGGGCACAAAGAGGTTTAAAAAATAGGTGCTTTTATGCGCCATTCCAGTAAAAACTCTTTATGCCACAACTGTATTCAGCCACTAACTTCATTTGTGTACAGAAACAAAACTATTTTTTCGGTGTGTGCGTGCACATGTTTCGTATTATGATTGTACTTCACGTTTCTTTTTTTGTCAACATGTGATCTATTTTTTTTCAAAATATTTTTTCACCACTTATC
>QKCP01000078.1 GCA_003246855.1 Ilyobacter polytropus
ACATGCCTACAGTTGAAGAACTAAAAGAATTCATAAGACAAAAGAAAGAAGAATACGGGGATAGAATAGCAAGAGTATAGTTTAGCGTGTTGCAGCTATTATTGGGGGGAAGACTTTTATGTTAGTTAACATGAAGAAAATTGTAGAAGATGCGGCTAAGTCGAATTACGCAGTACCTGGATTTAACGTATTTGGGTATGAGGATGCCGCAGCTATTGTAGCAGCTGCAGAAGAATTAGATTGTCCTGTAATATTAATGACAAACAGAGACGCAGTTGCGCATATGCCTTTTGATATATTAGGTGGAGTACTAAGAGGAGTAGCGGAAAACGCTAAAGTTCCTGTATGTGTACACTTAGACCATGGAAAAACATTTGAGGAAGCAGTAAAAGCTATAAAAGCTGGATATACGTCTGTTATGTATGACGGATCTCAACTTCCTTTAGAAGAAAACATCAAAAATACAAAAGAAATAGTAAGAATGGCTCATGCTGTTGGAGTAACAGTTGAAGCTGAGATAGGATCAGTTGGATACAACGATCCAAGTATAGAAGCAAAAGCTGTGTACACAGAGCCTGAGGAAGCTAAAAAGTTTGCTGAAGAAACTGGTGTAGACGCCCTTGCGGTAGCAATTGGGACACTTCATAGAATGGAGACTCAAGCTGCTAAGATTCAATACGATAGATTAGATAAAATCCAAGAACTTACAAATGTTCCTATCGTAATACACGGATCTACAGGTATAACAGACGACGATTTACAAAAACTTGCAAAATATAGAGTTGCAAAAATCAATATAGGTACTGCTTTAAGAATGGTTTTTGGGTATAAATTGAGAGAAACTATCGAGGCTAACCCAAAAGAATTCGACAGAATCAAGTTCTTTAAAGAGCCTATGGAAGCAGTGAGAAAAGCTGCTAAAGAAAAAATGATACTTTTAGGATTAGGAAAATAGAATAATTCAGTATTTGTTCCCGGAGGTGGTAGGAGACCTCCGGGAATTTTAAAACTTTAGGAAAATAAATCAATTTAGCATTTGTTTTTAGAGGTGGTAGGAGACCTCTAAGAATGTTAAAAATATATAACTGTAAAAATACTTATTTAGGAGGAAATGAATGAAAAAAATCAAATTTGGAATGGTTGGTCTTGGTAGGTTAGGAATTCAGCATGCTGAAAACATCGCTTTTAAAATTCCGCAAGCAGAATTAGCGGCGGTTTGTGCTGTCGACGAAGATCAAGTGAAGGATGTACAAGCAAAGTGGGGTGTGCCTTACGGATATACTAGCTACGACGAGATGATAAAAAACGAGGAACTGGATGCAGTTTTCTTATGCTCGCCGTCTCACCTACACTGTGAACAAATTGAGAAAGCCTTAGAAGCTGGATTGCACGTATTTTCTGAGAAACCTCTAGGGACTAGTCTGGAAGAGTGTAAAATTGCAGAAAAAGCTGTAGAGAAACACCCTGAATTAGTTTTCATGCTAGGGTTTATGAGGAGATACGATCCTTCGTATGCGTATGCTAAAAAGATGATAGAAGACGGCAAAATTGGGAAACCTTTCTTATTCAGAGGTTACAGTCAAGATCCTGAGCATGCCATAGAGGGAGCTATTAGATTTGCGGCTCATTCAGGTGGGCAATTCATCGACATGGCGGTTCATGATATCGATTTAGCCAGATGGCTACTGGATGCTGAACCTAAACAAGGTTGGGCAATCGGAGGGTGCTATGCACATCCTGAGTTTGGCCAATACAAAGACGGAGACAACGTATCGGCGTTAATGAAATTCGATAACGATGCAATGGCATTTTTATTTGCCGGAAGAACAGCTCCGCACGGGTACAATGTAGAGACTGAGGTTATAGGAACTGAAGGTATTTTGAGAATTGCTAACGTGCCTCAAAAGAATTTGGTTGAGATACTTGATACTACTGGAGTCAGGAAAGAGTGCTCGCAAAACTTTCTGGAGAGATTCGAGCAAGCTTATGTGGATGAGTTGCAAGAGTTTGTAAATTGTATCGTTGAGGGAAGAAAGCCTAATGTGAGTGTATATGACGGGACCAAAGTAACGGAGGTTGCGTACGCACTAAAAGAATCATTTGAGACTGGAAAACTAGTCGATATAGAGTACGGAAAATAAGCAATAAAAAAAGGGATATACCTTTTAGGTATATCCCTAAATTTTATCCTCTAGATAATGGAATGTAAGTGCTAGGAAAGGATAAGCAAAGTTGATTACTAGATTCGCTAGCGGTGCAAGGTAAATAGTTAGTGATAAAACTCCGAAAACTATTAAAAAATCTGAGTATATGTTAAGAGAGTTTATGTTGAATTTTTTCAGGCGAGTTCCTAGATGCATCAGTGAAAAAATAGAGAATATATACAGAGAAAAAACTACAAGGAACATTGTAGCCTTGTCGATAGTTATATCATTGAATATGTTGAAGACTACGTTGAAGCAGATAACTATAATATGGAAAAAGTGCACTGTTTCCAATTCGTCTAACATTAAATTTCCTTCGATGCACTCATTTAGGAGAAATTTCAAATCCTTGTGGAAGAAATTTATTGTAGTCAGTGCTATCAAGCCATTGAAAATTATCAGATTGTTTTTCAGGCTTATGCTTGTTGTCATAACAGATGCTGAAAAGACCATGAGAGCCATAATGCTCAAAAATACAGAGATGCTTAAAATTTCTAAATACTTTTCATTAAGAATTGGTTTTGAAATCATGATTTTCACCTCTCTTGTTGTAATGAATCTACATTGTAGATTATTAAAATTCCTTTTCAATATAAGTATAGCATAAAAAAACTTTGCATAAAAAAGAATAGTCGACCGGTTGTGTTAATATTTTTTAACAATAGGGTCCTAAAAACAGATGAAATAAACATACGTGTGTTCGAAAAACCGAAAACTTCCTCAAATAAAACATTTTTCACCCTAAAAAAACACTGCAAAATAAATTTTTTTATTTACAAAAATTGATAAATATTTTATAATAGTAGAAATAATGCACACGTATGCAAAGGATGAAGAGTTATGTCTGTAACAATAAAGGATATCGCTAAGATAGCTGGAGTAAGTCATTCTACAGTCTCAAGGAGTCTTAATGACAGCCCGCTTATTTCGGATAAAACCAAAACTAGGATAAAGCAAATAGCTAAAGACCTAGATTTTCAGTTTAATGCAAATGCAAGAAGTCTTAATACGAAAAAAACTGGAACAATAGGTATAATTTATCCAGAGCAGATGGAAGAGTTTCGTGTGAATTTATACCACAGTAGTTTATTGAGTGATATAAGATATAGCCTTGAAAGAGAAAATTTGGACAGCATTGTCACTTTTCCAAAAAATAGGTTTACTAAAGAGAGCAACATAAAAAAACTTATAAATCAAAAGAAAATAGACGGGCTTATTATAATTTATGCCGACATAAGCAAAGAAGAACTAGAATTTATAAAAGAAGCTGGAATACCACATATTTTCTTACACTATATACCTATGCTGGGCATAGAAGACGAGATAGAGCTTATAGCGACCGATCACTATTTTGGTGGAAAGATAGCTACGGAGCACCTGTTGGAGCTTGGGCATAGAAGGATACTCTGCCTTACTGCTGATTACTCCATTGGTGGGCAGGAATTCTTGCAGAGAACAGAGGGGTATAAAAACGCCCTTGTGGAAAAAGGAATAGAAATTGACGAAAAACTAATAATAGATGGCAATTTTACTTTTGAATCAGCTTATAAAATAGTATTAGAAAACAAAACTTTATTTGAAAATGTAACCGCAGTATTTGCTCAAAATGATCTGATGGCATTAGGTGTTATCAGAGGGTTGAATGAGATAGGATTTAGTGTACCTGAAGACATCTCTGTAATTGGGTATGATGATTCTGAGATGGGTATGTATTTTAAACCTAAGCTGACAACTGTGCACCAGCCTAGGGAAGAACTTTCAAAAATTGCTTGTGAATACCTTATAGGGGTACTTAATAAAAAGCCTATCTATACTGAAATTCCTGTGTACAAGTTTGTCAAGCCTACTCTGGTAATTAGGGAGTCTACAACTAAAAAGAAATAGTATCTGGGTTATAAAAAATAGCATTTTTGCACACGTATGCATAAATGTTGCTTTAATTGATAAGAGTCTGATTTTAAATATAGATGTTTTACTGTAAGTGCACCTTTTTAAGGATGCGTTTGCTCAACTAAAATAGTCCTAAATAAGCAATACAGTTATATATTGTGGTAATCCTAACCACGAAAAAAATCCTAAAAAAGTAGAGGAATGACAGCTGTCATCCTCTATTTTTTTAGGATTTTTTATCAGATTTTGTAGAAAAGGTACTTTGTATCCCTTATTATGGCTGGGGAGACCTGTTGAGCAGTAAAAGATTGTGAAGACGCCAGGTTTTTTATGAAAATGTATTTGAAATTATTTAAAAAGTAATGAATATAAAAATATTTTGATATATTGATATAGTGGAGTATACTTAAAAATGGAGTCTTA
>QKCP01000116.1 GCA_003246855.1 Ilyobacter polytropus
CCCGGCTTTTTTATCCCTATCTTTTTAAATATGCTTTAAGATTAAAAGTTTTTCGCAAGGACTCTTACTTTTTTTAGATTAGATTCCAATTTATTCTCTGCTTTTATCCGATTTTTATCTATATTTTCTAAAATAAAACTTTTAAAATTTTTAATCCCAATAAATCTTAATACATATCTGACATAACGTACATCAAATGCAAATAGCGAAAGAGGAAAGGGATAAGAACCTCCTCTTGTACCTAAATAAATTGCTTTTTTATTTTTCATTAAACCAATTGGCAATCCAAATTTATTGTACCTGAAAGTTATCCCTTTAACGACTATATGGTCTATATATGCTTTTAATATAGAAGGAATTGAAAGATTCCACATTGGAGCAGCAATAATATATTTATCATAGCTGGAAAAATCCTTTGCCGTTTCAAACATTCTTCCATTATTTTCAAAAACCTGGCACATGGATTCGTAGCTTAAATGTTCGATTCCATACTCATAAAGGTTTATTTCCGAAATGGAGTGATCCGGATTTTTTTTTGCATACTCTTTGATAAATTCTTTTGAAATTCTGTGGGTAAAAGATTCATTATCCGGCTTCGGATTGCACTTTATATATAGTATTTTCACTACTATACCTCCTATTTTAGCTTGTTTTTGTCTATTGTGTATCTACCTGGTTTACCTTCCTCTGCTTTTTCCATAAGAAATTTCATCATAATTTTAAAGTGCTGAGAAGAGTCAGTAGCTCCTGCAATTCCGTCCATTTTTTCAAGATCGCCTTTAGCAGCAAAAAAATTCGCTGGTAATTTTTTAGAGTATTCTTTTGGATCAGTTCCTGTTTTCTTTTTCATATTTTTGTTGTATCCGTTATTTTCTGAGGCAAGCTCATTTTTTCTGTACCTGTCGTGTTGTACTTCCACAATTTTCCCATCTTTGACTACCATCATGGTAAAAGGTTTCCAAAACCATATAGACTTGTCACTTTCAACATAATACTTTCCGTCTTTATATTTTCCGAAAGCTAACGTGGTTAATAAAATAAAAATAACAATTGAAATTTTTCTCATGATTTCCTCCCATATAACTTTGTATGTTTATATAATTTAGACAATTTAAAGAGTAAAAAAAGTTAATTGAATCATAATTATTTTTTAAATTTTTTAAAGGTAAATAATAGATGATTAAATTTTCTACTTTTCGAAAGGTTTTATGTGGATTTCATTAATTAAATACACCATTTCTGCTTTTATCCTTTTTATAAACTTTGGTTTTTGATAATAAATTTTTTAATAAATTTCTATGAACCATGAAAAACTTTGAACAGAATAATAACTGGAAAATAAACTTGCAAAGATTTTATATAAAAGGAAATAAAAAGAAAATTCATAAATAAATTTATGTTGTATATACTCCCCTTATATTGTTAAGCTGCTATAAATAGGAGATAGCTAATTTTAAAAATAAATATGTAATGAAATATAATTTTTGACTATAAAAAATAAATATAATGAGGTAAAAAAGATGAATAAGAAAAATTTTTTAAATGAATTGAAAAGATTTGTAGAACTGGGCATAGTAGACGAAGGCACCTACTTTAGGGTGGAGAACTACTATGCAGACGAGCGTAACCTAAAAGACAGTATCAATAATTTTTTTCTTGTACTAGCATCTGTTTTAATCGGTTTAGGATTAGTGTTGGTATTCGCTTACAATTGGGAAAAACTTGGCAGAAACGTAAAAAGTCTGATTGTGATTCTTCTCCTATTATTTTCGCAGGGTGTTACATTCTTTGTGAGGTTTTACAACGCTAGGCAGAGGCTGTATGAAGCAGCATCCATTTTTCAAGTGCTAATGGTAGGAACCTCCATAGCCTTGGTATCGCAGATATACAATATATCCGGCGAGATAGACAATTTTTTACTTGTTTGGGCGATCCTCGTAATTCCTATAATATATATTATGAAAACAAAATTCACATATACAATATATCAGGTAATAGCACTATCATATTATTTTGAAAACTTGAATGCAAGCAAAGCTTCACTGCTTGTCTACTTCATATTGGTTTTAATTGCATACTACCTAATGCACCCAGAAAAAATATTAAAAGCATTAACGATTATTTTTGTGCTGATAGCTTTTAGTGGATTCTATTTGGATCTTGACATGGGGTGGAAATTAAACTTAATCTACTTTATAACTGTGCTTAATATAGTTTATCTGAGGGTAGATTTTTTAAAGAGACCTGCAAAAACGGCTGTATTGGGGATCATATATTTTTTAACCTTCAAAAATTACAATATGCCTACTCAAAACTACTATATAAATGTTGATTTTTATATGGGTGCGGTTATTTTAAGTGCATTAATCTTGTTTTCAGTGGCATCAATTTACAAGTATAAAGTGAAATTAAGGCGTGATTGGGTTTTGTCTACCAGTCAGGTAATTATCCTATTTCTATTCGTGCCAAAGAACATATATATTGCGTACAACCTTTACTTTGCTTTTGTTGCTGTGTTTTATCTTTTGGACTCCATAAAGGTAAAAAATATCGGTCAGATGAATTTTTCAATGTTTTTAATTACTTTTCTAGTAGTCAGCAGATTTTTTGACCAGGAAATTCCCATACTTCCAAGGGCAGCTATCTTTATAGTACTGGGGGCGGCCATATTGGCCATGAACATTTACTATATGAAAAAGAGGGGTAAATATGAAGAGTAAACTTTTGTTAATATTTATAGTAGCTTGTATCTTGCAAATTTCTGCCCCAATCTATATGATAGGGCACAGGGAGGGTATAATAAAGCACGGGGAAAGATACAGTTTGAAAATAGCCCCAGTTGATCCCTACGACGCATTTAGAGGCAGGTATATGAGCATAAGGCTGCAGGATAGTATTTATGAAGCCCCAGAAGACCTAGGATTAAAAAAAGGGAGCAAAATTTATCTGTTGATAAAAAAAGGATCTGAACATGACAGGATATCAGACCTATTTGTAAAAAAACCTAAAAATGTACAGTTTATAAAGGGTAAAATAAGCTATGTTGAAAGGAAAGATGGGAAGTACATCTACCACTATACTACTGATATAAACAGGTATTATCTGCAGGAAGAGAGGGCTTCGGAAGCGGAAAATCAGTTTAGGAGTAAAAGAGGGGAGGACTCTTACGTAGAGGTGGCTGTAAAAGATGGAGAGCTGGTGTGTACAGGGCTTATAGTAGGAGAGAATAGGTACTAAAAAATCCCCCTTATTCAGGGGGATAGCTTAGCGGAGGGTATACCTCGTCTTTTATTGATACTATATTTCCGTTTTTGATGTAAACCCTGGGGATTCTCTTCTTCATCATACATACTATCTCGTAATTAATGGTACCTAGTATGTCTGCAACATCTGTAGCAGTAATGCTTTTATCGCCATCAGACCCTATTAATATGACCTCATCGCACTCTTCTACTTCTATTCCAGTAACATCGAGCATACATTTGTCCATGCAAATAGTTCCTATAAGCGGAACTATTTTATTTTTACCCTTTAAAATAGCACTCGCCTTATTACTGAGTAGTCTTGAGAAACCGTCGGCATATCCTATTGGCAGGGTGGCTATCTTGCTTTTAACTTTGGTTTTGTAAGTAAGCCCATAACTGACCCCCATCCCTTTGTCTAGCTCTTTTATATGGTATATCCTGCCGTGGAGTGAGAGGACCTCTTTTAATCTGACATTGTCTTTGTCCACAAAATTAGAAGGGTATAAACCGTAAAGGATAATCCCAGCACGTACCATATTGTAATTTAGGTTTGGCAGATCTATTATAGCTGCACTGTTTGAAACGTGTTTTATAGGTATATTTATGCCGATATCCTCTAAATCTGAGATTATTGTCTTAAATTTTTCAACCTGCGCTAAAGTATAGGATTTATCAGCTTCGTCAGAAGTGGCAAAATGCGTATAAATTCCCTCAATCAGGATATTTGGGAGTTTGGATATTTTTCTTATCTCATCCACACTATCACTGCATACGGCCATACCGACTCTGTGCATTCCTGTATCTATTTTTATATGGATATTAACTGTCTTCCCAAAAACTGTGGCTGCCCTGGACAATTCCTCAGCTTGTGCCAAAGAATAAATTGTAGGGGTTATATCGTATTCGACCAATGGGGACAAAAATTCTTTAGGGGTATACCCGAGTATAAGAATGGGTGTATCCTTGAATTTATCCCTTATTTCCATAGCCTCCGAAAGTGTTGCCACAGCAAATCTGTCTACGCCGCTCTCGATGAGAGTTTCAGCTATTCCCAGGGCCCCATGCCCGTATGCGTCGGCTTTTATAACGGCGGTCAAAAGGGTGCCGCTATTTAAAACTCTCTTTATCTCTTTGACATTGTGCGATAAGTTGTCTAAATTTATCTCAATCCAAACCGGCCTTGTTATTTTCAATATAAATCCTCCCTGACAAAAACTACATAAGTAAAACCCACTTATATTTTACCTAATTTATGAAAAAAAGCAAACACTTATTTTAACAGAAGCAGTTATTCATATTTAAATTCTAAATAAATTTACTAATTACACAAATAAACTTTAATAAAAAAATGAATATAATTTTGTACACAGAGTTGTATGGAGAAAAGTAACGATTTTCATGTAATCAATAAAAGAGAATTTAAAACATATCTGAGCAGCAGCTTGAGTTGTATAATTAAACCGTTCCAACTATTTAAGCATAGACTTGCAAACAATCAATAAAAAACCCCCTGGGATATCCCAGGGGGGTGATTTTACAAAAGCTCTTTTAATGTCTCGATACCGTCACCGTTGTTTATGGCTTTGCTAACTTTCAAGCTTGACCTAGGATCACCTATTATAAAAGCACCTATTATCTTGCCATCTTTTACAAAAAACTTTCTGTACACTATATCATCTTTGTAGGCGTAAACATCCGCTTCATCGGTGCCTATTATTCCAGCAGAAAAAACTGAGATACCTGTTACTTTTAACCTGGTTTCTATAGTGCTACCTTCATATTCAGATGCTTCCCCGGCCATGTTTATTCCAGCTATTTTCCCCTGTTCCATCGAAGGGATCCACAAACCATAGCAAAGACCGTTGTGTTCTGCTACATCGCCTGCAGCATAGATATCCTTTATATTGGTCTCCATCTTATTATTTACTATTATGCCCCGCTGGGTATTTAAACCTAGATTTTCAGCCAGTTCTAAACGCGGCCTTATGCCAGTAGAAAGTATAATGACCTTACAAGGCATAGTTTTTCCCGAACGCAGAGTTAGGCCATCTACAAAGGCCCTTCCATGAACTTCTTCTACGCAGTCCCCCAAGATGAAGTTTATCCCTTTTTCCTCCAGCTTGTCCCTGAGTATATCCGACCCCTCTTTGTCCAGCTGATTTGGAAGTAAACGGTCGCAGTACTCTACTATGGTAACGTTCTTCCCACGCTTTTTAAGAGAATTGGCAGCCTCTATTCCAAGTAGTCCGGCTCCAATTATAATCACATCTTTGTGGGTTTCTGAATATGAAAGGATCTCATCGCAATCGCTGACTCCCCTGAACTTGAAGATGCCAACTTTTAAAATTCCTTTTATTGTAGGGATAAATGATCTCGCACCTGTGGCTATCAAAAGTTTATCGTAAGAGAATTTCTCTCCGTATTCGCACTCCACTACTTTATTCTCCTTGTCTATATTAACAATTTTTAGTCCGAGCTCGATGTCGATGTTTTTTTCTTGATAAAACTTTTCATCATATTTTAAAAGTGAGTTGAAATCGATATCGCCAGCAAGATACTCTATCAGCCTCGGTCTGTAGTAAAAATGATTTTTGGATTGGGCTATTATTTTAATTTCCCCATCACTATCCAATTTTCTTATGTTTAAAGCAGCTTCTATTCCCGCCGCCCCGTTACCAACTATCAAATATCTCATAGTACCTCCCCATTTCTAGAAAAGATTGTTATAGTATAATTTTACTTTAAGATGGTTAAAATCACAAGTGGTATTTGGAGGCTTCTGAAAAAGGAAAATATAAAAAAAGCCTCTGAAAAACAGAGGCTTAATGTCTTTTGATTTTAGAGTTTGTTTTTTCAGGAAGCTTGCTAAGATGGACATATCTACTGTTTGCAGCGTGTACGAATCTATCAATTATATTTCCTAAATCAGAGGAACTAAAAGTTTCCCTGAATTTTTTATTATTCAATATCTCTGAGTCGAATTTATAGTGGCAAGGATCATCAGGCAAAAACTCGATGTAATCTCCGACTATTTCTTTTTCTTCTAGGACTTCTTTTAAAAATTCAGCAACTGTGATGGAAAATATACCTGAAACTTCTACAGTATTTCTGGCATGATTGATTTCGTCCCTAAATTTAGGCCAAAATTCTTTTTCTACTTTAGTAAATGAAAGTTTATCCATAATATCGCCTCCTTTATGTTACGAGAGTAGACCCTCTAATTAAATTATACACTATTCCCGAGTACTATACAAAAATAATAAATTTTAATTGAAAACATCAAAAGGTCTTTTTGTATCTGAACTTTATGCAGAACTAAAAAAATATCAAAATTTCGCAAAGTTTTGCATTAAAAAAGTCAAAAATCAAGAAAAGTACCGTGGTTTGTCAATATAAGTTGTATTTTGAAAAATGTGAATGTGGAAACTCTTTGAAAGAATAGTTGAAATATAGTATTATTAATAAGAGAAAAAAGTGGGGATGGTAGGTATGTGGAAAAAGGCTAAGTACATATTGAAAAAATATTATGGGTATAATGAGTTTAGGAATGGACAGAAAATCATAATAGAAAATATACTGAATAAAAGGGATATTTTAGGTATTTTGCCTACTGGTGGCGGGAAGTCCATATGCTATCAGGTGCCGGCAATATTCTTTGAAGGTATCACAATAGTTATATCCCCTTTAATATCCCTTATGAAGGACCAAGTGGATACATTAAACAGTATAGGAGTTTCGTCTATATATATAAACAGTAGCTTGAACAGGGAAGAGTATATAGATGCCATGAAAAAGCTGAAATCTAAGAAAGTAAAGCTTGTATATGTGGCACCTGAGAGGTTGGTGTTGGATAAATTTTACGAACTGATAAGCGGGGAAAATATTTCACTTATAGCTGTTGACGAGGCCCACTGCATATCACAGTGGGGGCACGATTTTAGGAAGTCATACCTTGAAATCCCTAAGTTTATAGAAAAGCTGGATGAAAGGGTACCCGTGGCAGCCCTGACTGCTACTGCTACGCCAAAGGTAAGAGAGGATGTTTTGGACAAGCTGGGTCTAATAGACCCTGTTGAATTCATATCCGGTTTCGGCAGGGAAAACCTCTCCCTAAAGGTAGTTGAAGATGAAGACAGTTTTGAGTTTACCAGGAAGTATCTTGAAAAAAACAATAAAAAGTCCGGGATAGTCTACGCTTCCACTAGGAAAGAGGTGGACAGAATATACTCGCTGCTAGTTGGCAAGGGGGTCAGTGTGTCCAGGTACCACGCAGGTTTAAGCGAAGAGGAGAGAAAGAATAATCAGGAAAACTTCATATACGACAGAGTCAGGGTAATGATAGCCACCAACGCTTTTGGTATGGGGATAGACAAGTCAAACGTCAGATTCGTCATACACTGTAATATCCCAAAAGATATAGAGTCTTATTACCAGGAAGCCGGCAGGGCCGGAAGGGACGGGGTACAGGCAGAGTGCGTGCTTATATACAACGAGGAAGATATAGGAGTGCAGGAATATTTTATAGACTCGAACAGGGAAACAGCTCCTGAACATAAGAAAGAAAAGTACCTGAAACTTCAAAAGATGATGGAGTACTGCCATACCGATGGGTGCCTAACTGAATATATATTAAAATATTTCGGTGAAAAAAATCCGAAATCATACTGCGGGCACTGCTCAAACTGCAGGAAAGATGAGAGCATACAGGATGTTACAGTGAGGGCTCAAAAAGTTTTTTCCTGCGTGGGGAGGATGAAGCAGAAATTCGGTATATCCACTGTAGTGACTGTTTTGCTGGGAGAGGAAGGGAACAAAATAGAGAGGAACAACCTCAACATGCTAAGCACATACGGTATATTGAGCGGTATGACCAGAAACGAGCTGAGCGAGTTTATAGAGTTTTTGATTTTGGGATCCTACCTGGAGCTGACAAACGGTTCCTACCCGGTCTTGAGGCTCACTAAAAAAGCGTACAAAGTGATATCTGGTATGGAAAGAGTTTTTAGAAAAGAAGATGCACCTGACTTCTTATATGAGGACGATCTGTTTGAAAAACTTTCTGAGGTGAGAGAGGGTATAGCAAAGCGGGAAAACTTACCTCCTTACATAATACTTTCGGACGCTACTTTAATAGAGATGGCTGAGAAAAAGCCAAAAAACAGATGGGAGATGCTGCAAATACGAGGGGTAGGTAATCAAAAATTCAAAAGCTACGGCGAAGAACTTTTAAATGTGATACACAGTTATCTAGGAAGCGGAAAGCGCGACGGAGATTTTCAGAATTATTTAAACGATGAGAATCTCACAGAGTTAGTGAAAAAGCTTCAGCTAGATATTGAATTGGAAGAACTTCGAAATATTTTGGTCGAAACACTAAAGAAGTGATAGCGGACACAGCTTGTACACAATAGAGTGTTATAATAAATTGAGGTGACATTTTATGAAAAAGGTGTTAATAGTAGAGGATGAGGAAAAAATCAGAAGGGTTGTAAAAAACTATTTGGAAAAAAATGGTTACGAGGTCCATGAAGCATCAGATGGAAAGGAAGGGTTATACAGTTCACAAAATGAGGATTATGATCTGGTTATATTGGACATAATGCTTCCGGAAATGGATGGGTGGAGCGTATGCCGTGAGATAAGAAGCAAGAGCGACATTCCTATACTAATGCTAACAGCCAGGGGAGCGGAGTCTGATGAGATCTTCGGATTGGAGCTTGGAGCTGACGACTACCTAAGAAAACCTTTTAGCCTCGGCGTGCTCCTTGCAAGGATAAAGGTTCTCTTAAATAGGAAAAACTCTCAAAACAATTCTTTAAAGTTTGGCGAGCTTGAGATAGCCGAAGATGCCCACAGGGTTTATTACAAAAAAAATGAAGTGAGACTTGCACCAAAAGAGTACGAGCTTTTAATATATCTGGCCAAAAACAAGGGTATAGCACTTAGCAGGGAGCAGATACTAAATAACGTATGGGACTATACCTATTATGGAGAACTCAGGACTGTGGACACACATATAAAAAAGCTTAGGAGTAAGCTTGATGGAAAATTTATTGAGACCGTAAGGGGATATGGATATAGATTTGAGGTGTAAACCGTGAAGAAGAGTATTTTGAAAAAGGCATTTTTTATGAATTTAATACTCATATTAAGCATCTTGGGGACAGGGATTATTTTAATCAGGGTTTATTTAGCCGAGTACTACATAAAAGAAAAAAATAATGATATGTTAGAGATAGCGAAGAGTATATCAGCAGGTGAGATAACCCCAGATCAATTTGATAGCATAGAGGCTAGATACAATATAGGTATAAGAGTTAACAATCAGAGACCTAGGATGATGGCCGATATGCGACGAAGAATGATGGAAAATGTAGTAGGCAGACGCGAGTATAGTAGTATAGCAAACTTGAAACCAGGTCAAGCAATTAGGATAGATAGTAAACATCCACTATTAAACATTGAACTGATGAATATTGTAACGAAAAATAGTGCAGGAGAGCTTATAATTATAAGCACTCCCATTAGCTCTGTAAAGGAAGCAGTAGATATATTCAACAGGTTTTATATATATTTAGG
Source organism: Ilyobacter polytropus (assembly GCA_003246855.1). Classification (GTDB taxonomy): domain Bacteria; phylum Fusobacteriota; class Fusobacteriia; order Fusobacteriales; family Fusobacteriaceae; genus Ilyobacter_A; species Ilyobacter_A polytropus_A. The sequence goes on from QKCP01000116.1 coordinate 9,825, forward strand.
AATTGTATCAATCTTTGTAGGAGCTGGCTTAAGTTACTTATTCTCGTTAAAAATGACTAAACCTATAAATAAAATAAATCGTGTGGCCCAAAACATGGCTAGTATGGATTTCCGCGAAAAATGTGCTGTAAATACAGGGGACGAACTGCAGCAACTGGGAGAAAGCGTGAACCATCTTTCATATAGCTTGGAAAGAAATATCGGAGAACTAAAAATAGCTAACGAGAAGCTTAAAGAGGATATAAAAAAGGAAAAGAGAGTAGATGAGCTGAGAAGGGAATTTATATCGGCAGCCTCACATGAGATAAAGACACCCATAGCCATAATAAATACTTACGCCGAAAGCCTCAAAGAGGGAGTTGTAGATGAGGGAGAAAAGGACTACTATTACGACTCCATAATAGAAGAGGGGAACAACATCTCAAACCTTGTTAGTGAGCTCTTGACACTAATGGTGCTAGAAGATGAGAGCAAGGTGATGGAAATTGAAGATGTAGATTTAGGAGATACGGTGTTAAATGAAGCTAAGAGGTTCAGGAGATTATTCGATGAAAAGAAGGTAAACATAAAGCTTAAACTTACAAAGAATGTAAAAGTCACTGGGAATAAAAAATCTCTAGAGAGAATAATCTCAAATTTCTTGAGTAACGCCTTGAAATACGGTGATGAAAATGGAGAACTATTAATAAGCTGTTTTGTAAACAGAGATAGAGCAGTTGTAGAAATAGAAAATAGCGGAACGCAGATACCTGACTTGGAAATGGAAAATTTGTGGAAGCCATTTTATAAACTGGATAAATCCAGGACTAGAAAATATGGTGGAAGCGGAGGCTTAGGACTTGCTGTTATAGCTGGGATATTGAAGAAGATGGGTGGCAATTACGGAGTGCTTAATACAGAAAAAGGTGTAAAATTTTGGTTTGACTTAAAAAAAATATAATATTCATTTAACTTTCATACAGTGGACACAAACTGGTCACACGACAATAGTAATATAATAATAGAGAACAGTTGTGAAAGGGGTGTCAAACTATGAAAAGAATTTTATTGGTAATGGGTGTATTGATAGTTTCTGCAATACTATTTGCACGTGGATCAGGTAGAGGTTATTCCAGTGGAGGAGGTTACTACAACAGGGGATATATGATGGAAGAGTACGCAGAAAAAAAATTGTCTGATGACGATTACAAAAAATTTGAGGCAATGCGTAATAAACATTTCCAAGAAAATGAAAAACTTCAAATAGAAATCCGAGCAAAAAATTTGGAAATGGAAAGGCTTAGAATACAAGAAAAAGTGGACTGGGAAAAAGTAAATAAACTAAATTCAGAAAAGTACAGGCTAATGGAAAAACTCGATGGCAACAGATTTAGACATATGGAGGAAATGAGGAAAACATTTGGTGACGATTTCATAGGTGAAGGTTATATGAGAGGCTACGGAGACCACCACATGATGGATGATTATGAAGGGCACCATATGATGAGATATTAGCTGCAAAATTTTAGATAGAGGGATTTTCCCTCTATTTTTTTAAATCCAACTTCTGAATAAGGCATAATAGCTCGAATAACCGTGTTAAAATAAGAAAAATTATAAAGTTACGAATAAAAAAAGAATGAAATTCTTGCTTGACCTAAAAAAAGTTTAAAATTCATCCACCTTTCATATGGTGAACACAAACTAGTCACATAGCCATTGTAATATATTATTAGAGGGTAGTATGAAAGGGGTGCTAAATGATGAAAAAAATATTATTAGTATTAGGTATTTTAGTATTCTCAGCACTGCTTTTTGCACACGGATCAGATAGAGGTTTTTCCAGGAGAAAAAATAATTACAATAGGAGATATACGATGAAAGAATATCCTGAAAAAAGGTTCTCCAATGAAAAACTAAGGATTCAAATTACTTTAAATGATTTCGAAATACAAAAAATTATGGTACAAGGAAGAGTAGAATGGGTAAAAGTAGATAAATCATACTCTCAAAGATATAGGCCTATAAAAAAACTAGAAAATAACAGATTGAAAAACAGAGAAGAAATACGGAAAAAAGTCGAAGATGGTTTCAGAGGAAATAAATATACGAAAGATCACGAATCGCAACAGCATAGGAATGACAGCAACTATGAAAGATACTACATGAAGAGATACTATTAAGTAGAGGGGCAAACCCCCTCTATTTTTAAAATAAATTACGGTATGTTAAGAGATGAACGAGGAGGGACAGGATGAGTTTTAAAATTAAAAAATTTAGAATGGCAACTCAAATATTTTTTCTAATGCTTGTAACATTGGGGGCATTTAGACATCAAGTTGTAGGAGGAGGGCCGCAAGGAGCACCCAACACGCATACGATATGCCCTTTTGGAGGCATCGAGGCATTTTATGGATTTTTTACCAAGGGAGAGTTCATTAAAAAACTCTATTATTCCAATATAGTGTTATTTGTGGCAACTGTAGTATTAGTAATTGTCATGGCGAGGTATTTTTGTGCCTGGATATGTGCACTTGGGACTATGCAGGAGATTTTTGGAAAAATCGGCAAGAAAATTTTTAAAAAAAGATATGAGATACCAGAAACTTTAGACGGAAAATTAAGGTATTTAAAATACTTTGTTTTGGTTGCAATAATTTATTTTACCTGGAGAACAGGGGAACTCGTTGTAAACAGCTACGATCCATTTGCAGCCTATGCACATATTCCCGCTGGGATAGAAGAACTATTGAATGAGTACTGGATTGGATTTAGCGTGCTAATCCTATCTCTAGCGGCTTCAATGTTTTTTGACAGGTTCTTCTGCAAATATGCCTGCCCTCTAGGGGCCTTTTTAGGGATAATGAAAAAAATAAGTTTCTATAAATTGGAAAGAAATGAAAGTAGTTGTATAAATTGCGGGAAATGCAGTGGAGCTTGCCCTGTAAATATAAAAGTATCAGAACTAGATAAAATTAAAAGTTCTGAATGTATAAACTGTTTGGAGTGTATGGAGGCCTGCCCGACTAAGCCTAACTCCATTTCGGCAAAGATACATAAAAAAATAGTTAAGCCGTCTGCAGTATTTGTTGGAGGGCTGGTGATATATGTCGGTATTATAGGTGGATCAAGACTTTTAGGCTACTGGGAGGCAACGCCGTCAAGTGTAGAAGAAATAATAAAAACAAATCCTGAAAACATAAGGGGCTGGATGACGTTGTCGACGGTGTCGTATGAATTTGAAATACCGCTTGAAAAACTTTATAAAAGGCTAGGGATAAAAATGGAGGAACTGTCACCTGATATAACGTTAAAGGATGCTGAAAAAGTTTTACAGGAAAAGGGGATAGAGTTTGATCACGGCAACGTAGGAAATATTGTGAAAGGCATACTTGAGGAAAACGGAGTTGAGGTGGCAGAAGCAGGGTTCCAAATAAAGGGAAGTATGAGCATAGAGAGCATAAGCTCAGAGACTGGCATAGAAGAAGCGGAACTTATAAGTAGGTTTGGGCTGCCAGAGAATTTTCCAATAGAAAAACCACTTAAAGAAGTGAAAGAAAAGTATGGGTTTGAAATAAATGACTTAAATGAAAAATTAGGGAAATAATACTAAATAATTTTACAGGGATTTAAAAATTTAAAAATCTCTTTTAAAAATCACAAAAATTATGTAAAATGAGAGTAAGGAACAATAGGATAGAAATTTTTTATGGAGGTGCACACAACATCGTGAAGAACTTGAGAACTTTTTTTCTTATGACTTTTTTAACGCTGATGCTTCTTTTTTTAGGAAACCTAATAGGCGGAAGGTCTGGAATGACTATAGCTCTTATTTTTTCATTTTTAATGAATTTTATTAGTTACTGGTATAGTGATAAGATTGTATTGTCTATGTACAGGGCGCAGGAGGTAAATAGGCAGACCAATCCAGGTCTTTACAGTACCGTTGAAAAGTTAGCGAAAACTGCAAAACTGCCTATGCCGAAGGTGTATATAATACCGCAAAGACAACCAAATGCGTTTGCTACGGGAAGGAACCCTAAAAATGCAGCTGTTGCAGTTACCACCGGCATACTTGAAATATTGGATGAACATGAGCTTGCCGGGGTTATAGGTCACGAGCTGGGGCATGTGTACAACCGTGACATACTTATAAGCACCGTTGCTGCAGCCATAGCTGGAGCGATAACATACCTAGCGCATATGGCGAGATGGGCAGCATTCTTTGGCAGGGATGATGAGGAAGATTCCAACCCAGTAGCGATAATACTCATGGCAATTTTAGCGCCTATAGCCGCTATGCTTGTGCAGATGGCTATATCCAGGACCAGGGAATATAAAGCTGATCAATTTGGGGCAAGGGTGTGCGGAGATCCAAGGTACCTGAGCGGAGCTTTAAGGAAGCTGGATATGTGGAGCAGAAACATACACATGGATGCTAGTCCAGCAACCTCTCATATGTTTATAGTAAATCCACTTTCTGGGGAGAAAATGGCAGAACTTTTCAGTACTCATCCAAGAATGGAAGAGAGGATAAAAAGATTGGAAAATATGAAATAAGAAAACCGGCTTCTAGCCGGTTTTAATTTATTCACTTTAGAGAGAAAAAACTTTTTAGAATACGTAGAGGGGGTTGTGAGTATGCTTGAAAATCTAGAGCCGAAAACTGTAATGAAATATTTTGAGGAAATAAGCGGTATCCCAAGGGGATCTAAAAACGAAAAAATGATAAGCGATTATTTGCTTAAATTTGCAAAAGATAGAAATCTTCAGGTGACACAGGACGAAGCGCTTAATATTATAATAAAAAAAAGAGCTACGGAAGGTTACGAGCATGTGCCGACAGTAATAATCCAAGGACATATGGATATGGTGTGCGAAAAAAACCAAGATACGGTCCATGATTTTGAAAAAGACGGTATAAAATTAAAAATTGACGGTGGTTTCATAAAGGCAGATGGGACCACTCTAGGAGCTGACAACGGAATAGCTGTCGCATTTTCACTGGCAATTTTAGACTCCGACCTGCCACACCCAAACCTGGAGATTGTACTGACGTCCGATGAGGAGATGGGGATGAGTGGAGCCGACAGGCTAGACCCGTCTGAGCTTTCCGGGAAAATATTGATAAACATCGACACAGAGGAAGAGGGGGAGTTTTACGTAAGCTGTGCAGGCGGTTCGAGAGGTGTTTTCACCGTACCGTTTGAAAGGTGTGCTGTTTTAGGAAACGTCGCTGAATACAAGATAAAGGTAAGGGGCCTAGAAGGAGGACATTCCGGAGCTGATATACACAAGCAGAAAGGGAATTCTAATAAACTTTTGGGGAGATTTTTGAAAGAGCTTTACAAGACAATGGAGTTCAATATAGTAGAGATTTATGGTGGAGCAAAATCTAATGCTATACCTAGGGAAGCAGATACCTTGATAATATTTGGGGCAGGATACCTTGAAACCTTGATACGTGCGGTAGAAGAATACAACTCTGTTATAAAGGATGAGTACAGGATAAGTGATCCAGGAGTTGTTATAAACATTGAAAGAGTAGAATCTGATAGTGACGAGATGATGACAAGTGAAAGTACTGAAAAAATTATAGAGGCGATTTTTTTACATGCAAATGGGGTAAAAAGCATGAGCATGGATATTGATGGGCTGGTAGAATGCTCTCTTAACCTGGGTGTGGTGAAAACCGGTAAAAATACAGTAATTTTAGAAAGCGCTATAAGGAGTTCTGTTGAATCCCTTAGGAGAGCTGTAGAACTGGAATTAGAGACTTTGTCAGAAGTATTGGAGTGTGAATTTTATGTAGATTCTTTCTATCCTGCTTGGAAATATAAGCCTCAATCTAGAATAAGAGAGGTCTGTGCAGAAATATATAAAAAATTTACAGGGAACAGTGCAGAAATAAAAGCCATACATGCAGGGCTTGAATGTGGCATTTTTTCAGAAAAATTAGGAGAAGATGTAGACATGATATCTTTTGGACCTAACATCTATGGGGCACACACTCCTGAAGAAAAAGTGGAGATAAGTTCTGTTAAAAATGTCTGGGAGTATTTTGTAAAATTAATGGGAGAGATTAAAAACTATTATTAAAGGTAAAAGTGCGGGATAAAAACCGCACTTTTACCTTCTATTTTTCTGTAGAAATAAAAGTTTAAAAATAAAAAAAGGGCCGCTAGACCCCTAAAAATTTTCATATATAGATTTAAATTCATATTCATGTTCCAAAAATAAGTCAACTAATTTAGGATCAAAATGTTTTCCTTTTTCAAACACAATTATTTTTTTAGCCTCTTCATGTGTAAAAGAAGCTTTGTAGCATCTTTTCCCCCTCAAAGCATCGTAAACATCTGCAAAAGCCACTATTCTAGCTTCTATAGGTATATCCTCTTTTTCCAAGCCGTGATACCCTTTACCGTTCCACTTTTCATGATGATATCTTATTATGTTCTCACAAACACTTCCTAAATTCAGATTTTCTATAATTAACTGCCCTATTTGGGTATGACGTTTCATAACTTTAAATTCATCCAATGTGAGTTTGTTAGTTTTTTTCATTATTCTGTCAGGTATGCCAAGTTTACCTATATCGTGAATAATAGAAAAAAATTCAATCTCTTCGGAAAGCTCAATAGATCCGGTGTACTTTTCAGTTAAAAATCCGCTTAACCTACCAACTCTTTTAAAATGATCAACCGTGTCATCGTGATAGAAAAAAAAGTTTTCAAGTATCTCGGTAAGTGCAGAAAGAATATACTTTTGGGTTCTTATTTTTAAAGTCCCCGACTTTTTTCAGAAAAGCAATTTCAACTTTTTCTATTTTTTTTATCTCAGACTTATTAAGTTCTATATCCAGAACTTTATCAAAAATAATTAATTGTTTTCTTATTTTAAAAACTTCAATTAAGTCCATATTAAAAAAAAAGGACCAAAAAACACTATCTTTAACAGGAGTTTTAACTTGTGTCTTGTACATAATAACTATCCTCCTTTTAATCATAGACAGTAAAAGATAAATATATGTCACTAAGAATATACCATGTCTATATTAATAAATCAAGTTTTTTATAAAGTTTTGTCATCGGAAAAACCGACAAAATTTTATAAAAAACATACGATTTTTTATAAAGTAATTAAATAAGAATTGAAATTAACTTATTTTTTACTTAAAATTAATCTAAAATCAAAACTTATTTAGTATATTTTGATTTATGAAAAAATTTTGTTTTAAGCCGAGTAGTTAAATTACTGGAAGGATATAAAATAATAAATATATTTAAACGGAGATTTGTTTTTCTAATTGTATATTATAAAGAATTTTTAAAAAGGTGAAAATTCATATAATGTAAAAAAATAACTTTTAAAGCATAAAATGTCGGCTGTCAACTTGACATGAGTTGATATATATGGTAAATTTTTATAGAGATAGGAGAGGATTTTATGAAAATTTTATCAGCTGTCGACAAAATCATTCAATTAAGAAAGCGATACAAGATCAATCAGGCTGATTTGGCAAGGGGAAAAATTTCCAGAAGTCATCTCGGGATGATTGAAATAGGAAAAACGAAGTTGAGCAGAAGAGCTGCTAAACTACTTGTTGAAAACTTTAATGAGATATTTAAAGAGAGGGGGATTGATAAGCAGATAACAATTGATTATATCCTTGAAAGTGAAACAGACCAACTGAAGAAGGTCAGAGAAGAATTTATATCTAAGTTGAACAATGATAAAAACGATGTAGAGAAAGTCATAGGAGAAATAGAAAATTTTGCTAGTGAATTTGATTTGCTGACTAAAATAACCTTATATAAGAAAATAGGCGATAAACTTTATGAAAAAGAATTTTATAAGAGAGCAGTTAGCTATTATACTAGAATATTAAACGATTTATTATCTAAAAAAGACTATGCTACTTTAGGAGAAGTAAGCTTAAATATAGGCAGAATTTACCTATTTTATGAAAATTATGATGAGATGCTGGATTTGGAAAAATTGATTAAAAAAGAAATAGAAAGATTTGACGTTGAACTCAGACAAAAGATTATATTCAACTTGGCATTGGCTTATGATGGGCTGAAAAGATTTGACAAGGCTCTAGAATACTATATCTCTCTAGATGATATCGTAACAGAGACTGAAAGAATATTTCATTTGAATAACATGAAGGCTCTTTGCTATGAAGGAATGAAATCTTATGACGAAGCGATTTCTCTGTATAGAGGGATGCTCCTTAGATATGATGATAATGGGAAAAAATTAATAGTAAGTGCCAACTTAATGTACATTTCACAAGTACAGAATAACAAAGAAAGATGTAAATTTTACTTAAGAAAAAATAAAC
>QKCP01000149.1 GCA_003246855.1 Ilyobacter polytropus
TTACTACCAGCCAAAAGTTGCCGGCTACAGTTTCTTTTAAGTTGAACTAATTATATCATAAATATAGGTTCAGTCAACTAAAAATTAGATTATTTTAAAATTAATCCATTCTACAGTTAAATTAAAAAAAATAAATAAAAGTTATTTTTTTAAGATCCATTATTGATAGCAATGAAGTGCTTCCTTTTGCAACAGTTTTTTCAAGGGGTTAAAATTACAGAACGCAGACATGAAGCTTTTTTAGATTAATATTTTTTAATCAAAACGTTACTTTTTGGCTGCAATTTGAAGTGAGAAGGCCTACTAATAGGCCTTACTTTGATGCTTTTATCATGAGTTTTGCCATTTTATTTGCAAATTCAACTGGGTTTTCAAGCGCGAATCCTTCGATTAGAAGGGCTTGACTGTACAGTAAGTCTGCAAAATCATCTAGATCTTCTGGCGATGTCTCGCTTATCTTTTTCAAGGATTGGAAGAGTTCATGATCTGGGTTAATTTCTAAGATTCTTTCTGCCTTCATGCCGGACATAGGCGTTTCTCCAGGCATTTCGGAAAGCACTTTTTCCATCTCAAAACTTATTCCTGCTTCGCCGCTTACAAGACATACAGCACTTGTTTTCAGTCTTTTAGAAAGCCGAACAGAACTAATCTTATTCCCTAAGTGTTCTTTAATTTTTTCCAGAAGATCCTTGTTTTCTTCTTCTTTTTCTTCTAAAAGCTTTTTATCGGTTTCATTTTCTCCGAGGTCTATGTCTTCTTCAGTTACCGACTTGAATTCTTTGCCGTCAAACTCCACCAGTGTTTTTATGGCAAATTCATCTACCCTGTCTGTGAAGAAAAGCACTTCGAATCCTTTATCTTTTAATACCTCCATCTGAGGAAGCTTTGAAGAGGACTCTTTGTTTTCACCTGCTACGTAGTAGATGTATTTTTGGTCTTCCGGCATCCTGGAAGCATATTCTTCTAAACTGGTCATCTTGTCTGAATGGGTGCTGTAGAATGCTAATAAATTTTTCAAGGTATCTTTGTGCAAGCCGAAGTTTTCATAGATGCCTGCTTTTATAATGACACCAAACTCTTTAAAAAATTTACTGTAAGTTTCTCTGTCGTCGTTCATTAATTTTTCTAATTCTTTTTGCACACGTTTTTCAATGTTTTTTGCAATTATTTGAAGTTGTCTGTCTTGCTGCAAGATCTCTCTGGATATATTAAGTGAGAAATCTGCGGAGTCTACAAGCCCTTTTATAAATCTAAAGTGTTCTGGGACCAGTTCTTTGCATTTATCCATTATGAAGACATTTTTTGTGTATAATTGTATCCCTTTCTCAAAATCTTTTGAGTAGAAATCCATTGGAGCCCTGGAAGGGATATATATAAGCGCTGTATATTCCACATTTCCCTCGGCTTTTATGTGGATGGCTTTAAGAGGCTCAATCCAATCATGAAACTTGTTCATGTAAAACTCATTATATTCTTTTTCTTCGATGTTATTTTTATTTTTTTTCCACAGAGGTATCATAGAGTTCAAGGTGATTTCTTCTTTTGTCTTTTCCACATCACCGTCTTTTGTCGATGAAGGTTCCTCTCTTTCCACAGTTGTGAGAATTGGGTACCTTATATAATCGGAATATTTTTTCACTAACTCTCTTAGTTTATACTCAGACAAAAATTCATAGTTAGAGTCATCCTCATCTTTTTTTAGGTGAAGCATAATCTCTGTCCCTCTAGCTTTCCTGTCGATTGGTTCAATGGTATATGTTCCGTCACCTTTAGATTCCCATTTTACAGCATTTTCATCATCATATCTTTTTGTAATCAGAGTGATTTTGTCAGCTACCATAAAGGCTGAATAGAAACCTACTCCAAATTGCCCTATGATGTCTACCTCGTCGGATTGCTCTTTTGATTTTTTAAGCTGGCTCAAAAAAGCCTTTGAACCGGATTTTGCAATTGTGCCTATATTACTCACGACATCATCATGATTCATGCCAATTCCGTTGTCTTTAAGCGTGAGAATCTTCTTTTTCTCATCCCTTATAAGCTCAATTTTAAATTTTTCATCACCCTCTAATATTTCCGGATTTGTAAGAGATAAAAATCTCATTTTATCGATAGCATCACTGGCATTCGAGATTAACTCTCTTAAAAAAATCTCCTTGTGCGTGTATATTGAGTGTGTAACCAGGTTTAAAAGTTCCTTCGTTTCAGTTTGAAAGTTCTTTACCTCTTTTGTCATAAAAAACTCCTCTCATTGAAAATTAGCACTCTGTACATAAGAGTGCTAATTATTTTTAACATATTTTTTTTCATTTGTCAACACTTGCTCTAATCTTGGATTACTAGATTTCTTCCCATATTTTTTGCCTTGTAAAGTCTGCTATCTGCGATTTTTAAAATTTCATTATAATTTGGGGTTTTTTCGATTTCACTCAAGTCGGCAAGTCCACAGCTAAATGTCAACTTTATTTCCCTGTTATTATATACGAAAACTTTGGATTGTATTTCGTTTTTTATCCTATTCACCACAACTGCAGCTTCATACCTGTCAACATCTTTAAATACAACTACAAACTCTTCTCCTCCAAATCTTGCAAGTATATCATTTGGTCTTATATGTTTTTTTATAAATGCAGTGAACTCTTTTAGCATGTGATCACCTGCTTGGTGTCCATAGGTGTCGTTTATTTTTTTGAAATAGTCTATATCAAAAATTGCAAGTGCAAATATGTATGCAGATTGGTCTAATGAGAGAAACCCATTTTTTAAGATATCATCTAAGTATCTTCTGTTGTAGATTCTTGTTAGAGGGTCTATTAGTGAATTTTTTTTGAGAATTTTAGAATCTGATATATCGGATGCTGTGATTAGAAGCTTCGACGGTTTGTTGTTGATACTTTTTTCATATACCTCTCCACGAAAAAATATCCAGCGTTCGCTTCTATTTTTAGGGCGCACTCTTATTTCGGATTGAAATGAAGAAGTTACTCCTAAATATACGGCGTTTATGCTGTCTTTGAAGGCCGTTAAGTCATCGGGGTGTATAAAATTATAGAAATCTTCCATTGAGGTTTTATTAGTTGTATAGACCTGAAAAAGAAAACGTGCCTCTCTGTTTAAGGAAACTTTGTTATTTTTTATATTGACGTCTATTGTTCCCAGATTGGATTCTTCCATTGCGATTTTAAGTTTTCTATAGTTTGAGTTGATCTCATTTGTTTTTATATCGACTAATTCTAGTATTCTTTTATTTGGATTCAAGTATTTTAGGTAGACTGCAGATGAAGCCGTTAATAGAAACAAGAAATTTAAGCTGAAAAAGACAAAGTTCAAAATTTTAATATTTTTCCTTGGAAAAATTTGCGTAGATGTAAAAACAACTTTAAATTCTTCTCCGCCTATATTTAAGTAATCTTCGTAAGATAATTTTGGATTTTGGATTTCGTTTTTAGAATTATCGGTGGAGTAAATTAATTCATTCGATGAATTATAAAAACTTATTTTTGTATGATCCCATGTAAGGTTTAAGGAGTCTATCATTTTTTTAAAATCAATTATACCGAATAAAATACCATCAAGTCTTTCTGGTCTTGGCAGCCCGTATTTTGAAGTGAAAATAGGCATTAAAATTACCATAACACCGTCATAGCCGGCTGTCATTTCAGGGTAACTTTTCAAAAGCTTAGGCATTGCTTCGGTTGACAGTTTAGGAAGCAGGTTCTCTATCTGCCTTTCGGCGCCTAAGTCATGTCCAATGGATTTATTATTTATATATGGTGGTGAAACGTACTTTATAGGGTAGTACGCGTCTTTTTTTATAATATTTTTACTTGAAGTTTGGTATTTTAAAAATTCCCAATAGCTAGATTTTTGGGCCCACATAATGGATGTAATCGGGCTATCAATGTTAAAGTAGGGTTCTAAAATATCGTTGTATTTTACTTCTTCAAGAGACTTAGGATTCAGAACTTTCAGTACTTCAAATGGTATCAAAGTTTTTTTTAGTTCTTTTTCCATGAGAAAACTATTCCTTTGGGAAATAGTTCGAAACTGTTTTATATTTTCAATTTTTATGAATTTATTGAATAAAAAAAATAGGAGTAAAAAATAGAAGGAACTAACAATTATTATGAAAGTAAAAAAATATCTTTTAAATGCTAGCTTGGATTTCAAATTTAACGTCACCCCCTGTAGCAACAGAAAGATTATTTTAGAAGGGTTTATAGTTATTTATATATACTTAAGGGAATTTAAATATCCTTTAAACTCTCTTATTATTATAAGCACGTTTAATTTTTATAAATATATTACAGGACAGAATTTTTATTTTTTCTACATCTATATTTTTTGTAATAAATAGGCACTAATATTTATGAGTTTCTAGAAAACTTTTAGCATTCGATTGCATGATTTTTATACCAAACTAGATAATAATTATAGAAGTTAAAAGAAACCCTTTTTATATTGAATTATATGAAATATCAAGTAGAAAATCCGTATTTTATTTGGT